>CAZJAX010000065.1:0-11046 GCA_964543965.1 uncultured Planctomycetia bacterium
ACGGCCAGGAAGAAGCGGCAGCGGCATTCGGCGCAGACCCCAGACAGTACCTCGTGACCGCAAAAAAATTTGAAAGCGATGCTCAGGGCACCGTGAAGGCCGTACATTTGGTCAGCGTCCAGTGGCAGAAAGACGATAAGGGCCGCTTCGCTCCCCAAGAAATTCCGGGCACTGAAAAAGTCATCCCCGCAGAGCTCGTGCTTCTGGCGATGGGTTTTCTCGGTCCCGAAGAGACGGTGCTGGCGGATCTTGGTGTCGAGCGTGACGAGCGTTCCAACGCCAAGGCGGAGCACGGTAAATTTTCCACCAACATCAAGGGTGTTTTTGCGGCCGGCGATATGCGCCGCGGCCAGAGTCTTATCGTCTGGGCCATCAACGAAGGCCGCGGGGCGGCGCGCGCCGCCGATGAATACCTGATGGGGTATTCGGACCTGCCGTCTTAAGTTTTCCTGTGGACCCGAAGGCGCGCGCCCTCGACCGAGACATCCTTTCTGTCATCCGCCGATATTCTGCCGCGGAAAAAATGCCCGACGCGGTGTTCAACGCGCTGGCTCTGCGGCTTTTCTCTTTTCAATATTCAAGCAACCGCTTCTATCGCCGCTTCTGCGAGCTTCAAAACGCATCTCCTGAGAATGTCCGCCGATGGAATGAAATCCCCGCCATGCCCTCGCTGGGCTTCAAAGAGCTTATTTTGACATCGTTTCCGTCCCGCAGGGCGGTGCGGCGTTTCCGCACCAGCGGCACGACCGCCGCGGCTCGAGGATCTCATTTTTTTGAGACGCTGTCGCTTTACAAGGCCGCGATCGCGCCTCCTTTCCGCAGGTATCTTATGCCGGACCGCCGGCGCATGCGGCTCTTTTTTTTAACGGCCTCGCCCTCCGAGCTTCCTGATTCGTCTCTGTCTTATATGATGGGGGAGGTCCAAAAAAGTTTCGGCGATGCGGGCGCGGGAAATTTTTATGTCAAAAAGGGGGAAGTTCTTTCGAAGCGGCTGATCGACGATCTATCAAGCGAAAAAAAACCTGTGATGCTGCTGGCCACCGCGTTCTCGCTGACGGCGTTTTTGGATGAAATGCGCCGCCAAAAAGCGGCGATCAAGCTTGCGCCGGGAAGCCGTCTTATGGAAACCGGGGGATTCAAGGGGAGATCCCGGGAGGTTTCCAAGGCTGAGCTTTACCGCGGATGCAAGGAACGGCTCGGGATCAGCGAGCATTTTTGCGTGAGCGAGTACGGCATGACCGAGCTTTCCAGTCAGTTTTACGATACGACGCTCTCGGATCATCTGGCTAAAATAAAACGCAGACCCTTCAAAGCGGGTCCCGCCTGGATGCGCACCGTCGTCGCGGATCCTGCGACGGGAAAAGAGGTGAAGTTTGGGCGTCCCGGTATCCTGCGCCATTATGATCTGGCCAACCGCGGCTCCGTCATGGCGGTAGAGACCGAGGATGTCGGCCGGGCGTCGGGCTTTGGTTTTGAGTTTCTCCGCCGGGCGCCGGGGTCCGGAGCCCGCGGATGTTCTCTGACCTACGAGGCGCTCCTCCGTGGCTGATCGGCGCACCGCCCGGTCCCTGGGCAGACTTTCGTCGCGCTGGCTTGACAGACGCTACCCGTTCCGCCGCAAAGCGCTTGCCGCGATGGCCCGGGAATTTCCAAATGCCATGGGAGAGAGGCTTCTGGACGCGCTGTTTTCCGAGATGACGGAGAAAAAGCTCGTCTCGCTTTTGAGGCGCGACCGCGGACTTTTTTTCAAAGCGGCGGGCGGACTCGCTGTGCATGTCGTCCCCTCCAACATACCCAACCCGTCCGTGACGAGCGTCGTTCTGGGGTTGCTAGCCGGCGCGGACAATGCCGTGAAGATTTCACGGCGCGACAGCGGGCTTTTGCCGGTGTATCTTGCGTCTCTGCGGGCGCATGATCCGGCTCTCGCAAGCAAAGTTTCTCTTTTTTCATCCCGAAAACAAACGCTGTCGTATTTGAAAAAGGCTGCGCTGGTGATCGTTTACGGCAGCGATCAGACCGTCGCACAGCTCAAAAAGCTGACGCCGAAGGGGATGCCTTTTATCGGTTACGGCCATCGCGTGAGTCTTGCGGTCTTCGGCCGGGGGTCGCTTAGCCCCCGTTTGGCGCGTGCCGCGGCGCACGACGCCTGGATGATGGACGGACGCGGCTGCATGTCGCCGGAAGTTTTTTTTGTCCAGAGAGGCGGAAAAATCGCACCCGAGGCATTTGCCGCTGCTCTCGGAAAGGAGCTGGACCGCCTCGAAGGGAGCGGGGTTTCATTTACCCGAGCGCTTCATCTCAAATCCGCCCGCGACCGAAGACTCGTCTCCGCGTTGAGAGGAACGTCAGTGAGCGCGCGCGTCGAAGTCCGCGTGTTTGACGGACTCAAAGAACTCTTACCGATACTTTCGCGATATCGGCGGCGTCTACAGGCTGCGGCTGTGGAGGGCGCGGACCTTCGCCGCCGACTGACGGCGAAGCTCAAGGCTTTAGGCGCTTCGCGCGTATGTCCGGCAGGCCGTATGCAGCATCCGCCGCTTTCATGGGACCATGAGAAAGTGATACAATAGCCCGATGAAAAAACTAATTTGCATTCACGGTCACTTTTACCAGCCGCCGCGCGAAAATCCCTGGACCGGGGAAGTGGACGTCGAGGAATCAGCCAAGCCTTTCCATGACTGGAACGAGCGCATCGCCAAAGAGTGCTACGAGGCCAATACGCAGGCCAGGATCTTGGGTCCTAAGGGCGACGTGCTCTCCGTGATGAATAATTTTTCCCACATCAGCTACGACATCGGGCCGACGCTTTTGTCCTGGCTCAAGAGAAAGGACCTCGCCACGTATCTCAAGATCGTCGAGGCTGACCGAGAGAGCGTCCGCAAGAGGAACGGCCACGGTAATGCGATGGCTCAAATTTACAACCATGTCATCATGCCCCTGGCCTCCAAGCGCGACAAGATCACGCAGGTCGTCTGGGGAATCAGGGACTTCGAGTACCATTACAAAAGAAAGCCTGAAGGCATGTGGCTTTCCGAGACCGCCGTCGACCGAGAGACGCTGAATATCCTGGCTGACCAGGGCATCCTGTACACGGTCCTGGCGCCGCATCAGGCACGGCGCCTTCGCCACGTCGGCTTCGGTTCCCGCTGGATACACACGCATCACGAGGGCATCGACACCCGTCATCCGTACCGCGTCATCCTCGATCAGGGCAAACAGTTTCATGTATTTTTTTACAACGGAGCGGTCTCGCGTGAGATCGCCTTCCACGGCATCCTCAACAGCGGCGACCATTTTGCGCAGAAGCTGATGGGCGCGTTCGGCAGCCGCGACCGCGAGCAGCTCGTGTCGACGGCGACCGACGGGGAGAGTTTCGGGCACCATCACAAGTTCGGCGAGATGGCGCTGGCTTACGCGCTCAATAAAATCGAAAACGAGAAGCTCGCGGAGCTGACTAATTTCGGCGATTATCTGGATCGCTACGGCTCATTCTGGGAAGCCGACCTTTACGACAACAGCTCCTGGAGCTGCGCGCACGGCGTCGAGCGCTGGCGCTCGGACTGCGGCTGCCGTATCAGCGCTCAGGCCGGCTGGAGCCAGCGTTGGCGCGCGCCTTTGAGGGAAGCCTTCGATTTCCTTAAAGAGGTGGTGGATGAGGTGTTTGAGCGCGAGCTTAAAGACCTTTTGAAGGACCCCTGGCAGGCCCGCAACGAATACGTCCAGGTACTGCTAGAGCCGTCGCTTATTACGCGCGACCGGTTTCTCTTGAGCCAGGTGCAGACGCGCAAAAATATCTCGCTTTCGCAGGAAAACAAGATCTGGGATCTTCTCGAGGCTCAGAAATTCGCGATGTTCATGTATACGAGCTGCGGATGGTTTTTCGACGAGCTTTCGGGTATCGAGCCGGTTCAGGTCATGAAGTTTGCGGCGCGCGCGATGGAATACGTGAAGCCGTATTGCGATAAAGATATCGAGACACCGTTCCTGAATATCCTCGCGACGGCAAAGAGCAACTATCCGGAGATGGGAACCGGCAAAGATATTTTCAGCCGGCTGGCGCTGGCGGTAAAGGAGAAGGTATGAGTTTTAAATGCGGTATCGTAGGCCTGCCCAACGTGGGTAAGTCTACCATCTTCAACGCGCTCACGCGCGGCACGGCTCTTGCGGCCAATTATCCGTTCGCGACGATCGACCCCAATGTCGGCATCGTCGCCGTCCCCGACAAACGCCTCCACGTGCTTACGACCATCGTGTCTGCCAAGAAGGTCGTCCCGACCACTGTCGAGATCGTCGACATCGCGGGAATCGTGAAGGGTGCGAGCACCGGCGAAGGCCTGGGCAACCAGTTTTTGTCCCATATCGCCGAAACCGACGCCATCATCGAGGTCGTGCGCTGTTTTGAGTCGGGCGACATCGTGCATGTCTCGGGAAGCGTCGACCCTCTGCGCGATATCGATGTGATCCAGACAGAGCTCATCCTGAAGGACATGGACGCCTTAGCCAAGCACAAATCACGAGTGGAAAAAGCGGCCAAGCTCGACAAAAAAGCGGGCGCGGTGCTCGCGCTTCTGGAGCGCTACGAAAAGGCGCTCAATGAAGGCAAGCGCGCTATCACCTGCCAGTTTACGCCCGACGAGCGCCTGCTTTTGAAGGACGTGCGCCTGATCACGGACAAGCCCATCCTTTACGCGGCCAACGTCTCGGAGGATGAGATCGGCAAGCCCGACTCTGCCCACGTCGCGGCCGTCCGCAAGCACGCCGCTTCTGAGGGCTCGGCGATGATCGTCATCAGCGGCAAGGTGGAAGAGGATATCTCGCGCCTCGAAGAAGGGGAGCGCGATGAATTTCTCAAAGCCATGAACATGTCCGAGTCCGGCCTCGAGCAGCTGGCGCGCGAGGGGCACAAGCTTCTGGGGCTCATTTCCTTTTTTACGGTCGGAGAGACGGAAAACCGCGCCTGGGATGTCCTGAAAAATTCGACTGCGCCGCAGGCGGCAGGAAAGATCCATTCGGACTTCGAGAAGGGCTTTATCCGGGCCGAAGTGATGGGTTATAGCGATTTCGTAAAGTATAAGGGCGAACAGGGCTGCCGCGAGGCCGGCCGTTTTCGCGTCGAAGGCAAAGAATACATCGTGCAGGACGGCGATATCATGCATTTCCGCTTCAGCGTCTAGCAAATCTGCGGGTAAAATTGTAATTGTACCCCGCGTGCCGAAGCGATAAAATAGTCGGACATCTTTCGTGGGTTTTAGAACGGGTCAACGATAAGCAAAGGAGTTCACAGTGATTACGATCACCGAAGGTAAATTTAAAAGCATCTCGAATGTCGCCAATAAAGAGGGTGTGATCACGGCCGCCGCGATGGACCAGCGCGGATCCCTCCAAAAATCGATCGCGAAAGCCAAGGGTGTTTCCGAAAAAGAGATCACCCCAGAGATGATGTCCGAGTTCAAGACCATCGTCACCAAAGTGCTGACGCCCTACGCCAGCGCCATCCTGCTGGATCCCGAGTTTGGTCTGCCCGCTTCCAAGCAGCGTTCCAAGAACGCCGGGCTTCTTCTGGCGTATGAAAAGACCGGATATGACGCGACCATGGAAGGCCGTATCCCTGACTTCTTGGACGGCTACTCTGCCAAGCGCCTGCGTCAGGAAGGCGCCGACTGCGTCAAAGTCCTCCTTTATTACACCCCCTTCGACGATCCCAAAGTGAATGCAAAGAAACAGGAGATCATGGAGCGCATCGGCAACGAGTGCGCCGAAGAAGACATCGCCTTCTTTCTTGAATTTGTCGGCTACGATCCCAAGAGCAACACCACGGATACCCTCGAGTACGCCAAGCTCAAGCCGGAGATCGTCATCAAGTCGATGGAAGAATTCTCCAAACCCAAGTACAAGGTCGACGTGCTGAAAGTCGAGATCCCTGTGGACGTGAAGTACTTGAAGGGTTCTAAGGCTTTCAACGGCACGCAGCAGGCCTATGATTGGGAGCAGGCCAAGGCCATCTTCAAGCGCCAGGACAAATGCACCAACCTGCCTTTCATTTATCTCTCGGCAGGCGTCACCGACGAGATCTTCCGTGAAAATCTGTCGCTGGCCATCGAGGCCGGTGTCAATTTCGCCGGCGTGCTCTGCGGCCGCGCGACTTGGAAAGACGGTATCCCGGTGTACGGCAAAGAGGGCGGCAAGGCTCTCGAAGCCTGGATGCTCGACCGCGGCGTGAAGAATATTCAGGCGCTCAACAAGGTCCTTGAAGGCGGCGCCAAGCCCTGGTTCTCCCGCTACGGCGGACGCGATCAGGTGAAAGTCGTTTCCAAAGCCGCCGTAAGGTAACCCGGGACTTTAGTGCCGTACATTTCCGGAAGAAAGAAGTCGGAAAGCGAAGGCGAAGACCAGCAGCCGGACCCGCGGCAGAAGCGACCCTCGAAGGCGCTCGACGACATCGACATCATACGGCTGCAGAAGGCCTATGATGAGCTCGGCGACGTGCACCGTCAGGTGCGCGAGGCTCATATCGAGATGATCTTCAATCTCGCGATCGCCGCCGAGTACAAGGATCCCGACACCGGCAACCATATCCTGCGCATCAGCGACTACTCTGTCGAGATCGCCTCGATGATGGGTCTTCCGAGCGAGCAGATCGAGCATCTTCGCTATGCGGCTCCGATGCATGACATCGGAAAGATCGGCATCCCCGATAAAATTCTCCAGAAGCCCGGAAAGCTTGCGCCCGACGAGTGGGTGCTTATGAAGCAGCACACTGTCATCGGCGCGCGCATGTTTCAATCGTCAAAATCCGAGCTGCTTAAGACCGCGGCAGACATCGCGATATCGCACCACGAAAAATTCGACGGCTCGGGCTACCCTCACGGTTTGAAAGGCACGGATATCCCGATGTCGGGCCGCATCATCGCGGTCGCCGATATTTTTGATGCCATCGTTTCCAAGCGCTGCTACAAGCCGGCCAACTCGTTCGGCGAGGGCATGGCTTATATCGAATCGCTGGCGGGCGGGCATCTGGATCCGGACATCGTACGCCACTTTCTTAAGAATGAAGCGCGTGTACGCAAGATCTATGACGCCAACGCAAAGATACAGGAATTCATAGCCGGCGCCGGAAGCGAGCTCCACGGTGCAAAACAGGACATCGAGATCTGACCATGAATAAAGACTACTATCAGGTGCTGGGCGTTTCCGAAAAAGCGTCCTCTGACGACATCAAAAAAGCTTACCGCGCTCTGGCAAAGCAGTATCATCCGGATGCCAACCCCAACAACAAGAGTGCCGAAGAAAAATTTAAAGAGGTGTCCGAAGCTTATTACGTCCTGAGCGATGCCAAAAAGCGCTCCGAGTACGACGCGTTCAAGAGGTCCGGCTATTCGCAAGGCGGTTTCGGACGCGGGGGACAGGCGCGCGGCGGTTATCAGGGTTTCCAGGGCGCGCAGGGTTTTGATTTTGAAGAAGTGCTGAGAGCATTCCGCGGAGGGCAGGGCGGGGGCCGCACGACGTTTCACGGAGGCATGCGGGGCTTCGAAGATATTTTCGGCGGTTTTCGGGGCGGCGGAGAGGACGAAGGGGATGAGGGGGTGCAGAAGATCTCCTCGGATGTCACCGCCAATCTAAGCATATCGAAGGCCCGCGCTCAGAAAGGCGGCGAGGTCAGCTTCGAGATCAAAGGGGGGCGGAAGATCACCGTGAAGATCCCGGCAGGCATCGAGTCCGGCAAAAAACTCAGGCTTTCAAGACAGGGAAAATTGTGCCCGTGCTGCGACCATCCGGGCGATTTGATCTTAACCATCAAAGTCGAATAGGAGAAAAAAGTGAAGCTTGCTCATTTATCAGGTACGGCGGTCATGGTTTTCGCGCTGGCGGTCTCCGGATGCGGCGGCGCCAAAGAAGAAGCTAAGATCGAAGCACCCTCTGTGTCCGCCGCAGCTCCCGCAGCTGCAAAATCTGCGCCCGATCTTTCGAGTGCAGGCTCGCTTAAAGGGCGCGTGCTCTATGAAGGTGAGGCCCCGGCGCCCAAAAAGATGCCGATCCAGGGCAACCCTGAGTGTGCCGTGCTTCATCAGGGCGGCAGCGTCCTTTCGGAGGAGCTGCTCGTGACCAACGGCGGCGTGGCCAATGCGTTCGTGTATGTCAAAGAAGGGCTTGAGGGTTATTCGTTTCCGGCTCCGTCGGCGCCCGTGACCATCACCAACACTAAGTGCATTTATGCGCCCCACGTCTCGGGCGCGCAGGTGGGGCAGGACGTCACATTCCTGAACAACGACGCGACGCTTCACAACATCCACGCGTATCCCAAGTCCAATAAGGCGTTCAACCTGGGTCTCCCCATCGTGGGTATGAAGCAGACCAAGAAGTTCGCTCAGCCTGAAGTCATGGTGCCCCTCAAGTGTGATGTGCATCCGTGGATGATCGGCTATGTAGGGATCGTGGCGCACCCGTACTTCGCGGTGACGGACGCAGAGGGTCATTTCGACCTCCCGAACCTCCCCCCCGGCGAGTACACCGTCGAGGTTTGGCATGAAAAGCTGGGGACGCAGACGCAGAAAGTGCAGATCGCAGCGCAGGCGGCTGGGAGCGCGGACTTTAAGTACGCCGCCGCATAGCGGACAACAGACAATAAAAAACCCCGGAGCCTTAAAGCTCCGGGGTTTTTTATTTTAGGGCTTGATTAGAAATTCGAGCCGACTTTCGGCGCGACTTTTTCAACCAGGTGCCACACGAGCGCGATGCTGATCACAATCATGACGAGCACGATCGTGAGGTTGAACACCGGCAGATGGCTTGCCGCGCCCATGCAGAAAAGCATCGGCACGGAAAGGTAGGTGTTGATGCGGGAGGCCAGAAACGCTTTTTTCACGAGCGCCGCCATCTCGGCCGGAGACTCGCCCTTCTTGACCCACGTGATGATATTTTTCTGGCCGGGCCAGATGATGAACCACACGTTGAACCACATGATGGTCCCGAGCGCGGCGCCGAGGCTGATCCACTGACCCCATGTCGAGGTAAAGAGACCGCCGGGGCCGGTGAAGCCGCCGCCGTTCAGGTGGAGCTTCATGCCGATATAGAGCCATCCGGTGATGACCGTGATCATCGCGCCCCAGCGGAACCACCAGAGAGCGCGGGGCATGAGCTGCGGGACGACTTTTTTCTTGGTGTCCGCGTCCATGGTTTTGGCGAAGGTGCCGTTGACGAAATTGAAGAAGTAGAGGTGGCCGATCCAGGTGATGCCGAAAATGAAATGCACCCAGCGGAGACCGAATAAAGTAAGCGTGACCCAATCCAGCGAGACCGAAACTTCGGGCATAGAATTCTCCTTTTTAAATTCCTGGAAAGATTCTATCATTATGAGAATGAGAATCAAACTAAAAACGGCGGATTTCGATCTCGAAAGGACGCTCGACTCCGGTCAGGTGTTCGGTTTCGAGAAGAACGGCTCCGAGTACCGGGGCGACATCGGCGGGTCGAGCCTCGTTTTGTATCAAAAAGACCGCGATCTTCACGCGGAGGCGGCCGGCCGCGTGCCCTCGGCCCGGGTCCTCGAGGACTATTTCGACTTGAAGCGCGACCTTTCGCCCGTCTACGCCGTCCTCGACGGGGAGGAAAAGCTCAGAATCACGCGCGATACTCTGGCGGGCCTCAGGCTCATCCGTCAGGATCCGTGGCAGGGGCTGGCGGGATTCATCCTTTCGTCGAATAACAACGTGAAGCGCATCCAGCACATCTGGAAAAACATGACCGCTCACTTTAGCCGGCGCCGCAAAGACGGCAGGAGCGGTTTTCCCGATGCCGCGGAGATCGCCGGGGGCGGGGAGCGCGTTTTGCGCGAGCTCGGACTCGGCTACCGCGCGCCTTTTCTCTGGGCCAGCTCCCAATTCATCGCGCACAATCCCCAATGCCTCGACTTCATCCGCGAGGCCGACTACGAAAGCGCCCGTGAGCGCGTCATCGCGTTTCCGGGCATCGGACCCAAGGTGGCGGACTGCGTCCTCTTGTACGCGTTTCAGAAATACGAGGCTTTCCCGGTCGACGTCTGGATACTCCGCGCGATGCGTAAGCTCTACTTCAACAACCGCCGGGTCTCCGAGGAGCGCGTGCACGCCTACGGTCAAAAACGCTGGAAGGAACACGCGGGGTACATTCAGCAGTATATTTTTCACGGTATCCGCACCGGAGTGATATAAAATGGATCCCATGGCCCAGGAGACGACCCGCATGCGCAGAACCCGTTTGTCCGCTTTTTTTCTGATCGTCCCGCTTTTATTTCTGACGGCGCAGGCGCGCGCTGAGTTCGAGATGCCGGATTGGCTCAAAAAGTCCGTCTCGGACGTAAAGGCCAAAACGTCGGAAGCCGTCGCGAGCATCCGCTCCAAGGTCAACAAAGACGAAGAATCCCCGCAAAAGATCTCCAAGAGAAACTCCGCCGTCATCACGCTCAAGAACGGCAACTCCATGAGCGGCAAGATCATCCGCCAAGACGACAAAGCGGTCGTGATTCTGTGGCAGGGCGGCGAGATCTCCATCGACCGCTCCGAGATCGCCTCCATCGAAGAAAACGCCGCGATCAAAGGCGGTCAAGGCATCATGACCGTCGAAAAGAAGGACGCCGCGTCCGGCCCTTTTGAGAACAGTCCTGTCGTGAGGCTCGCCAACGGCCAAGTCTTTGATGCGCGCATCACCGCCGCCGACGCTGACAAGCTGATCCTGAAGGAGACACTCAAAGAGGGCGGTTATATCGAAAACGAAGTGCAGAGGAGCAAGATCGAGACGCTCGAGTTTCGTCCGGTTACCGATGCGCGCAGCGCCGGCATAGAGTCGGGTCTGCGCTCGCGGTTTCCGAAAATGGCTCTGTATACGCTGGGCATGGTGACGCTTTTTACGGATTCGCAGGGATCGGCACAGACGGTCCTGAAGCAGATCATCCGCGACCAGATGATGGTCAACTACACCGAATTTCTCGATCTCGTCAAAGACCGCCGGCCGCAGGGTCAGATGTTCGTCGTCGTGTTCGACAAGATGAAAGACTATGAAGAGGCGGCGCGC
>CAZJAX010000066.1:0-10870 GCA_964543965.1 uncultured Planctomycetia bacterium
AGCCTCCGGCACAGCCGCCAACGCAGCCTCCAACGCAGCCGCCGACTCAGCCTCCGCTGCCTCCGACGCAGCCTCCGGTGCAGCCGCCGACGCAGCCTCCGGCACAGCCGCCAACGCAGCCTCCAACGCAGCCGCCGACTCAGCCTCCGCTGCCTCCGACGCAGCCTCCGGTGCAGCCGCCGACGCAGCCTCCGGCACAGCCGCCAACGCAGCCTCCAACGCAGCCGCCGACTCAGCCTCCAACGCAGCCGCCGACTCAGCCGCCGACGCCTCCAACGCAGCCGCCGACACCGCCGCAGCCCCCGTCGCAGCCTCCGACAGAGCCTCCGACACAGCCTCCAACGCCACCGACGCAGCCGCCGACACCGCCGCAGCCCCCGTCGCAGCCTCCGACAGAGCCTCCGACTCCTCCGACACAGCCTCCGACTCCGCCGGCAGAGCCTCCGACTCCGCCGCAGCCCCCGTCGCAGCCTCCGGCACAGCCGCCAACTCCCCCGGTAGAGCCTCCAGCGGAGCCGCCGACACCTCCGGAGCCGCCGACACCTCCGGAGCCGCCGGCGGAACCACCGACAGCGACGCCGCCTCCAGATCGCTATGCGAACGGCACGGTCATTGTTGATCCTGTATTAGGATTGCAGATCGGATCGATCACCGACGCCGAGCTTGTTTCTGACGGCAATGGAGGTTTTAAATGGGAGTATGAAGTCACGTTCAACGATGAGAGTTGGGATTATTATTATGACGATGACTTCTTTTATATGGAAGGAACCGACGGCAGCTTTCTTGTGCTGTTGCCGGATGATCCTCCAACAGCGACTCCTCCGCCAGCCGGACCCACTCCGCCCTCGGTAGATCCTGATGACGTAGACGAAGACACGACCACCACCACGCACAACGGAGACACGTACTACTGGATATTTAATGATCCGCCGCGTGAATGGGTGCCAGCAACAGGCGCTTGGTTAAGCGCGTCTTATCTTGATGACGGCTTCTGGGTTCGTGATCGGGTAGCTGTCGACGGCAGAAGGGAAACCGTCGAAGTGGCCGCACCTTCAGAAGCTCCGCCGCCGGTTATGGATGCGCTAGACGAACATGGGGCAAGAGAAAGCACCACTTTCAACGGGCATACGCACTACTGGGTACTTAATGACCCGCCCCGCCAATGGGTGCCTGCCACGGGCATATTTTTAAGCGACCCGTATGAATTTGACGGCAACCTGGTCATTGACCGAGTAGCGGCCGACGGTAGAAGGGAAACGGTTCCCTTCGAGCCCTGATAAATTCTCTGCTGAAATATTATGAGACAGTCTGGTTAATTCCATGAATTAATCAGACTGTCTCATTTCTTTATCATAAAGTTGACACCGTAACTTCTTGTGTGATAATATCATACAAACTTTCGGAGGCATGCCGTGGCTGTCACTAAAAAAGATATCGTCCTGAAAATCGCCGGCGAGACCGGAATCAAGCAGATCGAGGTCAAGCGCGTGGTGCAGGCGGCGCTGGATAAGATCACCGAGTATCTAGCTGCCGGACAGACCGTCGAATTGCGCAATTTCGGAATTTTCAAGATCAAGTCCCGCCGCGGCCGTCTCGGACGCAACCCGCGCACAGGCCAGGAAGTCCCGGTCCCGCCGAAGAAGGTCGTGATCTTCAAGCCCGGCCTGATCATGAAAAAAGACGTCAAGTAGTTTCGTTTCATGCCTTTCCAACGTCTCCGCGGCACCCATGACATCTATGGAGACGATGCCCTCCGCTTCCAGAAAATCGAGTCCACCGCCCGCGAAGTCTTCCGTAATTTCGGCTTTTCCGAGCTGAGGACCCCGATCCTTGAAGAAAAGGACGTGTTTACCCGCGCCCTCGGCACCGAAACCGATGTCGTACAGAAGGAGATGTACGAGTTCGAGGACCGCTCCAAGACACGCGTGGCGATGAGACCCGAGGGCACGGCCGGAGTGGTCAGGGCGTACCTCGAAAACGAATTCGATAAGACCGATGGTCTCTCAAAATTTTATTACATGGGGCCGATGTTCCGCTCCGAAAGACCCCAGGCAGGACGCCTGCGCCAGTTTCATCAGATAGGGGTGGAGACGCTCGGATCCGACAGCCCGGCATCCGATGCGGAAACGATACAGGCGCTCACCGTATTTCTGGACCGCGCCGGCGCCGGCGGGTACAAGCTCAAGCTCAATAACCTTGGCACCTTCGAAGAGCGCGAGAAGTTCCGCGAAGTCCTGAAAAATTATTTCAAGCCGTTCGAGGACGGTCTTTGCGACGATTGCAAAAACCGGCTGAATAAAAACGTGTTCCGTCTTCTGGACTGCAAGGTCGAGTCGTGCCGGCGGATCGCAGAAAAATCCCCGGCGATCACAGGCTACCTCACGCCTGAGAGCAAGGCTCATTTTGACGCGGTCTGCGCCCTGCTCGAAAGCGCGGGGATCGCGTATGTTCTTGAACCGCATATGGTGCGCGGGCTGGATTATTATACGAAGACGGTATTCGAGGTGTCGCATCCTAAGCTCGGCGCGCAGGACGCGCTCGGCGCGGGCGGACGCTATGACAGCCTGATCGAGACTTTCGGCGGACCTAGGCTCGGCGCGGTCGGGTTTGCGGTCGGCATCGAGAGGCTGGTGATGTGTCTGGCGGACGAATCCAAAGATGCTGCCGCTTACCAAAACGTGGTTTTTATCGCGACTCTCGGAGAGGCGGCGCAAAAGGAAGGCTTTGCTCTCCTTTCACGTCTGCGCAGGGCAGGGCTTGCGGCGCTGATGGATTTTTCTTCCAAGTCGCTCAAGGGACAGATGAGGCTTGCGGACAAGCACCGCTGCCGCTTCACCGTCATTCTTGGCGACAACGAGCTCAAAGACGGCAAATTTTCTTTGAAAAATATGGAAAGCGGTATCCAGGAGACGGTCGCTCTTGCTGAGGCCGTCCAATTTTTATCGGGTAAGAAAGGGAACTGAATGCTTCGCACTCATACTTGCGGTCAGCTGACCGAAAAGAATATCGATGAAAAAGTGACTCTCTGCGGCTGGGTCGACACCGTCCGCGATCACGGGGGGCTCGTGTTCCTTGATCTGCGTGACCGCTACGGCAAGACTCAGATCGTCTATTCGGGAAAAATCACGGATTTTAAATCCGAGCAATGCGTGCAGGTGAAGGGCACGGTCAAGCGCCGTCCCTCAGGCACCGAAAATACCAAGATCACCACGGGCCAGATCGAGATCGGGGAGCCTGAGATCAGCACGTTCAGCGAAGCCATGCTTCCTCCTTTTGAGATCACCAAGAGCCGCGAGACCAACGAAGACCTGCGCATGACTTACCGCTACCTCGATTTGCGCAATCCCGAAGTGCAAAAAAGCCTTTTCGCGCGTCACCGTGTCTACCAGATCATCCGAAATATGTTCGACAAGCACGGCTTCATCGAAGTCGAGACGCCGATCCTGACAAAGTCCACGCCCGAAGGCGCGCGAGACTATCTCGTGCCGAGCCGCGTGAACCAGGGCGAGTTTTACGCGCTGCCGCAGTCGCCTCAGCTTTTCAAGCAGATCCTGATGGTTTCAGGCTTTGACCGTTATTTCCAGATCGCCAAGTGTTTCCGCGACGAGGATCTTCGCGCGGACCGCCAGCCCGAGTTTACCCAGCTCGATATGGAGATGTCTTTTCTCGATGAGAACGACATTTTTACCGTGATCGAAGACGTGATGAAGGCTATCTTTGCCGAAGTGCCGGGCGTATCGCTGAAGACCCCGTTTCCTCGCCTCTCTTATCAGGAGGCGATGGCTAAGTACGGCACGGATAAACCGGATCTCCGCTTCGGACTGCCGATCGAGGATGTGTCGGACATCGTGCGGGGCTGTGAATTCAAAGTCTTCGGCGATGTTCTCGCCAAGGAAGACGGAGCGATCCTCGCGCTGTGCATCCCCGCGGGCGGCCCCTCACGAAAAGACATCGACCTGCTCACCGAGTTTGCAAAATCCGAGGGCGCGGGCGGATTGGCTTATTTCAAAGTCGAAGCCGGCAAGCTGGAGGCTCCCATCGCCAAATTTTTTAAACCCGAGCAACTGACGGGACTTCAATCGCGCTTTCAGCCCAAGGACGGCGACCTCATCGTGTTCGGCGCCGATACGCGCAAAAAAGCGCAGAAAGTGCTCGGGGCCGTGCGTCTATACGCTTCGCGGTGGAAGGGTTTGGCGCCGAAGGGCGTCTTTCATTTCAGCTGGATCACGGATTTCCCGCTCTTCCAGTACGACGCTGAAGACAAGCGATGGGTGAGCGAGCACCACCCGTTTACAGCGCCGCATGCCGAGGACTGGAATAAATACAAACCGTCCGGCGAACTTGAGAAGATCCGCTCCCGCGCCTACGACCTGGTGCTCAACGGCAATGAGCTTGCCTCCGGCTCTATCCGCATCCATAGCGAGACGCTTCAGAAAGAGATCTTCGAGACGATCGGCCTTTCGGCTGACGAGATCAAGAACCGCTTCGGATTTCTCCTTGGCGCCTTTCAGTACGGCACGCCGCCGCACGGGGGGCTGGCCTTCGGGGTGGACCGCCTGATGACCATCGCGCTCGGCCTCGAATCGATACGTGAAGTCATCGCGTTCCCTAAAAATGCGAAGGCTGTCGATCCGATGACGAGCGCTCCATCGCCGGTAGACGAAAAACAGCT
Source organism: uncultured Planctomycetia bacterium (assembly GCA_964543965.1). Taxonomy (GTDB): domain Bacteria; phylum Omnitrophota; class Gorgyraeia; order 2-02-FULL-51-18; family 2-02-FULL-51-18; genus CAMDWQ01. The sequence continues at coordinate 4,673 of CAZJAX010000066.1, forward strand.
TCGCGACCTCGGCATCAAACTTCGCTGACCTATGAGCAAAACAGCCGCCATCAAGATCCAGAGGAATAAGATCGCCGAGGGCATCCCCGAAGCTTGGGTGCGCCGCGTGATCTCGGGGACTCTGGCAGCCGAAAAATCAAAGAAATGCTTCGTGAGCGTGCTTGTCACCAACAACAAAGAGATCCGCGCTCTCAACAAAAAATTTCTCAAGCACGACTACGCGACCGACGTGATCTCTTTCGAGCCTGGTTCCGAGTATCTGGTGGGAAAAGAGGCAGACTATCTCGGCGACGTCGTCGTGTCGGTCGATATGGCGCAGTTCGTCGCCAAAGACCTCGGGATCCCATGGCGCACAGAACTTGCCCGCTACCTCGTACACGGCACGCTTCATCTTCTCGGGTATGACGATCACGCCGCCGCGGATAGGGAAAAGATGTTCCGCCGCCAGGAAGATATTCTCGAAAAAATACTCGGTTAGATTTTCCCAAGGACAACGGAATCATGGCAGCAACCAAGACATTGGCGCTTGTCCTGGCCAAACAAGACTATCGGGATACGAGCCTTCTCGTGGATCTTTATACCCAGGAGCACGGCAAGATCAAGGGTATCGTCCGCGGCATCCGCGACGGCCGCCACCGCTACGGCAGCACCCTCGAGCCATTTTCGCTCAATGAGATCATGTTCTATAAAAGGAAGCGCGGCGGCGACCTGCACCAGGTGACCCAGGTAGATCTCGTCGATCTGTTTCCCGCCGTGCGCGAAGATCTCGAGCGGCTTGCCTATGCCAGCTACTTCATCGAGCTCATCGATGAGCTCACCGAAGTCGAAGAGGCGGAGCCGGATATCTTCAGCCTCGCGCTCGATCTGCTTGCGTTCCTTTCAAGCGGCGCATCGTCCAAGCGCGCGGCGAGGATCTTCGAGATCAAATTTTTTGAGATCCTCGGTTTTATGCCTGAGATCAAGGCCTGCGTCATCTGCCGCGCTGAGCTGCCGGATCCGGCTTTTTTCAGCGTGAAACAGGGCGGGATCTTCTGTCAATCCTGTGCCGGCAAAGCACAGGATCTCGCCCGCGGCAGCGGAGCCTCCGTGGCCTCGACCGGCGTCGGCATTCCGGTTTCGCGGGGAACGATCAATTTTCTCGAGCATGCGCGGCGCGCGCCGGTCAAAGACCTGTACCATGTCAAAGTGGCCCAAGAGGTCGGGGGGGAGCTTGAAAAAGTCCTGCGCCGCTTCGTTGATTTCCATCTCCAGCGCAAGCTCAATTCCGTGACCTTTATGGAAAAAATGGGTTTCAATTGATTCCGGCGAAGATTTCCCTATAATAGGAAAGCTCGAGACGATCAGCCGATGAAAAACACCGCCACGTTTCAGGAAATGATAGCCCGCCTCAGTGAATACTGGGCAAAGCAGGGCTGCGCCATCCTCCAACCCTATGATATGGAGGTGGGCGCGGGCACGTTCCATCCCGCCACCTTTTTCGGCTCCCTCGGCAAAGATGATCAGAACGTCGCCTATGTCCAGCCGACGCGCCGCCCGACGGACGGCCGCTACGGCGAAAATCCTCTGCGAACCCAGCATTACTACCAGTACCAAGTCATTCTCAAGCCTTCGCGGGAAAATGTGCAGGACCTTTACCTGGACAGCCTGCGCTCCATCGGCCTCAAGCTCGAGGAGCATGATATCCGCTTCGTCCAGGATGACTGGGAGTCTCCGACGCTCGGCGCTTCCGGTCTCGGCTGGGAGGTGTGGCTCGACAGCCTTGAAGTCACCCAGTTCACCTACTTCCAGCAGATGGCCGGGTTTGCGCTCAGCCCTATTTCCTGCGAGATCACCTACGGACTTGAGCGCATCGCGATGTTTCTGCAGGGTAAAAACGACATGTTCGATCTGCAGTGGTCCAAGGATGTGAAGTACGGCGATCTTCGCCTGGCCTTTGAAAAGGAGTATTGCCATTACAATTTCGAGACGAGCGACACCAAGCTCCTGCATGAACTTTTTGATAAATACGAGGCCGAAGCCAAGCGCCTTTTGGGCGGTCCGGATCCGGATCCCCATGCGCTCGTTTTCCCTGCGTATGAGATGACGCTCAAGACCTCGCACGCTTTCAATATGCTCGACGCCCGCGGCGCCGTCAGCGTCAACGAGCGGCCGACTTACATCGCGCGCGTGAGAAATCTCGCCAAGAAGTGCGCTCAGCGCTATTTCGAAAAAATTTCCGACGGAGCTGCTGATGGCAAAAAAGACTAAAGAGGCCGCATCCCTCGACCTGCTTTTTGAGATCGGCTGTGAGGAGCTGCCGGCGACCTCGCTGGCCGATTTTCTCGAGGGCACGACGCTTGAGAGCAATCCCTTCGCCGAAAAGATGAAGAAGCTCCTCACAGAGCAGAGGATCACGTTCGCTTCCTGCCGTGTATGGGCGACGCCGCGGCGCATCGTGTTCGGAGTCGACGGCATTTCGGCCGTTCAGGCCGCCCGCGACCAGATGACGAAAATTCTATCGAAGGACGAAGCCTTCGGAGCCGACGGCCAGCCGACAGAAAAATATCTGACCATCCTGAAGCACCGCGGCGCCTCCGCGGGGGACACCGTGATCCAGGACGTGAACGGCAAACCTTTTGCGTTCATCCGCAAGGCTGAGCCCTGCGAGAAAACGGAAAAAATTCTTCCTTCTGTTTTCGAGACGCTCGTGAAGACGCTCAACTTTCCCAAGAACATGAAATGGGATGATTCGGGCATCACTTTTTCGCGCCCCATCCGCAATTATCTGGCCATACTCGGCAAAAAGGTACTAAAATTCAAGATCGGCTCCACCGCCTCAGCCGTATCTACCGTCTTTTTTCTGAAAGGCAGGCGTATCCGCGTCACGATCAAAGATATACCCTCCTATCACCAGGCATGCAGGAAAAATGGAGTGATCCTCGACCAGGTGATCCGTAAAAAGACTATTCAGAGCGAGCTGGCGAAGCTCGCCGCGTCGATGGGGCTGGAGCTTTATCCTGACCATTTCCTTTTGAATGAGGTCAATTATCTTGTGGAGAGCCCTCATGCGGTGGCCGCGCCGTTCGGCGACGAGTTTCTTTCGCTTCCGCTTGAAGTCCTGGCCGTCAGCATGGCCCGAAAACAGCGCATTTTTGGTGTTGTCAAAAAGGGGGTTGATGGGAAGAAGGGGACCATCGCGCCCAAATTGATCGCTGTTTTGGACGGCGACAGGACCGCAGCCGAGAAAAAGATCATTTCAAGGAACATCGAGATGATCTTACAGGCAAAACTTCAAGACAGCCTGCATTTTTACCGGGAAGACATCAAAGCGGGTTTTCAGAAGAAAAGGGATGAATTGAAGAACCTGGTATTCTTGAAAGGCGCCGGCTCGATGCTTGAAAAGTCGGATCGGCTTATCAGCCTATCGAAGCTTTTTTCCGACCCATCCCTCGAGAAGGCGGCGTTTCTTTCCAAGGCGGACCTGCTCACTCAGATGGTGGGTGAGTTTCCCGAGCTGCAGGGCATCATGGGTAAATACTATGCGATCGAAAGCGGTGAAAGCGTTGAGGTCGCGCAGGCGATCGGAGAGCAGTATCTTCCACGAACGGCGCAGGACATGGTTCCGGAGACCAGAGCCGGCGCGCTGTTGTCGCTTTTGGATAAGGCCGATCTCATCGTCGCTGCCTTCGGCCTAGGCCTAGAACCACCCAGCAGCGTCGACCCGTACGGTCTTCGCCGCAGCGCTTTGGCGATCTTCAAGATCACACTCGAACACAGGCTTGATTTCTCGTTCAAAGAGCTCATCGACGCGGCGCGTAAAGAGCTGGGCGCGTATATTTCCAAGGACAAAGAAGCGGCTCTCGCCTCGAAGCTGGACGCGTTCTTCAAAGACCGCTTTAAGGCGCTTCTGGCGGACCGCGGTCTGCGTGAAGACGTCGTCGATGCCGTCATGGCATCCGGCTTCGAACGTCCTTATGAGATGTACCAAAGAGCGCAGGAGCTGGCAAAGCTTGTCGAAAAGGAGTCTTTCCAGAAGGCGTGCAAGGTCGTCGAAAGGACGTTCAACATCCTCAAAGGCAACAAAGAGCCTCTGCCGCCCGCGATCGATCCGGCCGTTTTCACGGAGGATCTGGAGCGCGAGGTCTTCAAGCGCTATCAGGCCTGCGGGGATCATGTGCGTGCCGCCAAAAACGCCCGTGACTACGCGAAAGCAACAAGCTTGTACGCGGAGGCTTTTTTTGATATCTTGGGTGAGTTCTTTGAGAAGGTATTTATCAATACCGAGGACATGAAAGTAAGGACTAACAGGCTTTTGCTCTTGAAGACCATCAAAGAACTTTACACGCATAACATTGCAGAAATTTCCAGGATCCGGCTCTAATTTATTCCGCTGAACGCGGTCTTAATTCAGGCATTTAAAAATCAAAAGGGGATTTTACGAACATGACGGTAATGGCTGAGAATAAAGGAAGAAAAGAAGGCAATATGAACACCGCAAAAAAATACGTCTATTTCTTCGGCAACGGTAAGGCTGAAGGCACGCGCGACCAGCGCACGCTTTTGGGCGGCAAAGGCGCTAACCTAGCCGAAATGACCAACCTCGGCATCCCGGTCCCTCCCGGATTTACCATCTCGACCGTCGCCTGCAAAGAATTCTACGCCATCAACTCCAAGTGGCCCGAAGGTCTCGAAGCCGAGATCATGGAAAACTTAAAGCGCCTTGAGCAGGCCACCGGCAAAAAGTTCGGCTCCAGCGAAAATCCGCTTCTTGTCTCCGTCCGTTCCGGCGCATCCGTCTCCCTGCCGGGAATGATGGACACGATCCTGAACCTCGGCATCAACGACGAAGCTGTCAAGGGACTTATCCAGAAGTCGGGCAACGAGCGCTTCGCGTATGACGCGTACCGCCGCTTCATTCAGATGTTCTCCAACGTCGTGCTCGAGATGGAGCACCATGATTTTGAACACATCCTCCAGGCCAAAAAAGCCAAGCTGAAGATCAAGGAAGACACGCAGCTGGATTCGCAGGCTTTGAAGGAACTTGTCAAAGAATATAAGGAAGCGGTCAAGAAGAAGACCAAAAAAGCGTTTCCGGATGACGCGGTCCAGCAGCTCAAGCTCGCTTGCGACGCGGTTTTCAAATCGTGGAACAACAACCGCGCCATCATCTACCGCAATCTCAATAAGATACCCCATGACCTCGGCACGGGCGTCAACGTCCAGTCGATGGTGTTCGGCAACATGGGCGAGACTTCGGGCACCGGCGTGGCGTTCACGCGCGACCCTGGCACCGGCGAGCATAAGTTCTTCGGCGAGTTCCTGATCAACGCGCAGGGCGAAGACGTCGTGGCCGGTATCCGCACCCCGAACCCGATCGAGCAGCTGAAAAAAGTCATGCCCAATTCCTACGCTCAGCTTGAAGAGATCTATCAGCGCTTGGAAAAGCATTTCAAGGACATGCAGGATCTTGAGTTCACCATCGAAGACAAGAAGCTCTATCTTCTTCAGACGCGCAACGGCAAGCGTTCCGCCGCTGCGGCGGTGAAGATCGCCTGCGACATGGTCAAGGAAGGCCTCATCACCAAAGACGAGGCGATCCTCCGGGTCCAGCCTGAGCAGCTTGACCAGCTTCTCCATGACACCATCGACACCAAGGTCAAATACAAGGTTTTGGCCAAAGGCCTGCCGGCATCCCCGGGAGCCGCGGTCGGGCAAGTGGTGTTTACCGCGGAACACGCGACCGAGTGGAACGACAAGAAAAAGAAGACCATTCTCGTCCGCAAAGAAACATCGCCCGAAGACGTCGGCGGTATGATCGCGGCCGAAGGTATTCTGACCGCGACGGGCGGCATGACCAGCCACGCGGCCGTCGTTGCGCGCGGCATGGGCAAGTGCTGCATCGCGGGTTGCGGCGCCATCCATATCGAGAAGAACTTTTTCACCGTCACCGACGCGTCCGGAAAAACGATCAAAGTCAAAGAGGGTGACTATATCACGCTCAACGGTTCTACCGGCGAAGTGATCCTCGGCGAGACCAAGCTCGTGACCCCGGTCCTCGACAATGATTTCAAGCAGTTCATGCAGTGGGCTGATGACGTCCGCCGCCTGAAAGTGCGTACCAATGCCGACACGCCGGAAGACGCGCGCATCGCGCGCAATTTCGGCGCCGAAGGCATCGGCCTCTGCCGCACCGAGCACATGTTCTTCGGCGAAAACCGC
>CAZJAX010000067.1:0-10353 GCA_964543965.1 uncultured Planctomycetia bacterium
CCGGAGGCGCTACGAAGATCGGATGCGCATGAAGATTGCTGGCGGTCGTCACACCGTCTTTGTGTTCGGCAAGGCACATGCTGCCGCGGATGCCGATGACGGCGGTCGGGGTTTTGATCTCAAAAGTGGAGTCCTTCGGGAGCGCATCGAGTTTCGCGAGTATCTCGCCGCCGACCAGCGAAAGGCTCGTCGGATAGATGTCCGTGATCTTGACGGTGCTATTTTCGCCCACGCGCATGACGTTTTTCCAGCCGCTGTCGAAACCGATATCGATGAAGCTTGAGGCTCCGGTTTCAAGCGAGTCGCCTGATGCGACAAGCTGGCCTTTTTCGGCGGATGCGCGCGAAAGATCAGAAATCACGAATGCGTCGCCCTGGAGCGCCATGACCTCGCCGCGGAAACCCGCCGCTGCGGCCACCGCCGGAACAGTGAGGATAAGGAATAAGAAAAGTGATCTAAATGATAATTTTTGATTAAAAATGATCATACTTTTTAGTTTACCTGATATACTGCGGATAATCAAGACAAGAGACTTGGGTGCGGTCTGTCAGCTTAAGATCACGAGGCTCGACGTATAGCCATGGACGTAGTTTTTGCTTCCGATGGGGCCGAACTCGCCGTTGGCGAAGAAACCGGCCAGCGGCAGAGGGCCCGCCGCTGATTGGATCATCGAAACGTCGTGATTCGAGAAACCGTACAGTCCCTTTCCGCGGCCGCAGCAGCTGACGAGGATAGCTCCACGCGCTCCCGCCTTCTTGGCCTTCGGCATCTTCTCCAGCAGAAGCTTCAGATCCTCTTCCGAGGTTTGTGCGTCGCGCAGCTGGAACTGGATCGTCTGACCGACCTTCAGTGAGGCGCCGATGATCAACGCGTCGGTATCCGGGTCGGAACCCATGATGTTGCGTATCAGAAAATCACCTCTTTTGAATTCTGTCTGATGCTCGTTCATGACCAATCCCATAAAAAGAGACCGAGCCGCAAGCGTTTTGTCCCGCGCGGGAAGATCCATGAGCATCTCGCGGATCGCGTCAAGCGCGGGCTTTCCGGCCAGTTCGTGCAGGATATTTCCGTCAGCTTTCGTGATTATGTAGGGTCTGCCGATGGGGCGGCAGCCCTGCGAGACGGTGACATCGAATTGGATGTCTCCGATCAGCGCAAGACCCACGGCGCCGTCCTCGTATTTGGCACCGTCCAGCGAGAGCCAGTTGGGTGCGCCGAGGACGCCGGCGCTGGCTAGACCGCCGACCATCGGCAGGCCCTTGTAGCCATCGTTGAAAGAATGCAGCAGCTGTGAAATGTCGCAGCTTATCGGATCTGCCAGGCAGATGAAGCGCGGTTTATCGGTCGGATAGATGTCGAGAAAGTTGAGAAGTTCTGCGCCTGTCGTGATTTCCGTGCTTTCCTGTGCGGACAGGCGGAAGGGCACGGTTTTGACGCCGGGCAGGTGCATCGCCATGATCGAGATGCCCGGCTGCATCTCGATCTCGGTGTCGGAACTGATGACGCCCGAGGAATTGCAGCCGATGGAGACGCCGCAAGGCAGGACGGATGAAAGGATATCCGAAAAAATTTTGAGGTCGAAGTCCTGATAGGCTTCCGAAACGAAAAAGATCAAAAGGTCGCAGGATCTTCCGCCGAGGCCTTTAGAGATCTTTTCGGCCATTCCCCGGGCGTCTTTCTGCCATTCCTTACTTTTCGAAAAAGCGGACAAAAATATTTTATCATCCATGATGAGCTTTATTTTATCACAGCGCGAGAGTAGAATGACTTTTAAACCACAAGGAGTTTCTGATGAGCGATTCTTCAAATCCGGAAAACGCAGGCGGCAAGGAAGAGACGAAGGAAGAAAAGTTCAAAAGGCTCGCGGAGCCCAGGGTCACCAATGCGGTGAAAAAGATCGAGCTCATCGGCAATCTCGCAAGCTCCAGCTACGAGTTCAGCGCGGAGCAGAGCGAAAAGATTTTTGCGCTCCTGCGCGCCACTGTCGACGAGGTTGAGCAGAAGTTTCACAAGTCGCTGAACCGCCGCGGGTACAACGACCACGGGAAATTCAGGCTCTGATCTCCCAAATCTGCTAATATCATTTGGAAGCAGCAAGACCATCATTTAAAAAAAGGACACTCTATGCCCTATGACGCGACGTTAGACAAGCAGATCTTCGCTAAAAGCTGGGAAGGCGAAGGCACGAAGATCACGGTCAGCATTTACTCCTATAATAACGGTCCCAAGAAGATCCAGATCTCCCGTGAAAATTTTACGGCCGACGGAGAGCCGCGCTTTGCCAAGCTAGGCCGCCTGATGAAAGAAGAGCTCGAAGCGATCCTTCCTCATCTGCAGGAAGCTTTGAAGCAGCTGTAGAACACAGGATCCGGCGACACTCCCGCCCGAAGCCATGACTGACACGCTGAACGCGGGCGCCGCGCCGACCGTCGAGCGCCTGATCGCCGAAGAGCTTTCGGTGACGCGTCCCCAGGTCCTGGCCGCGATACGCCTGCTTGACGGCGGGGCGACGGTGCCTTTCATCGCACGCTACCGCAAAGAAGCGACCGGCGGTCTCACCGACACCCACCTGCGTCTTTTGTCCGAGCGCCTCGAATATCTGCGCGAGCTGGAAAAACGCCGCATCGAGATCTTCCAATCGATTGAAGACCAGGGCAAGCTGACCGATTCTCTGAAAGCCTCACTGCGCGCGGCCGAAACCAAGGCCGCCCTTGAAGATATCTATCTGCCGTTCCGTCCGAAAAAAAATTCCAAATCCCAGGCCGCAAAGGATATGGGGCTGGAACCCCTCGCCGATAAGATCCTTTCGGATCCGATGACCGACCCGGCCTCATCCGCCGCAGGCTACGTCGATCCGGATAAAGCCGTACCGGATACGGCCGCGGCTCTCGCGGGCGCCCGCGAGATACTCATGGACCGCCTCTCCGATGACGCGGCGCTGAACGGAGCCCTGCGTGAAAAATTCTGGAAAGAAGGATGGATCCTGTCTCTCGCTGCCCAGAATTGCACCGCACCGCCCGAAGAGGCTTCGAAATTCACGGATTATTTTAGTTTCCGCCAGAAAATATCAGATATCCCTTCGCACCGGATGCTTGCCATCCTTCGCGGCCGCAAAGAAAATATCCTGAAAGTATCGCTCCACACGGACGGCATCTATGAACTCGGCTCAGGATCCGCAGGCCAAAAGAACGAGGATGCGGAGTATATCCAGGCTGTTATGAAAAAATTCGGAATCGAAGCGCGCCGCCGTCCGGCCGATGCATGGCTTTTCGAAACGGCGAAGGGGGCATGGAAATACAAGATCCGCATCCGCCTTGAGCTCGATATCCTGAGCCGGCTTCGCGAAAAAGCGGAGGAAGAAGCGATACGCGTTTTCGCAGAAAATCTAAAAAATCTCCTTTTGTCAGCGCCGGCGGGTCCCCGGGCGGTGCTCGGCCTTGATCCGGGATTCAGGACCGGCGTCAAGGTCGCGGCGGTGGATAAGACCGGAAAAGTTTGTGAGACGGGCGCGATATATCCCCACGCGCCCCAAGACGATTGGGCCGGTTCGCTCAGAACGCTGACGGCGATCGTAAAAAAATACGAGATCGAGATCATCGCGATCGGCAACGGCACGGCATCGCGGGAGACCGACAAACTGGTATCCGAACTTCTGAAGCTCAACCCCGAACTTAAAGTCCAGAAAGCCGTCGTTTCCGAAGCGGGGGCGTCGGTCTATTCGGCCTCGGAGCTTGCGTCGCAGGAACTGCCCGGGATGGATGTCTCTTACCGCGGCGCGGTCTCCATCGCGCGCCGTCTGCAGGATCCGCTTGCGGAGCTCGTGAAGATCGACCCCAAGGCGATCGGCGTCGGCCAGTACCAGCACGACGTGAGCCAGACGCGTCTGGGGAAAATGCTGCACCACGTCGTCGAAGACTGCGTCAATGCCGTCGGCGTGGACGTCAACACCGCCTCACCGTCTCTCCTATCTTACGTGTCGGGCCTCACGCGCCGTACCGCTGAAAATATCATGCAGCACCGCAACGCGCACGGGCTCTTCAGGACGCGTGAGCAGTTCCTGTCTGTTCCCGATTTCGGCGGCAAGACATTCGAGCTGGCGGCCGGATTTTTGCGGATTAGAAACGGCGACAACCCGCTCGATGCCTCGGCCGTACATCCGGAATCTTACGAAGTCGTCGAAAAGATCGCTGCGCGTACGGGTAAAAGCGTGGACGAGATCATCGGAAACCTCGATCTTCTAGACTCGATCGACCCCCAGGAGATGGCCGACGAACGCTTCGGCGTGCCGACGGTCACCGATATTCTCGAAGAGCTCGAAAAGCCCGGGCGGGATCCGAGGCCCGAGTTCAAGACGGCGGCTCTGCGAGAAGATGTCACGAAGATCGGGGACTTGAAACCGGGCATGGCTCTCGAAGGCACCGTCACCAACGTCGCCAACTTCGGCGCCTTCGTCGACATCGGAGTCCATCAGGACGGGCTCGTCCACATCTCGGAGCTTTCGAATGAGTTTGTGCGCGACCCGCATGCTGTGGTAAAAACAGGGCAGGTCGTGCGCGTTCGTGTTCTGGAGATCGACGTTCAGCGTCAAAGGATAGCTCTTTCGATGAAGAAGGCAGATAAACTCAAGTCCGCGGCGAGGCTCGCCGCATTCTCGCTTTTCCTTTTAGGGGGAGCCTACTTTTCCTGCGGCATGGAGCTCATGCAGTACGGAGAGGAGATCGGCACGCTCAAAGACCAAGCCGCCCAGGAAGCCGAAAAAGCCAAACACGCAAAGCTTCATGAACAGGCTTTCAAAAAAGTCGAAGCGGCGCTGATCGCCGGTGAGATCAAGGCCGGCGCTGCGATGAAGGACATCCGAGCCCGGTACGGAGAACCGTCGACCGTGCGGCCGGAAGGTCCGGGACAAAGGTTTCTGTACCGCTCGCTAAAAGGCAAGTTCCTCGACCGTCCATGGATATTCCTGTATTTCGGCGCGGACGGACGGCTTATACGATGGGACTGCGGGCATACAGCTGCCTGTCCGGAATATTCCGCATAAATTATGTTATAATAAAACGGTTATGACCGAAAAAGAACTGATCCAGTTATTCAAGGATGAAAAGGCGCTCCTCACGGGGCATTTCCTGCTTTCCAGCGGACTGCACAGCCCCAATTACATGCAGTGTGCTCTTGTGCTGCAGAAGCCCTGGATCGCCGAAAAGCTCTGCCAGGAATTGGCTAAAAAACTTACAAAATACGAAGCGGTCACCGTGATCGGTCCCGCGCTCGGCGGCATGCTCGTTTCCTATGAGCTTGGCCGAGCGCTCAAAGTCCGCTCGATCTTCGCGGAGAGGCAGGATCAGGCCTTTACGCTCAGGCGCGGTTTCAGCGTGAAGAAAGGCGAGAAAGTCATCGCGGTCGAAGACGTGATCACGACCGGCAAGTCCGTGCATGAAGTCATCGAGCTTGTGGAGCGTGAAGGGGCTCAGGTCGTCGCGGTCGCGTCCCTCGTGGACCGCAGCGCAGGCGCCGCTATTTTTCAGCAGGATTTCGTTTCACTTCTTCCGATGAACATCAAGACCTATAAACCCAATGAGTGCCCGCTTTGCCGTGAAGGAAAACTGCCGGCTGTGAAACCCGGCAGCCGTAAACTTGCCGTGCTCGCGGCTCTTTTTGTGCTGCTGCTGGCGCCCGCGTCGAATGCGATGGGCAATTCCCAGAATCAGGATACGACGACGCAGTCCAACGCCGCCGTCGACCAGGCCAAACAGGACTACCGCAACTATATTTCCAAGCTGAAAGAACTTTCCAAGGAATACGGTGCCGTCACTTCCCAGATCAAGCAAGTGATCAAGGAAGAAGGAATCCCGACCTTTGACGAGCAGACGGGTGAGCTCAAAATGACGCACGATTTGAATTTCAGCGCGGCAGCGGCGCCGACACAATTTTCAAACACGGGCCCGTTCCGCGTCTCGGAAACGGATACGGAGATCAAAGTCGTCCTCGAAGTCCCGGGACTTAAAAAGAACAGTATCCGTGTCAACATCGAAAACGAGCGCGTCTTACGCGTCGAAGCCGTGAGAAAGGCGATGGATACGGGCGGTAAAGAAGAGCCTGTCGAGCAAAGCTTCCAGCTCCCTTCGCCGGTACAGGATAAGAACACGTCCGCCCGCTACGAAGACGGGGTTCTCGGGATCACGCTCAAGAAAATGCCGGTCACCAAGAAAATAGTCCCGGTCACGGTCCAGTAATTTTCCATCCGGCGATGAAACCACGGAGTCGTCCCACGGTCCGCCGGCTGCCTCTGACGGTACTTTCCTTCTTTCTCATTTCTGCCGCCGCGCAGGCCGATGTCGTGCATCTCAAAAAAAGCGATGAAAATCTTACCGGTAAAGTCATTGATGACGGTTCCGACACCCTCCGTGTTGAGATCAAGAACGGCGCTCTCCAGATCAAGAAGTCCGAAGTCGAATGGATCGTTTACGGCACTGACAAAGAGATCGAAGACAAGCGTCTGGCGGCAGGATTCTTTGAGAAGGGATGGCAGAAGTTTTCGGCGCAGGACTTCGACGCGGCAGCGCTTCAATTCCAGCGCGCCTTGGAGCTTGTGCCGGAGGATGCCAACCTGCTTAACAACATAGGCGCCTGTTACGCTCGGCTCAAAAATTATCCAGTCGCCATCAGCGCTTATGAAAAGGCGCTGAAAGCGAACCGCAATCATGCTACGGCCTCCCTGAATCTGGCGCAGGCTTACATTGAGACGGAAGCGTACCGCAAAGCCGAAAGGATCCTGAGGAAAAGGGCTGTGAAGGGAGCAAATGACCAGCTTACTTATGTCCTGCTAGGCGTTGTTTTTTATAAAAATAACAGATATACTCATGCTATCAGCAGTTATAATAAAGCATTGTATATGGAGGAAGCGGTAAGTCCTCTCACTGCAGATATTTATAATAACCTGGGTTGCAGCCATGCAAAACTTCTGCAGCTTCAGGATGCCGAATATGCTTATGAAAAAGCTTTGGAAGTCAGACCCAGCCATTATTTGGCGAACCAAAACCGGACCGTCGTCCGTCAAGCCAAGGAGAAACTGCTTGCTAAAGCAGCTCAATAACGCCTTCCGGCACCTGAAGATGAAGGCCGGATTTTCTCTGCTCGAAGTCCTGATCTCCGCTATGGTGGTCGTGGCTTTGGCCGCTGTGGCCGTGCCTTCGTATTTCAGCATGGTCGAAAGAAGCCGCCAGGCCGAGGCGCTTTTGAGCATCGATGCGATCCGCAAGGCAGAACTGGCGATGTTTCAGAGAAACGGCATTTATCTCAATGCCGCCAATACCGAAGAGATCAACGCTCTCTTTGCCCTCGGCATCCAGGAAAACTTTTTCCGCTATCAGGTCGTCGACGCGACCGACTCCGATTTCCGCATCATCGCGACTCGCCTTGGTTCTCTTTCCGCCCGCATGATGCCGGTCATGATCACCGCAGGCCCCGAAGGCCTTGTCTCTGTCCAGCCGGCCGCCCCCGTGACTGAAGGTCCCGGACCCGGCCCGTCTTCCGGAGGCGGCGGCGCGGACGGCGAAAGCGGCAGCGGCGGCGGCAGCGGCGGAGGCGCAGGGGGAAGCTCAGGCGGCGCCGGCGGAGGCACTTCCGGCGGTTCCGGCAGCGGTCTGACGGTTCCGGGAATCGGAAGCCCGACCGAGGAGCTCGGGTTTCTGCCGAGGGGAACGGACATTTATTCCAACTGGCCTGATGTCAATATGCGTAATATCCTCGGATCGGGAGCCGATCTCGCCAAATTGGAGGCCGCCTTTGATCTGGTCGCGGCTTCCGAATTGAGTCCGCTTACGGACGATTTGACGCGCAAGGGTATTCCTATCAGCGTGGGTGATGCCGCGGATTTTACGGGAGATGAGGCCGCTACCATCGCGCGCTTTATATTCGCGCCGGACGGTGATTTTACCAATCCTCCCGATACGCCGGACCCTATGGTGCTCATCGAATTCAATCCCAGCTATATGACCGAAGACGCCGAACTTTTGGCAAGCGTCCTGATCCATGAAGCGACGCATTTCGGACAGTACTTGGACGGCAATATCATTAATTATATTTCAGGCCTAGTCAGCGTTGTCGATATTGAATTTCAGGCGATCTGGAACCAATCTTTCCATTGGGAGAGTATCCGGGACGCATACGACCCATTCACGACGCCTTTAGCCCAAAGCAACGAAGCGTACTATCAGCATGCCATCCGTGGCGAGGCCGATCTAAAAGCCTTCATCGCTTCCGTCTACCTCTAAATCGAAACAAATAAAAATCTTATGGCCAAATATATAAAGATCGTGATCGCAGCCGCCATTTTGGCTTCCGCCGCCTGGTTTTTTTTTGTGCGGCAGGACAAGAAGACGGGAGAGGGGATGTCCGTGTCATCGGATAAATATCTGACGTTTGGAGGGGCAGTTCCGTTTTTAAATCTCACCTTTCGGTACTCCGCGGATTGGCGCTTTCTCGAAGATCACGGCGCCACTGAACCTTACCACCAGACGATGATCATCGGACCCCGAAACGCGGCTGACACTTACAGCGCCCGCATCGTCGTGCGCGGAACCCCTCTCAAACAGAACAAAGGCCGTTTCGAAAGCGTGCAGGAGTTGAAACAGCACTACGCCGATCATCTGTATAAGGATCCGAAGGTCATCAATGATACGACCCATGATATCGGAGGCCTTACCGCCGAAGACTATACGGTGACCTACACGGTTCCGCCGCTCCTGGGTAAGGGCATCAAGCATTCCGTCGAGTTTCCGGTCAAAGAAAGAGCGCTTTTCACGCAAAACGCCGGGTATCTTTTCGAATTCATTTACAGCGCTGACGCCCGGGAATATGACGAGCACCGAGCCAAATTCGAGAAACTTTTGAAAAGCGTGCGTTTTAAGAATACCCCCTGATTTCTCTCCCGGCTTCGATTGACAAAAACCCTGCACGGCTGTTAGAATGTCGGCCTATCGAGGGGTCTAATGCCCGGGAAAAAGGACGCTTATTTTGATCAGATCAAGCAAGTCGGCGTCCTCACAACAATCCCCATCATCCTTCTGATAGGTCCGGCTGTCGGCTATTTTTTGGGCAGTTGGATTGATCGTAAGTCCCATACTTTTCCATGGTTTACGATAATTTTAGTGGGTCTTGGTTTTGCCGCCTCGGGGCGTGAAGTCGTGCGCCTTTTGCAGGAAATCGCCAAATCCGAATCCTCCGAAAAGAAGACTTCGGAAAAATAATTTTCCGTTAATAAAACAGCATTTTAAGGATGAACATTGATCGAACGGTCTTTCTTTAAAAATCTGATGGCGCTGGCTGCGGTATTTTGTCTCGCGTCTGCGGCGGTTAGTTTCAGCCTCGGCGCTTTTACTTTCGGCGCGGGCGTTCTGATCGGCGGCGCGTGGATCTTTCTTAATAGTTATTTTCTGTTCCGTCTTGTCAATGCCGGCCTCGAGCCCAAAGCGCGAATGAACGACCGCATTCTGCTTTTTTCCATCCTCAAGTTTCCCGTGCTGTACGTGGCGGGTTTTTTTATTTTGAAATCTCGTGTCTATCCGATTTACGGTGTTCTTGCGGTACTGACGGTGTTCATGATCGCGTTCATTATTTCATGGTTCCGCTTCAACTGGGTTCCGAAAACGCTCAGCAGAGCCCAGGAGGCGGGTTCGTGAAGCGTTCTTTCCTGAAGATCTCTGCGATCCTCTCCTCGTCACTTTTTGGGACGGTGTCCGCGTTTGCGGCGGAGCAGGCGGCTCATCATGCCGAACACGGCGGAAACGCCTCGGCGGCTTCGCACGGCGGCGGGCACGGCGGCGGACTCCACACGACGAACCTTATCGGGCTCATCTCCCATTGGCTTCCGGAGCCTGTCGCGAAATTTTTGACCGGGATCGAGACCGAGATCTTCGGGGTGCTCGTCATCGCGATCCTCGCTCTGGTTTTCTGGGGCGCTACGCGCAATCTTTCTTTGATCCCCGGCCGCCTGCAGTCCGCTTGCGAAGGCGTCGTCGGCTGGCTCGATGATTTCGTCTGCAGCATCATCGGTCCCGAAGGCAGGAAGTACACGCCGTTCCTGGGAACACTTTTCCTTTATATCTGGACGATGAACCTGATCGGACTCGTCCCGCTCATGAAGTCCAACACGGCCAATTCCACGACGCTGGCCGGCCCTGTGGCTCTGCCGATACCCACGACGACCATCGCGCTGGCGCTGATCGTTTTCATCGTCGTGCAGGCGATCGGGATCAAGAAGCAGGGGATCGTCGGATATCTCGACCACATGGCAGGAACACCCCGCGACGCTTTCGGATGGGCGATGTCTTGGCTCATGTTCATCATTCACATCAT
>CAZJAX010000067.1:10363-10713 GCA_964543965.1 uncultured Planctomycetia bacterium
AAACCTTTCAGCCTTACCTTCCGTCTTTTCTGCAACACGATGGGCGGTCATATCCTCGTCGCCGTTTTTATCGGCATGGGAGTCGCTTCCTACCTGATCCCTTTTCAGGCGCCGTTCCTGATCTTTGAGATCGCGACGAGCACCATCCAGGCTTTTGTTTTTACGTTACTTAGCACCGTGTACATTGCGATGATGCTGCCTCACGGGGATCACGGGGAAGAACACTCCCACGGCTCTCATGGCGAGGCTCATGCGCAGGGTACGCATCATTCTCACTAACAACCAACGGAGGCATTAATCTCATGAGTTACCAGACAGCCCTGGCTATATTTCTTCCCCTTTCCCTTTGT
>CAZJAX010000068.1:0-10693 GCA_964543965.1 uncultured Planctomycetia bacterium
TCTTCCACCGAGGGCGGGTCGACCATGATGGTCTGAAAACGCCGCTCGAGCGCCGCATCTTTTTCGATGTACTTGCGGTACTCGTCGAGCGTCGTGGCGCCGATGCACTGGATCTCGCCGCGCGCGAGGGCCGGCTTGAGGATATTGGATGCGTCGATAGCGCCCTCGGCGCCGCCGGCGCCGACCAGGGTATGGAGCTCATCGACAAAAATGATGATATTTTCAGAACGCTTGATCTCGTCCATTACAGCCTTGATGCGCTCCTCGAACTGCCCGCGATACTTCGTGCCGGCGACCATAAGAGCGAGGTCGAGCGTGATCACGCGTTTTCCGCGCAGGATCTCGGGCACGTCGCCCGACATCACCTTGGATGCGAGCCCCTCGACGATGGCCGACTTGCCGACGCCGGCCTCACCGAGAAGTACGGGATTATTTTTGCGGCGCCGCGATAGCGTCTGCATGACGCGGTCGATCTCTTCGTCGCGGCCGATCACGGGGTCAAGCTTGCCGTCTTTGGCGAGTTTGGTCAGATCGCGCCCGAAAGCGTCGAGCGCCGGAGTCTTGGTCTTTTGCGCAGGGCCGCTTGCAGCCGGACTGGACGGCGGAGGCTGGGAGGACTGGCCGTACTGCGGTGAGCCGGGATTGGTCGAACCTAAGAGCTTAATGACTTCCTCGCGGACCTTCTCGATATCCAGACCCATATTGGTAAACACCTGGCTCGCTACGCCCTCGCCTTCGCGGATGAGACCCAGCAGCAGATGCTCGGTTCCGATGTAGTTGTGGCCGAGCGCGCGCGCTTCTTCCATCGCCAGCTCCATGACCTTTTTGGCCTTCGGAGTGAACGGCAGGTCGCCTGAGACCACGGTCGTCGGCCCGATCTGAACGAGTTTCTCTATCTCGAGACGGATATTATTAAGGTTCATGCCGAGACTCTGAAGCACGGCCGCGGCCACGCCCTCGCCTTCGCGCAGAAGACCCAGAAGGATATGCTCGGTCCCGATGTAGTCGTGGTTAAACCTCTTGGCCTCCTGCTTGGCCAGCAAAATGACTTTTCTCGCGCGCTCGGTGAATTTGTTGAACATGGCGTATCTCCTAAATAGGTTTTAAGACGGTAAAGCTATTTACCCTCGAGGCGGCGGCGAATAAGACTCGCGCGCTTCACGTCCCGCTGGGTGGAACTTAAAATTTTTCCCTCGATCTTCTGCAAATGCGCCGGCTGCGTCAGGATAAAGAGCTCGTTGACTGCACGGCGGTCGATCTCGCTCAAAAGACCCATATCCACGCCGAGACGGACCATCGACAGCAGCGTGAGAGTCTCCTTGGTGTTGATGATATGCGCGCTCTTGAGCGTGCCGCTGGAGCGCCATATCTTGTCCTGCAAAAGGTCGCGGTTCTGCTTCATCAGAGTCTTGCGGGCATTCTCTTCATGACCGATGACCTGACGGATGATCCTCTCGAGGTTATCGATGATGTCCTCTTCGGCCGAACCCATCGTGGTCTGGTTAGATATCTGAAAAAAATTACCCTCGGCCTCGGTCCCCTCGCCGTAAAGGCCGCGCGCCGTCATCCCGAGCTTCGTGATCGCTTGCAGTACGCGGTTTATCTGTTTGGTCATGACCAGCGACGGAAGATGCAGCATCACCGAGGCGCGAAGACCCGTGCCGGCGTTGGTCGGGCAAGCGGTCAAGTATCCCCACTCATTGTGATAAGCGAACTTCACGCGCTTGTGAAGCGAGTCGTCGAGGCGGTTGGAGATGCGCCAGCACTCCTGAAGATTGAAACCCGACTGCATGACCTGCACGCGGAGATGGTCCTCTTCGTTGATCATAATACTGACGACCTCTTTTTCGCCGATGGCCACAGCCTTGTATTCGGGGTGCACGATGTGCTCGCGGCTGATCAGGTGTCTTTCGAGCAAAAACTGCTTGTCCACGTCGTCGAGCTCCGCCATACCGACAAGCGTCGCGCCCTTCATCAGCTCGACGCTGGTCGACGCCCCGCTGAGGATATCCATCGACTCTTTTTCCTGCTTCTTATTGGACCAGTGGGAAAAAGGGAAATTGTCCAGGTTGCGGGCCAAGCGCACGCGCGAACTCATGACGATGTCCGAGTTGGGCCCGGTGCCCTTGAGCCATTCGCAGGTCTGTTTGAGCAGGTAGTCTATTTTCACGCGTCAGTCCTTATGCTCCTTGATCTTCTTTTCCAGAAATTTGATCTTGTCCCGAAGCGCAGCCGCCTCCTCAAACTCTTCCTTTTTCACGGCTTTCAGCAGCTCATCCTTGACGGCGACGAGCTCTTCATGGAGCTTGAAACTGGTCTTAAGCTCTTTGGCAAACTCGGGATTCGGCGACTTGCCCAGATGCTGGTTGGCGCCGTGGATACGCTTTAAAAGCGGCGCTAGACTCGCCTTGAACGACCCGTAGCACTGGCTGCAGCCGAGACGCCCGATCTTCTTAAAATCCTCGTAGGTGAGTCCGCAGCTCTGGCACTTGGCGCGTATCGCCGCTCCTTGAGCGGCTGCGGGCGAATGCGCTTCGACATCGGAAAGCGCGGCCAAAAGATCCGCTATGCCGAAGTGCTGCTCGACATCGGTCCCCTTCTGCTTGGCGCAGATTTCGCAAAGGTTGAGCTTGGTTATCTGATCGTTGACGATCTCGGTCAGATGGACGGTCGCTTTATTTTTTCCGCATTCGTCGCAGTGCATTCTTAATCGATCCTGTATTTGACGCCTTCTGCAGGCGTGATCTTATGAAATGCGCTCAAAAGAGACGCCGTCGTCTTGCCCGGCACCCCCTCGCCGATCTTCCGGTTATCGATCTTAACGATCGGCACGATTTCAGCGGCCGTGCCGGTCAAAAAGACCTCGTCTGCCGTATAAAGGTCATGGCGCGTAAACACCTCTTCATGCACGCTCAAACCCATATCGCGTCCGAGCTTCATGACCGAGTCGCGCGTGATGCCCTTGAGTATCCCGACGTACGGCGGCGGCGTAAGCAGCGCTTTGCCGCGGACAAGAAACACGTTCTCGCCCGTGCATTCCGTCACATAACCTTGAGAATTCAAAAGCAGCGCTTCCTGGACTCCCGCGTTGATCGCTTCGATCTTGGCGAGGATGTTGTTCAGATAGTTGAGCGTCTTAAGCTGAGGGTTGAGCGCTTCGGGATGATTGCGCACCGTCGGCACCGTCACGATCGCCAGGCCCTTTTCATACATCTCCTTCGGATAAAGCGTGATCTTGTCGGCGATGATGAAGACCGTCGCAACGGGGCACTTGCGCGGGTCCAGACCCAGATCGCCGGTACCGCGCGTGACCACCAGGCGGATATAGGCGTCAACAAGGCGGTTGGTCTTTAAAGTGTCGATGACAGCCTTTTCCATTTCCGCTTTGGATAAGGGGATCGTGAGCATCAGCGTATGCGCCGACTCGTACAAGCGGTCGAGATGCTCCCTCAATTTGAATACGTTGCCGCTGTAAGAACGGATGCCTTCGAAAACACCGTCCCCGTAAAGCAGGCCGTGATCGAACACGCTCACCGTCGCATCCGCTTTATCCACCATCTTGCCGTTCACATAGATCTTAAGACTCACCTTATCTCCTTTCGGTCCATTGCCTTGAGACGAGATTCCATACGCGGTCGGCGATCCCGGCAATCCTGTCGTCATGCGTTACCATCACCAGTGTCTTTTTTTCTTCGTTGAACAATTTTTTCAGGAGTTCCGCGACGCCGGACGCCATGCCCGGATCGAGGTTGCCCGTCGGTTCATCGCAAAACAAGATCTTGGGGTCGTTCATGAGCGCCCGCGCGATCGCCGCCCTTTGCTGCTCGCCGCCCGAAAGCTCGGAAGGAAAGTGCGACGATCTCTGCGACAGCCCCACGCGCTCCAGAAGCATCTGAGCTCTCTGCCGGACTTTCGCATCACCGCCTCCCGCTCCGCCTATCCATGCCGGCAGCATCACATTTTCAAGTGCCGTAAATTCAGGCAGCAAGTGATAAAACTGGAACACAAACCCCACGTTGCGGTTGATCCAGCGCGCCTTTTCGCTCTCGCTGAGCGCCCTCAGATCCATGCCGTCTAGCCGCACCTCGCCTTCGGTCGGCCGGTCCAGTCCCGACAAAAGGTTGAGCAGCGTCGTCTTTCCCGAGCCCGAGGGACCCAGAATAGCAACGGCCTGTCCGCTCTTCACCGATAGAGACACGTCGGTCAGTATCGGGAGCTTCCTGTCACCGTCCCAGTATACCTTGCTTAGATGGGAAGCTTCAATCATTCTTTATTAATCTTAATCATTATTACTCATACCGTAAGGCCTTGACCGGATCCAGCCTCCCGGCGGTCAAGGCGGGATAAAATGCCGACAAAAGGCTTAAAGCCACCGCGACCGCGATCACCCAAAGCGTATCGGCGGGATCCATTTTTACAGGCAAGCGTTCGATATAATAGATTTCTTTCGGAAGCTGAATGAACGAATATTTTTTTAGAAGCCAGCAGACGCCGCATCCGGCCGCCAGACCGCTTCCCGCTCCGGCGAGACCCAGCACGAGCCCGTCGAAGGCGAAAATCTTGATGAGGCTCGAGGGTGGCGCTCCAAGCGCTCTGAGGATGCCGACGTCTTTGGTCTTGTCCATCACGAGGATCGTGAGGCTGCCGGCGATATTGAGGCTCGCCACGAGTATGATCAGCGCGAGGATCAGAAACATTACCAGTTTCTCCAGCGCCAGCGCCGAAAAAAGAGTCTGGTTCAGGTCCATCCAGGTACGCACCTCGAAGGGCGCGCTCAAAAGCCGGCGCACATCCGCTTTCGCGGCGTCGGCCTTGCCGGCGTCTTTGAGATATAGAGACAGGCCGCTGACGCTTTCACCGAGACCGAAAAGCTTCTGGCTTTTTTTCAGGTTGACGAAAGCGAGGTTGGAGTCGTATTCATACATGCCCGTTGAAAAAATACCTTCGACGATAAGCTGGGCGGGTTTGTCCAGGTTTTGCGTCGCAAGCTGAACGGAGGATCCGAGCGCGAGACCGGCTCTTTTGGCCAGTTCGTTTCCGAGGACGATGCCGTCGGGTCTTTCGGAGAGCGTACCTTCTTTGATGTAATCGAAAAAACGGGAGACTTTTTTCTCGGCGCGCGTGTCCACGCCCCGCACGAGGATGCCCGTCCCCCACTCGCCGGCCTGCAGGAGCGCCTGACCCTCGACATAGGCGGCGGCACCCGCGCCCGCATCCTGGATCTTTTTCGAAACGGCGGGCCATTCGGCGAAGTCGCCGTTTTTTTCGACGGTCAGGTGCGCGCGGAGGCCGATGATACGCGCCTTCATATCCTCGTCAAAACCGTTCATCACCGCCAGCACGACGATAAGCGCGGCAACGCCGACGGCGATGCCGACGACCGAGATCAGGCTCACGACCCCCACGAACGGATGGCGGCGCTTCGACCAAAGATAGCGCTTGGCCACCAGCCACTCAAAACTCAAAGCTTCTCCGGCTTCATCTGGGGAAAAAGAACGACTTCGCGGATGGAAGGCTGATCGGTCAAAACCATCACGAGACGGTCGATGCCGATACCCAGCCCTCCGGCCGGGGGCATGCCGTGCTCGAGCGCATAGATAAAATCGTGATCGATGGTATCGTTCGTGGCCGCCTTGCCCTTTTCCTGCAGCTCCTCCTCGAAGCGCTGTTTCTGCTCGATAGGGTTATTCTGCTCGGAATAGCCGTTGGCGATCTCCATACCGCCGATATAAAGCTCGAAACGCTCGCTCAGAAGGGGGTTTTTCGGGTTGCGCCGCGCCAGAGGAGAGAGTTCGGCGAAATAATCGGTGACGAACATCGGACGCATCACTTCTTCCTTGCCGTCTTTTCCGGGCTCGAGCAGATCCGCCACAAGGTTGATGATCTGGGTGCGAGAAAGATCCTTGCCCTCGACCTTGACGCCCTTTTTTTTGAGCTTCTCGATCCACTGCGAAGTTTCGTCTTCGGGCGTGATGTCAAAAGAATCTTTCATCAGTTTCGCAAAAGAGATCCTCTCCCAGCGCGAAAGGTCGAGCGGTTTTCCGCCGCGCTGGATCTGCAAAGTACCCAGCACTCTCTCGGCCGTCTTCTTGACGATCTCCTCGGTCAGATCCATCACGTCGTTGACGTCGTGATAGGCGGTATAGACCTCGATCATCGTAAACTCGGGATTATGGCGCGTCGAGATACCCTCGTTGCGGAAGCTCTTGTTGATCTCATAGACCTTGTCGAAGCCTCCGACAAGGAGCTTTTTAAGATACAGCTCGGGCGCCACGCGCAGAAAAAGATCGAGGTTGAGCGCCTCATGATGGGTCTTGAACGGTTTGCCCGCCGCCCCGCCCGGAATCGGGTGCATCATCGGCGTCTCGACCTCGAGATAGCCCTTTTCGTCGAGAACGTTGCGGATAGAGCGGACGATAAGCGTCCGTTTCTTGAAAATGTCCTTCGATTCGTCGTTGGAGATCAGATCAAGATAGCGGTGGCGGTAGCGCACTTCGGTGTCTTTCAGGCCGTGCCACTTCTCGGGCATCGTGCGCAGACTCTTGGAAAGGATGCAGAACGACTGGACACGGATCGTGATCTCGCCGGTCTTGGTCTTGAAAAGCTCGCCTTCGACGCCGGCGATATCCCCGATGTCGGTCTGCTCAAAAATAGGCCAGGCGTCTCCGAGATTCTCTTTTTTGATGTAAAGCTGGATGCGGCCGGTCTCGTCCTTCAAGTCCGAGAAAATGGTCTTGCCCATGGTTCTGACCGAGGAAATGCGGCCGGCCGTGCGGACCTTTTTATTTTCCTCAAAATGGGCCGTGAAATCAGCGATCATCCCCTCTTTCAAGAAGCGTCCGCCGAACGGATCGACGCCCAGCGCCTCAAGGGCCTGAAATTTTTTAAACCGTTCTTTTAACAGATCGCTATCGCTCATAACCTATTTAATTTAAAATTGTTAGGGAAAATCAGTTAAGGAATTATTATAAAGTCCGGGTTGAGGGATGTCTATAGAAATAAGAATTCTCGGGTACGTCTTGGTTAAAGACGTGAATAGCGCTGAGCTGAATGGCGCTCGCGGAGAGAAAACCAGAAAAGGAACGCGCAGATCAGCAGAAACCAATCGCCGAAGCGGTTGTAAACGGATACCGCTTTGCGAAGGAAGACGTCTTGAGTCTTGTGGCCGGTGACCATGATCTCCTGGCCGCGATCCTCGACCGAAGCTGTGACCTTGCCCGTGGGCGCGATGAAACAGGAAAACCCGGTATTGGTGGCACGGACCACAGGAACGCGGTTTTCGACCGCCCGGAAAACGGAACCCTGGGCGTGCTGGTAAGGCGCCGACGTCTTACCGAACCAGGCATCGTTGGAAACGTTCACCAGAAAATCGGCGCCGCGCCGGACAAAATCGCGGGGCTGGCCCGGAAAAATGTCCTCGTAGCAGATGAGCGCGGCGAAGCGCACGGTCAGATAGTTTTGCGGCGTACGGGGCTTGAGCACGAAGATCGTCTTCTCTTTACCCGGATAAAAATGGCCGATCCTCACGAAGTGGCGGATAAATCCGAGCACCGGCTCCATCGGCACGTATTCTCCGAACGGCACCAGGTGCATCTTGGAATAACGCTGGCTCTCCTCTCCTGCCGAGCTAAAAAGAATCACGCTGTTGTAAAAACGCAGGCCTCCGCCCTCGAGGCTGCCGAGCGTGGGGGCTCCGACGAGTACAGGAGCGCGGGATTGACGCACGGCGCTGCGCAGGTGAGCAGCCATCACAGGCTCGTCCTCGAGAAAACCGGGAAACGAGGTCTCCGGCCACACGACCAGATCCGTCGCGTCGTTGGCGCACATCAGGGTCAGTCTTTTGTATTTTTCAAAAATGATGTTACGGACGCGTGCATCCCATTTCTGATCCTGGGGAATATTGCCCTGCACGACCGAAACGCGCAGCGCAGGCTTTTCATCTTTGGCGGGGTTCCAATGGCCCAGCATCAGGAATCCGTATGCGTAAAGCGCCGCTAAAATTCCCGCGAGCGCATAAAGACACTTGATGGCGCTTTTTTTATGGCGCAGGAACTGATACAGGAGAAAATTGACCGTCATGACGGCGAATGAGACGCCCCAGACGCCGGTGACGTCGGCGATCTGGATAAACGGAAGGTTCTTCCACTGGCCATACCCCAGAAGCGCCCATGGAAGGCCGCTGATCATCCAGCCGCGCACCCACTCCAGAAGCGTCCAGACAGCTGCAAGATACAGCGCGGTTTTGATCCTGCCGGGCGGCGCCGCGCCGGCCTGAGGATAAAAATAACGCGAGGCGTAGAACCCGAAAACCGCCGGATACAGAGCCAGATAGAGCGTCAGCGCGAAAAAGCCGAGCACGTTGACGTAGTTGAGCCAGTAGCCCATGAGGCCGAAGAAGAGGACGCCGAATAGATAGGATTGGGATACGGCCTGCCCGCGGGTCTTATTTTCAAAAGAAAAAAAGAGCGGGACGAACGCGACGAAGGCTAGGGGCCAAAGAAAGCTGAAGTGACAAGGCAGGGCAAGGAGCAGCGCCGACGCGGACGCCGTCCCGAGATTACGGACTACTGGCCGTGGCATTTTTTATATTTTTTTCCGCTTCCGCAGGGACACGGTTCGTTGCGCCCTGTCTTGTCCTCGGCGCTGACTGTCATCGGCGTGGATTTCGGCATGACCTGTTCTCCGAACGCAGGGTTTGCGTGTTCGGGCTGGGCCTGCGCCGGCATATTTTTGAGGATCGATCCGGCTTCCGGGTGGAGAAACTTCATCGGCGCGGATTTTTTTTCCATCGATTCTTCGATGATCTTCGCCGGCTCCATCGGCTGGACGCGGAAAATGAAGGACAGCGATTCCTCCTTGATCGTCTGCACAAGCGCCTGAAAACCTTCGAAAGCTTCGCGTTTGTATTCGACGAGCGGATCCTTCTGTCCGTAAGCCCGCAGGCCGATGCCTTCGCGGAGGTTGTCCATACTGCGCAAGTGGTCCTTCCACTTGGCGTCGACGACGTCGAGCAGGATCATGCGCTCGAGCCTTCTCATCGGTTCTGCGCCGATCTGCTTTTCCTTTTCCTCGTACGCCTCTTTGGCGCGGGACACGAGGGCTCCGGTCAGCGTCTCCCCGCTGTCCGATTCCAGGCCCTCGAGAGACACGGGAAATACGGCTCGCACCGTCTCTGAAAGCACCTTAAAATGATCCTCTTCGTCGGGACGCACGCCCAAGACCAGAGACTCCATGACCTCTTCGGCCATGCTGAGGTAATGCTCTTTAAGGTTCTCGCCTTCCAGCACTTTCTTGCGCTCGGCATAGATCACTTCGCGCTGGCGGTTCATCACGTTGTCGTACTCGAGCAGCTGCTTGCGGATCTCGAAATTGCGGCCTTCGACGCGCGTCTGCGCGTTTTCAATAGCCTTGGAAATGAACGGATGCTCGATCTCCTGGCCCTCCTCCATACCCAACCTCTGCATGAGGCCCGAGATGCGGTCTGAGCCGAATATTCTCAAAAGGTCATCTTCCATCGCAAGATAAAAACGCGAAGAGCCGGGGTCTCCCTGACGTCCGCAGCGACCGCGCAGCTGATTGTCGATGCGGCGCGCTTCGTGGCGCTCGGTGCCTATCACATGGAGACCGCCTACTTCCTTGACTCCTTCTCCAAGAACGATGTCGGTGCCGCGGCCGGCCATATTAGTCGCGATCGTGACGGCGTTGCGCTGGCCGGCCTGCTTGATGATCTCGGCTTCCATCTCATGGTATTTGGCGTTGAGGACCTTGTGCAGGACGTTGGCGCGGCGCAGAAGAGCCGATAGCTGCTCGGACTTTTCGATCGAGACGGTGCCGACAAGCACGGGCTGGCCTCTCTTGTGGCACTCGATGATCTCAGCCACGACGGCGTTGAACTTTTCCCGCTCGGTACGGTAGACGCGGTCCGGGAAATTTTTACGGATCAGCGGACGGTTGGACGGGATCGTGACGACGGCCAATTTATAGATCTGGTGGAACTCCTGCATTTCGGTCAGCGCCGTACCGGTCATGCCGGCCAGCTTCGAGTACATGCGGAAATAATTCTGAAATGTGACGGTGGCCAGCGTCTGATTCTCCTCCTCGACCTTGACCCCCTCCTTGGCTTCAAGCGCCTGATGGAGACCGTCCGAGAAGCGGCGGCCCGGCATCAATCGGCCGGTGAATTCGTCGACGATGATGACTTCCCCGTCCTTGACGACGTAATCGACGTCGATCTTGAACAGCACGTGCGCGCGGAGCGCCTGGTTCACATGGTGCACGAGATCCACATTGGACGGATCATAGAGATTTTCGACGCCAAGAAGACTCTCGATCTTCCGGTTACACTTGTCTGTCAGAGAGACGGAGCGCGTCTTTTCCTCGATCTCATAGTCTTCGGTCTTGGAGAGCTTGGGGATGATCTTATCGATGACGTAGTACTTGTCCGTGGACTCTTCGCTGGGACCGGAGATAATGAGCGGCGTGCGCGCTTCGTCGATGAGGATCGAGTCGACTTCGTCGACGATCGCGTAATGCAGCTCGCGCTGCACGCGGTGCCCGATACGGCGCACCATGTTGTCGCGCAGAAAATCGAAGCCAAACTCATTGTTGGTCCCGTAAGTGATGTCGGAACCGTAGGCCTTCTGACGTTCGGCAGGGCTCGAGTTGTGCTGGATAACGCCAAGCGTCAGACCCA
>CAZJAX010000069.1:0-10623 GCA_964543965.1 uncultured Planctomycetia bacterium
CCATCAATATCCTCAATCCCCGGCGCGGCACCCCTCTCGGCGATGTGGAGCCTCTCGAGCCGATGGAGATCATCCGTTACATCGCGATCTACCGTCTAATCCTGCCCAAGAGCACCATCAAGATCGCTGGGGGCCGCGAAGTGAATCTCCGCGACCTGCAGGCTACAGCGATGCAGGCCGGCGCCAACGGGCTCATCATCGGCAACTACCTGACCACGATGGGAAGAAACCCGGCGCAGGATCTGCAGATGCTGAAAGATCTGGGTTTTGATATTAAGACCCCCCAAGCCGACCTCAAACCTGTAGTTCCTGGGAGATCCTCCTCCGCCTGCCACGAAGGGCAGGACGGATCCGTCCTCGCAACGCGAGGCGGATGCTGCGCTTAAACTTGATGGCGGCTGCGACAGTGCCCGCCGGGCTATGGCAGGACGCCGCGGATGAGCTCGAGAGCCTCAAGAGCAAAAAGCTTTACCGCGAACTCAAGGTCTCAAGTCAAAGCCTTCTCGATTTTTCCTCCAACGACTATCTGGGCCTGACACAGAACCGCCGTGTCCGCCAGAGCGCTATCGAGGCGGTGAAGCGCTTCGGCACCGGCAGCGGCGCTTCCCGCCTCATCTCCGGCAATCTGAAGATACACGAAGATCTAGAAAAAAAGCTGGCCCGCTTCAAGCATGAAGCCTCGGCGCTTGTGTTTTCCTCAGGGTATCTGGCCAATCTCGGGGCTGTGAAGTCTCTCGTCGACGAAAGGGATGTCGTTATCCTTGACCGTCTAAATCACGCCAGCCTTGTCGACGCTGCGCGTTTATCCAAAGCCAAGCTCTGGGTCTATCCTCACAAAAATGTCGATGCCCTCCGCGATCTTTTGAGCCGCGCCAAAACGTTCCGCCGCCGCCTCGTGGTCACAGACGCTTATTTCAGCATGGACGGCGATGTCGCGCCTCTCGGCCGCCTGCACGAGCTTTGCGCGGAGACGGACTCGATCCTGATGATAGATGAGGCTCACTCCACGGGCGTTTTCGGCAAAACAGGCCGCGGCCTCACCGAGCATTTCGGGCTCGAGGGTAAAGTGCCCGTCGTGATGGGAACCCTTTCCAAGGCGCTGGGCAGTGTCGGAGGTTTTATCGCCGGAGGTTCTGTGCTGAGGGAATCTCTGATCAACCGTGCCCGGACTTTTATTTATACGACAGCTCCCGCTCCTGCGGCCTCGGGGGCGGCGCTGGCTTCCCTTGACTGGATCGAGAAAAACCCCAAGTCTATTGCAGCGTTCTGGGGCATCATCGAGCGCGTTCGCGAGGGGCTTCTGGAAGAGGGGTTTGATCTGATGGGTTCCGAGGGTCCCATCATTCCTATCCGCGTCGGTGATACGGCTAAGGCCCTGAAGGCGCGCGAGTTTCTGGCCCGAGAAGGTCTCTTCGTGCCCGCTGTGCGGCCTCCGACCGTCCCCAAAAACACCGACCGCCTGCGCGTGTCGCTGAAGGCCACGCACACCCGCGGACAGATCGACCGCCTGCTCGCGTCCCTGAAAAAAGCCAAGGGGAGGGTTCTGTGAACGCGTCTCGAGCCCGCCGGCTGGAAGCCTGGGACAAAAAATACCTCTGGCATCCCTTCACGCAGATGAGGGAGTGGGAAAAAAATCCTCAAGTCATCATCGAGCGGGGAGAGGGCAATTACCTGATCGATACTCGCGGACGCCGTTATCTCGACGGCGTCTCTTCACTTTGGTGCAATGTGCATGGGCACCGCGTGCCTGCGGTAGACCGCGCCGTAAAAAAACAGCTCGGGCGCATCGCGCATTCGACGTTCCTGGGGTTATCGCATGTGCCCGCGGTCGAGCTTTCCAAAAAGCTTATCGAGATCGCGCCTGAGGGCCTGGAGCGCGTCTTCTTTTCGGACTCGGGCTCGGCCGCGGTCGAGGTCGCGCTGAAGATGGCATACCAGTATTGGCGGCAAAACGGCAAGCCGGAGAAGAAGACGTTTTTAAAATTGAAAAATGCTTACCACGGCGACACGATAGGCTCGGTCAGCGTCGGCGGCATCGGACTGTTTCATGAGATCTTTCACCCGCTTCTTTTCAAGACTTTTGCCGTAGATGCCCCATACGCTTACCGGGACAAGTTTCGCGGAAGCCAGGAGGAGTACGCCGAGTTTTGCGCCGCAAAGGTGGAGGCGGCGCTCAAAATCAATCACTCCAAGATTTGCGCGTTGATCGTAGAACCGCTGATGCAGGGTGCGGCAGGCATGCTCAAGCAGCCGAAAGGCTATCTCTCACGCCTGAGAAAGCTCACGCGCCGGTACGGCGTCCTCCTGATCGTCGATGAGGTCGCGACAGGTTTCGGGCGCACGGGGAAAATGTTCGCCTGTGAGCACGAAGGCGTGACGCCGGATCTTCTGTGCGCGGCCAAGGGGATCACGGCGGGCTACCTGCCATTGTCGGCCACCTTCGCGACAGCCGAGATCTACCGCGCATTTTTGGGGGAATACAGAGAGTTTAAGGCATTTTTCCACGGCCACACTTACTCGGCGAATCCTCTGGCCTGCGCCGCCGCCATCGCCAATCTCGAAATTTTTGAAAAGGAAAAGACGCTTGCCGGGCTGCAGAAAAAGATCCGTCTTCTGTCAGAGGAGCTTAATCGTATCGGCGGCCTCAGGCATGTCGGCGACATCCGTCAGTGCGGATTCATGGCGGGGATCGAGCTGGTTTCTGACCGTGTCTCCAAAAAAGCCTATCCGCTGGCCGAGAAGCGCGGTTTCCGTGTGGCTCTGCTCGCCCGAAAATACGGCGTCATGATACGGCCTCTGGGCAACGTGATCGTCGTCATGCCGCCATTTTCTTTTTCGCAAAAGGATATTAGAAAGCTTTGCCGTGTCATCGGCCGCTGCATCGAAGAGGTGACGGCGTCATGAAGATCCTGTTTGTCTCCGGCACGGACACGGGCGCGGGAAAGACGGTCATCGCCGGAGCTCTAGCGGCTGCGCTCAAGCTCAAGGGTTACAGCGCCGGCGTCATGAAGCCTGTTTCTTGCGGCGGGCCGGAAGACGCGCTTTTTCTGATGAAGAGCGCCGAGTCGGATGATCCGATAGAGCGCGTCAACCCGCTAGCCTTCAAACTCCCGCTGTCGCCCAACATCGCGGCCGCCATGGAAAAAAGGAAAGTCGACCTGAAGAGGGTCGATGCTTCCGTTGAGTTTTTTCGCCAAAAAAAATACGACTATCTTGTCGTCGAAGGCTGCGGGGGCCTGCTGGTGCCCCTGGGCGGCAAAACGCTGGCCGTCGATCTTATCCGCCGCCTAAAGGCCGAGACCGTGCTGGTGTCACGGGCGGGGTTAGGCGCCATCAACCACTCGCTCTTGAGTCTTGAAGCGCTCAAGTCCCGCGGCATCCGCGCGCGCGGCGTCATCTTCAACCGCTTGACCGGCGGGCCGCTGTCGGTTCCGGAGCAGACCAATCCCGGCATTGTCGCCAAAATGGGCGGGGTGCCGTCCCTCGGCGTGTTTCCGCATATGAAGCTTGATTGCCGTTCGGGCTGCCTTGGAAAAGCGTTTCTGAAACATATAGATTTCAAGAAAATTCTGTGTTAATCTAGCTCGATAATTTTCACATTTTCCGTTCCTTTAACCGCAATTTGAATCGACAAAAGAATGACCGCGTTGGCCGAAATCGATAACCTCAAAAAAACGCCTCTTTACGACGAACACGTTCGCTTGGGCGGCAAGATGGCGGGTTTCGGCGGCTGGTCCATGCCGATCTATTACTCCAGCATTCTCTCCGAGCACAATGCCACCCGCCAAGCCTGCGGTCTTTTCGATGTTTCTCATCTGGGCGAGATCCGCGTCCAAGGCAAAGACGCTTTTGATTTTCTGCAGAAACGGCTCACCAACGACCTGCGCAAAGTAAATCCCGGCCGTATCCTGTACAATCTTCTGTGTCAGGAAGACGGCGGTATCTTGGACGACATACTTGTCTACTGCGAATCCTCCGAAGACTATTACCTCATCGTCAACGCCGCTAACATCGACGGTGATTTCGCTGACCTTGCCGCCGCGGCGCCCGCGTCCGTCGCGGTCACCGATCAGAGCGGCCATACCGCATGTCTGGCAGTGCAGGGTCCCAAGGCCGAGGAGATCCTCGAGAAGGTCTTCAAGTTTTCGCTCAAAACACTGGCCTATTATTCTTTTAAAGAGGAAAATGTGTCGGGTGAGCGGGTCTGGGTATCGCGTTCAGGCTATACCGGGGAGGACGGCTTTGAGCTGTTTTCATCTCCGGATGCTTGCGTGAAGATCTGGCGCGCGCTTTTGTCAGAGGGGGCGGCTTTCGGTCTGGTTCCGGCAGGTCTTGGCGCGCGCAACACCCTGCGCCTGGAAGCGGGCAACCTGCTCTGCGGCAGCGACATGGATCGCACGACGACTCCGTATGAAGCGGGGCTCGGGTTTGGAGTCTCGCTCGACAAGGCTGAGCTTTTTCCGGGCCGATCCGTGCTCGAGCGTCAGAAGAAAGAAGGGCTTTCACGGCGTCTGGTGGCGTTTAAGATGCTTGAAAAATCTATCGCGCGCGATCATTATCCGATCTTGAAGGACGGAAAGAAGATCGGCCATGTGACGAGCGGCTCTTTCGGGCCTACGGCGGGTGTGAATATCGGCCTAGGTTACGTCGCCTCCGGTTTTGAAGCTGTCGGAAATACCGTCGACATCGAAATTCACGGGCGTCCGGTGAAAGCCGAGATCGTCAAGCGTCCGTTTGTCCTGCTAAAACATAAAAAAATTTAAGAGGAGATATCAATGCCCGACACATCCAAATTGAAATACACCGAAACCCACGAGTGGGTTGAGCTCTCCGGCAGTACGGCCCGCGTCGGCATCACCGATCATGCCCAGAAAGAGATCTCCGATATCGTATTCATCGAGCTGCCCAAGGCCGGCCGCATCGTGAAGCAGAAGGACAGCGCCATGGTCATCGAATCCGTTAAAGCCGCTTTCGACATTTATGCCCCGATGTCCGGCAAGATCTCGCGCGTCAACAACGACCTCGCCGGCAATCCCGAGATCGTCAACCAGTCGCCTTATGAAAAAGGCTGGCTCTTTGAGATCGAGTGTTCTGATCCTAAGGAATTCGAGAAGCTTTTGTCCGAAACTCAGTACCAGGGCGTGAAAGACGCAGCGCACCACTAAAAAGATGCAGTATATCTCCAACACCGACCGCGATAAAAAGGCCATGCTCGAGACCATCGGCGTCTCGTCGTATGAGGATCTTTTGGTCAAGATCCCGAAGTCTTTGAGAAATTTCAAGATGGACCTGCCGAAGGGGACTTCCGAGCTTGAGCTTCTGCGTGAAATGGTGGAGATCGGCCGCGAAAATAAGAATTTTCATGACTACGCGTCCTATCTGGGCGCCGGCAACTACGACCACTTCGTCCCGACGGCCGTGAATGTGCTCGCGCACCGCGGCGAGTTTATCACGTCCTACACGCCTTATCAGGGAGAGGCTAGCCAGGGCACCCTGCAAAGTATTTATGAGTTTCAGAGCCTCATCTGCGAGCTGACCGGCATGGATTATTCCAATGCCTCCATGTATGACGGCGCGTCTGCTTTGGCTGAGGCCGCTCTTCTGGCTCTGCGCTCAAGCGGCCGAAAGACCATCCTCGTGCCCGCGACCATACATCCTGAGTACCGCAGCGTCGTCAAGACTTACACTTCCTGCCTCGACGCCAAGATCGTCGAGATCCCGATGGCATCCGACAGCGGCGTCGATCTTGCAAAGCTCGAAGCTGCCCTGAACGATGATGTCGCGGCCGTGCTCGTGCAGCAGCCCAACTTTTTCGGTCTTTTGGAAGACGTCCGCGCCGTCACCGAGGCAGCGCACAAAGCGGGAGCGCTTCTCATCGCCTGCGTCAACCCGATATCCCTCGGCGTCCTCGAGTCTCCGGGCGAATACGGCGCCGACATCGCCGTAGGCGAGGGGCAGCCCTTGGGAAATCCCGTGGCTTTCGGCGGCCCGCACTTCGGTTTTTTTGCCGTCAAAGCCGAGCTCTTGAGAAAGATGCCGGGACGCATCTGCGGCATGTCCGTCGACAAGAAGGGGCGCCGCTCTTTTGTCCTGACCCTGCAGGCGCGCGAGCAGCACATCCGCCGCGAGAAGGCGACTTCCAACATCTGCACGAACCACTCGCTTTGCGCACTTAAAGGCGCGATCTATCTTTCGTTGCTGGGCAAGAAGGGTTTGAAGAAACTGGCTCTGCTTAATATCAAGAACGCCCATGACACGTATGACGCGCTTCTGAAGGTGAAGGGGGTGCGAGAATTTTCAAAGCGCCCGTTTTTCAACGAGTTCGCGCTTTATCTCGACAAGGATCCCGGAGCGCTTGAATCCTCGCTGTCGAAGAACAAGATCCTCGGGCCGCTCCCTCTCGAAAAATTTTATTCCGAAAAGAAAGGCGCGCATCTTTTTGCTGTCACCGAGAACCGCACGGCCTCCGACTGCGGCCGTCTCGTGGAGGCTCTCAAGTCATGAGCGCGTCGATCGCAGATATGAAATCTTCTGAAGGGTCTGTGGCGCGGATGGACGGCTCCTCTGTTCCCGGCGACTCCCGTGAAATGACCCCTCTGATCTTCGAGCGCCACTCGCGCAGCGACGCGGACTGGCTGCCCGAGCTGAGCGGCTCGGAAGATGCGGTCCTTAAGAGCATCCCCGAAAAATTCCGCCGCAAGAAGGAGGCCGAGCTTCCGTCGGTATCGGAGCTGGAGGTCGTGCGCCACTTTACGGCGCTATCCCAGAAAAATTTCTGCGTCGACGCCAATTTTTACCCGCTCGGCTCCTGCACGATGAAGTACAACCCTAAATCGCTGGACGCCATCGCGTCTTTATCCGCTTTTTCGCTGATACACCCCTACCAGCCTGAAACGCTCGCTCAGGGAACGCTGAAAATTCTATATGAGATGCAGCGCTTCCTATCAGAGATCACCGGTATGGACGAGTTTACTCTGCAGCCTGCAGCCGGAGCGCACGGCGAGCTTTGCGGCCTGCTCATCGTCGGCGCTTATCACCGCCATCGCGGCAACAAAAAGACCAAGGTCTTGATCCCAGATTCTGCTCACGGAACCAACCCCGCGACCGCGGCGCTGTGCGGCTACGAAGTGGTGCAGGTCAAGACCAACGCCAAGGGCCTTGTCGACTTCGCGGATGTGAAGTCCAAGCTCGATTCGAGCGTCGCGTGCCTCATGATGACCAACCCCAACACCCTCGGCCTCTTCGAAGAAGATATTCTCGAGATCGCCAAAGCGGTGCAC
Organism: uncultured Planctomycetia bacterium; assembly: GCA_964543965.1. Taxonomy (GTDB): domain Bacteria; phylum Omnitrophota; class Gorgyraeia; order 2-02-FULL-51-18; family 2-02-FULL-51-18; genus CAMDWQ01. The sequence goes on from CAZJAX010000069.1 coordinate 7,281, forward strand.
GCAGTCGACGGTCTCGTGTACTACGACGGCGCCAACATGAACGCGCTTCTCGGCGTCTGTCGTCCGGGGGATATGGGTTTTGACATCGTTCACCTGAATCTTCACAAGACCTTCGCTGTGCCGCACGGTTCGGGCGGGCCCGGCTCGGGTCCTGTGGGTGTGAAGAAAAACCTGATCCCGTTCCTGCCGGAGCCGCGCGTGCTTCATCACGGAAGCCGGTACGGCTTTGAGCAGAGCGCGCCTCAGACCATCGGCAAGCTCCGCTCGTTCTACGGCAACTTCGGAGCCATCATCCGCTCGTACGCGTATATCAAGGCGCTCGGAGCCGAAGGCCTCAAAGCGGTATCCGAAAACGCCATCATCAACGCCAATTACCTCAAAGCCAAGCTCAAACCTATTTACGATGTGCCCTTCGACGGCGCCTGCATGCATGAGTTCGTCATGGCCGCGACACGCCAGAAAAAGCGTGGTGTGCGCGCGCTTGACATCGCCAAGCGCCTTCTCGACTTCGGGATCCATGCGCCTACGGTGTATTTCCCGCTTATCGTTGAAGAGGCGATGATGGTGGAGCCGACAGAGACGGAGTCCAAGGAGACGCTCGACGAATTTGTCCGAGTCCTGAGTCTCATCGAAAAAGAGATCAACGAAAACCCGCAGACCGTTCTGGACGCACCCCACACGACGCCTATCAGCCGCATTGACGAAGTGGCGGCGGCGCGCCAGCCGAATCTACGGTATAAAGTTTAATTTCTGGAGCTAGTGCTGGGCGGCCGGGAAACCTTTTGTGCCGGCGTATAATTTGCCCCTCCGAGGCAAATTATACCCAGAGATGAGGGCTGGCTCGTCAGGCCTGCACGGCCTGACTCCATGGCCGCTCGCCTCATCTAAGCGCCGCAAAAAGATTTCCCGACCGCCCACCATAATAAAATTATGATAAAAATGCGCCTTATTCTTGACTCGCCCCGGTCCGCCTCGTTCAACATGGCGGCAGACGAAGTCCTCATGGAAGGGCAGAGGCTGCCCGATGCCCAACCGACGCTGCGCGTCTATTTCTGGACGGATCCCGCGATCTCGATCGGCTATTTTCAGGACGTCACGCGCACAGCGCACCGCTTCAAGTCTTCGGCAGGAGAAAAGAAGATCGTGCGCAGGATCACGGGCGGAGGCCTCGTCCACCACGGCGAAGACCTCACGTTTTCGCTGGCTCTCAAAGACAAAAACCCTTTTTTGCCTACCGACGTGAAGATGTCCTACCTTAAAGTAAACGAAGCGCTGAGGACAGGACTCAAAGGCTCATATCCCGAAGTGGACTATGCGGATTGCAAGACGGTGCCGTCGGGCCGAGGAGACGGGGAGAGGATATGCTTTGAAAAACCCTCCTGCTATGACCTTCTGATCGACGGTAAAAAGGTCGTCGGAGCCAGTCAGCGCCGAAGAGACGGCGTCATCCTGCATCAGTCGTCTGTTTATCTGCAGGAGCCGCGGCGCGTGCTGACAGAGAAGATCGTCGAAGGGTTCCGCGCGCTCTGGAACGTGGATTTTGAGGAAAGACATTTCGGTGCGGAGGAGCTGGCGAAGATCAAAGAAGTCGAGAAGCAGAGGTACGGTTCGCCCGAATGGGCGAGCCCCGTTATTTCGGGCTAGGACTTTTCTTTTTTGGACTTTTCTTTCTTATCGTAGCAGTCGGGGCAATTGTAGAGAGGTTTGGCCAGTACCCGGTCGTAACCGGTGTCGACGATGACACGTTTTACTTCGGCGCTTTCTTTTCCGCAGGTGTCGCACTTGATCATGCAGACAGATTAGCAACTCCCGGCGTCCAAGTCAACCGCCTCCGGGCTTACGGTTCCGGAATGCTTGACTTTAGGAGTCAATCCAGTATAGTAAACCTACAATTTACTGATCATTTTTCAGGAGGAAAGACAGACGATGGGCGTTGCACCTGCAAACGGAACGGACAAGACACAGACTCTTCAAGATCATCTTGATATGGGCCAGCAGCTTTTGGTCCCTAAAAAAATGTTTTTCACCAAGGGCGTGGGGTCTCACAAACACGAACTGCGTTCCTTCGAGCTGGCCCTTCGTGACGCCGGCATCGAAAAGTGCAATATCGTCCACGTCTCGAGCATCTTTCCGCCCAACTGCGAACTCATTTCCAAGAACGAAGGCCAGAAGTATATCTATCCCGGCATGATCACGTTTGCTGTCACGGCGCGTACCGCTTCCAACGAAGCCCGCCGCCTGATCGCGGCCTCGATCGGCTGCGCGATCCCTTCCGACCGCAACACTTACGGCTATCTCTCCGAGCACTACGCCTACGGCCAGACCGAAAAAGAGGCCGGTGACACCGCCGAAGACCTCGCGGCCGCTATGCTTGCTTCCACGCTCGGCATCGACATCGATGAAGACAAGAGCTGGGACGAAAAGGAAGAGATTTTCCGGATTTCCGACAAAGTCGTCAAAACGACTAACGTGACGCAGTCCGCCATGGTCGAAAAGGGCGGATACACCACAGTCGTCGCTGCCGGCGTCTTTATTTTCTAAACCCCTTAGTTACACGGGCCGCGCGTTCGCGGCTTACGTCTGAGATCTGTTAATAAATACGCAGATTTTTTTCGTTGTTTTTTGGCTTTAGAAAGCTCTATAATAAGAGTAATGGATGCCGCCGAAAAATGATGAAAAAACCTAAATCTAAAACCGGTAAAACCAAGTCCTCCGCGGCCTCCAAGTCCCGCAAATCTCCCGCTAAAGCCATCCGCAAGATCATCAAGAAGATCAAAGTCGTCAGCAGAAAGATCCCGGTGCGTCCCAGGATCTCGAAGAAAGCGCCGCTTGAGACGCTCGTGCTCAAAGAGGGCTTCGTGAAGCCCGGCGCCGCGAGACCTGAACCCGGCCCGCTTCCGGACAGGCGCCTGCCTCCGTATTACAGCGAGAACAAGCTTGTTCTTTTGGTGCGCGACCCTTGGTGGATCTATGCTTACTGGGAAGTGACGCCCGGGCGAGAGGCCGAAGTCATGCATGAGATCTACAAGAGCGGGCTTTACCGGGAAAAGACCGTGCTTCGCGTCTACGACGTGACGGGGACGTCGATCGGCGCGCCCAACGACTTTTTCGACATCGAGATCAATTATCTCAACAGCAACTGGTACATTGATGTCGGCGCTCCTGACCGAGAATGGATCTCCGAGATCGGCATCAAGACGCGCGACGGCCGCTTTTTTATGCTCGTGCGCTCAAACGCCGTGAAGACTCCGCCTTTCGGGATCTCTGATGTGCTGGACGAAGAGTGGATGATGCCGGACGAGATGTACTACAAGCTTCTGGGGATCATGGGCGGCTTCGAATC
>CAZJAX010000070.1:0-7030 GCA_964543965.1 uncultured Planctomycetia bacterium
TGTCTGTACTCGCCGAATATGAGTCCGGAGACCAGGAAGCCGCTCAGGACGAAGAAAAGATCCACCCCCGTCCACCCAAGCTGGACCAAGGGCTTGAAAACGGCCTGACAGAGCGGGGGCCAGGTGTCGGGAGACATCGGGGCGTGCTGGAACAAAACGAGAAATATCGCGATCCCCCTAAGAAGATCGATCTGCCTTAAGCGGGAGGTTTTCATCGGAGGACGGCCGTTTAGCGCCGCTGAGGCGCCGGCTTTCCCCTGACGATCACCTCGAACCCGTTCCACCAGTCGGCCGACTGGTTGGCTTTCGTCTTGATGCGCAATATCGATTTAAAACCGGGATTGTTTTGGATGAAATGATCATTCGCCGTCTGGACTTCCGTCCAATTGATATCGTCCACCAGAATGACGCATTTATCCGCCAGGTGAGGGAGTATGATCTCAAGCCCGCGCATCTGATTCTCATAAGAGTGCTCTCCGTCATAATAATAGACATCAACCTTCAGCCCCGGCTCCTTCCCAAAAATAGACTCGATGGCTTTCTGGTAGTTTTGGTTATAGGTTTCGATATTCTTGTGATCCGGAAACTTTGCGAGGTTCTCCTTTAGAATGAGCTCGTTCTTGTTTCCCTCGTTGAACTGCGAGAAATCATCTATGCCGATGCAGCGAGTGCCGAGATTACCGTAGGCAGCGCTGAGCAGGCTGCATCCCTGAAACATGCCGACCTCCAGGTAAACACCTCCGGCCGCGCACCGCTTCACGATCTCATTGACCATAAATCTTACGTTTTCGGTGCTCATGCCGCGCACACCCCTGTCATCCAGCACCTTCATACGCCGATCCTTCGGATGCAGGTCCTTCTTGTAGTCGTTCCAATTAACAGCAAGCATCCGCCTCGCAAAGGAATTTCTGTCCGCATAAAACCGGGTATAAGAAAAAATGAGGCTCCGTATCAGCCGCTTCAATGGTTTTGGGGTCAGGGCTTTAATGAATTTGATCATGATCGAGCCGAGCTGGCCGATCTTCCAAAATAGGCGGGTTCGCTTCCCTTTTTCCATTTAATATTACAGCCGATGCTCGGCTTTTGATCGGCTGCCGCAGGCTTGTCCGCTAGAACCGCGTCGAGCGCCGACCTCAAGTCCGCACCCGTTACCGGTTTACCGCTTCCGGGGCGGCTATCGTCAAGCTGTCCGCGGTATACAAGCTTTCTTCGGCTATCGAATAAAAAAAAGTCCGGCGTGCAGGCCGCCGTATATGCCTTGGCCGTTTCCTGGCTCTCGTCATAAACCAGAGGAAACGTAAACCTTTCCTCTTCCGCAAAAGCCTTCAGACTCGCCGGAGAATCGTCCGGATAATTGACGGCATCGTTGGCGCTGATGCCGATGAGGGCGGCGTCCTTGGATGCATAATCGCGGCCCAGCTTCGCAAGTTCATCTTTGATGTGCTGCACATAGGGGCAGTGTCGGCAAATGAACATCACCAAAAGCGCCTTCTTACCCTCAAAATCGCGGAGCGAGATTTTTCTGCCCGTTTTCACGTCCGGCAGGGAAAACCCGGGAGCCTGGGTGCCGAGCGCCAGCATCGTCGAGGGAGTCAGGGCCATGTCATTCCTCCAATGTGAGAGTGTCCGGCAGAAACCGACGGCTGTCCGCATCGACGGTCATGTCAGCCTGCTGCATCCTGATGCCGTTTTCCAGTAAAAGCCCGAAAGCCACGCGGATAAACGATCCTTTTCTTACCGCGACGGCGCCGTCGAAATCCTCGCGCGCCGAAAGCCTCTTCGGAATGCCGTCGTTTCCGGTGAATTCGACTCTGAAATTCGTGTAATCGCCGGCGGGCACTCGTCCCAAATTGTTAAAAAAGACCACGACGGCTTCTTCCTTTGAAAAATCCACGCGGCGATCGGGCTCGATGACCTTCACCCACGCCCCGGCACTGTCTTTCAGGTAGACACCCTTGACGGTGATCACATGCGGCTCGGACGCTAGCACCCGCAGGCTCATCAGGGTCAGCGCTGCGGATAAAAGGATCGCCCGGCGGCTAAACGGGCCTTTAGGCAAGTTTTTTCCCAGTCAGACATTTGAATACGTCCTTGTAGGCCGCCGCAGTCTTGTCTGCGATTTCTTTAGGCAGCTCGGGTCCCGGCGGAGTCTGATTCCAGCCGGATTCCAAGAGATGGTTGCGCACGATCTGCTTATCATAGCTCGGCTGATCCTGCCCGATTTTGTACAGAGCCTTGGGCCAGAAACGCGAACTGTCCGGCGTGAGCACTTCATCGATAAGGATGAGCTTACCGTTGAAAAGGCCGAACTCGAATTTTGTATCCGCGATGACGATCCCCTTGGTCTTCGCGAACTTCACGCCCTCCTTGTAGATTTTGATCGACAAGGCTCTCGCCTTCTCGGCGATCGCACGGCCCGTGATCTTGGCGGCCGCCTCGAAATCGATGTTCATATCATGCCCTTCGACGGCTTTGGTCGCCGGGGTGAAAAGCGGCTGAGGCAGCTCTTGGCACTGCTGCAGGCCCTTGGGCAGCGCGTGTCCGCAGACCTTGCCGGTCTTCTGATAATCCTTCCACCCTGATCCCGCCAGAAAGCCTCTCACCACGCACTCGATAGCCAGAGGTTTTGCACGGTGCACGAGAATCGAACGGCCTTCGATCTGCCTGCCGTACTCCTTAAGAAATTTTTTATCAAATCCCATTTTCCGGATATCAGCCGTGATGATGTGGTTCGGCACGACTTTTGCCATTTTTTTGAACCAGAAGAGGGAGATCTGGTTGAGCACCTTGCCCTTGTCCGGAATCGGCGAAGGCAGCACCACATCAAACGCGCTCAAGCGGTCCGTCGTGACGATCAGGAGCCTGTCTTTCCCGGCTTCATAGATATCACGCACTTTTCCGCGGTTCAAAAGCGGAAGAGGCAGACTGGTTTCCCATACGGCATTTTTCGAAGGAGTCATCAGCTTAGTCATTCCCTTTTTCCTTATTTAAGACGTTGAGTGAGGCGTAAAAAACCATTCCATCCCGTTTTACCCGCCGAGGCTTTGAGAAGGCGATCGGCGATCGCAAGCCCTATCCCGGACGCGGGAATGTCCTCGGCCACGATCACATCGGGCTTCATTTTATCAAGTTTACGCATGGCTTGGAAGAGCCGCGTCGCGGCCTGGTATAGATCGCGCTTTGGACTTAAGACCTCCGTGGCGGAGAACAATCCCTCCGGAGGCTTCGCCGAAAACGAGATCAGCGCGAGCTTGAGCCGGCGGCCCAATTTTTTGCGCTCATCTTTCAATTTTTCAAGCTTTTTCATGAAGGCGGCGGACGAGCCTCCGATGAGAACCAGCGGCGTGCGCGGAGCGTAGTGGCTTTTCATCCTGCCCGGAGACTCAAGCTTCGACGACCTGGCCGCGGTACGCACTTTCCTTCCGGACGCTTTCTCGATCTGTTCGACCGTGATGCCGCCGGGGCGCAAGAGGACGATACGGCCGCCTTCGATCTTGATCACCGTGGATTCCACGCCTACTTTCGACGGACCCCCGTCGATCACGAGGTCGATCTTGGAACCGAGATCCTCTGCGACGGAGCGGGCGGCCGTAGGACTTGTGTAGCCGAAGAGGTTGGCGCTCGGTGCGGCGACGGGGCATCCGGCCGCGCGTATCAATCGGAGCGCCGCCGGGTGATCCGGCATGCGCACTGCGACCGTCTCCAATCCCGCCGTCACGACGTCAGGCACGGCGGGCTTTTTTGGCAGCACGATCGAGAGCGGTCCGGGCCAGAATTTTTTCATCAGGCGCAGAGCCAGCGGCGGCGTGTCCGACCACAGCGAGACGGCCTGCGGAATGCTTGCGACATGGACGATCAAGGGATCGAAGCTCGGGCGTTTCTTCACCTCGAATATGCGGCAGACCGCTTTTTTATTGAACGCATCAGCTCCCAGGCCGTAGACCGTCTCAGTCGGAAACGCCACTAGGCCGCCTTTCCGCAATAACTCTGCGGCGCGGGAAATGCCTGAAGGGTCCGGTTTTACGATTTTCATATTTTATGGGCGCTGTCCGCGGGCGGAGACTGCGGCTTTCGCCGTTAGATCGACGCGAGCAGGCGGCTGAACGGAAACTTTTTTCCTGGGCAGTCCGTGCGTTTTCCCCGCACGTCGCAATGCTGGCGGACGTTCGACTTCGAGATCCCGTAATCCTCCCTCAAAGCGCGTATCAGATTCACAAGCGTGTTGAACTGTTCCGGGGATACTTCCTGCTTGTCAAAATTTCCGACAAGGCATATCTGAATGTCGAAAGGCCTGTTGGCCTTTATCTGCCGATCCCAGCGGAAACCGACCTCGACCTCGCCCTTTTTGGTGCGCGTGCCGTTGCCGATGACAAAATGGTAGAAAAGCCCGCCCATATTGCGGCGCCGGTGATCGCGGTCGAAATTGCTGGCACTGCCCTGAAGAGTGCCGCTATGGTGCACGGTGATCGTCTGCCAGGCATAGCTCGTCTTCTTTCGGCCGATGATACGGTGCGCATCCTCCAGGCTGACGGGACTCGGGCCGGCGGCAGGCGGATAGACCGGCGCAGAGCGGCGGGGGATGAATATTCTCTGCCCCACTTCCAGAGTGCTGGGATTCTGGATATGGTTAGCTCTCATGATCTCATTCAAATCGGCGTCGTAGACCTTGGCGATATGGTAGAGCGTCTCGCCTTTCGTGAGCGTATGGTAAAAACCCGGCGAATCCAGAGGGATGATGATATTGGAAGGCGGCGCATAGGGCTGCGTCGTGCGCACAGGCGTCCGCGCGCATCCGGCCGACGCCAAAACAGAGGCCGCCAGAATCGCTGCCAGCAGGACGCGCCGCCCTGCGAAACCGGAATTAGACGCGTCCAAAGTCGTCCTCGAGCCTCGTGATATCGTCTTCACCAAGATAATCGCCGAACTGCACCTCGACAAAGACCAGAGGACCGCTTCCCGTGTTATGCAGACGGTGGACGGTTCCGCGCGGGATGTCGATGAATGAACCCGGGCCGACCTGCCACTGCTTATCTCCGACCGTTGCCAGGCCGCTGCCCGTCATCACGATCCACTTTTCTGCACGCTTGGAATGCATCTGCAGGCTAAAACGCTTTCCCGGATAGACCTCGATGCGCTTGGCCTTCGTCCCCTCTCCGGCGATGATAACCTCGTATTTTCCCCACGGGCGTTCGTCTCTGTCAGGCATGCGCGGATCTCATTATTTTTTGGATTTCGTTCTTCAAATGCGTGCTGTCGTGGCGCACCAGCTCATTGGCGTTGCCGATGTCAGCGAGGATCACCCTTGCGGACGTGATCTTCGCGACCGACTCCTTGTTCTTAAGATAGATCGGCATCTGCATTTTTTTCATGTATTCGGTGACTGATCTCTTTGAAACTTTAGTATTTGATATTAACACGAAATCCAAGCAATCCGCTCCCAAATACTTTACGATCTCGCTCACGTGTTCGGCGGCGTCAAAACGGGATGTTTCTCCGGGCTTTGTCATCAGATTGCAGATATAGATCTTTCTGGCGGGGGTCATCTTCACGGCCTCGCGTATATTTTTGATGATGAGGCTCGTGATAATGCTGGTAAAAAGGTCTCCCGGACCCATCGTCACGAAATCCGCGAAAAGGATGGATGCGACGGCATCCGGATCGGCCTTTGCAGCGGGCTCGTGGCGCAGCCCAACCAGCCGCAGGTCAGGCGAACGGCCCTCGCAGCGGTCGATCTTGCTTTCACCCTTCACGACGGTGCCGTCGCTGAAACGCGCGACGAGCTTAGTCGGCGTGCTCGACACCGGAAGCACGATCCCCTGGAGATAGAGAATATCGCTCAGAGCTCTCACCGCTTCCGACATCGTGCCTTTGACGCCGGTCAGCGCGGCCAGAAAAATATTACCGAAGCTGTGGCCTGCCAGCTCGCCCTTTTTCTTGAAACGATACTGCATGATCTGGTTCATGATCGCCGGCGCGTTCGAAAGGGCCACCAAGCTGCGGCGGATATCGCCCGGCGGCAGAAGACCCAGGGATTGGCTCAGTTTTCCCGAAGATCCGCCGTCATCGCTCATACTGACGACCGACGTCAGGAGGGCATTCGGCAGGCTTTTTAAGCCCAGTAGAAGCGTAAAAAGGCCGGTGCCGCCGCCGATACAGACTATTCTTATTTTTTTCTGCAGAACGGCGTTAGTTCTCATGATAAACTCGCGCTCGTTAAAAGGCTTGATCACATAGTCTGCAGCGCCAAGCTCGCGGTTCTTGAGTATGTGGGAAAAATGCCGGTTGGACGAGATCACGATCACCGGCACACCCGCTTTGCGGGCATGCCTCAGCACGAGCTCCGCCTGCGAAGGCTTTTGTCTAAAAAAATCGTCATCGAGATAGACAAGGCTGTAGGTCTGCCGGCGGAGCTGGGCATGGATCTCCAGAGCCTGTCCAGCGGCAACTTCTGCGCGGAGCCCGGCCAGCTTCTTCTTGAGCGTGTCGCCGAACTTCGCCTGACCAACCGCCAATATATTCAAGTCTGCTTCTCCGTCAAGCTTTGTGTATCTTTTTGGATGCCGCGATGCCGGCCATCACGTTGCGCGTATCGACGACCAAGGAAGCCCATTCGGCCAGCTCCGTGTAATTCACGCCTTTATGCGCCGTCGAGATCAGCACGAGGTCATATTTAGATACATTTTCACGAGTCCAGGCGATTGACGCCCTGCCCGTCCATTGCCCGTGTTCTCGCGTCGGTTTGATCACCGGGATATGCGGGTCGTAGTAATCGGTATGAGCTCCCCGATCTTTTAAAAGATCCATCAGCGTAAACGTCGGAGATTCGCGCATGTCGTCCACATCGGGCTTGTAAGCCAGGCCGAGAAGAAGAATGCGGCTGCCTTTGAGCTGCTTCTTCTGCTCAGAGAGCGCTTCTTCGGCGCGACGGATCACGTACTCGGGCATGGCCGTGTTGATGACGCCGGCAAGCTCGATGAAACGCGTCTCCTGCCCGTACTGGCGCGCCTTCCAAGTCAGATAAAAGGGATCG
>CAZJAX010000070.1:7040-10527 GCA_964543965.1 uncultured Planctomycetia bacterium
ATCGATGGGGATGCAGTGCCCGCCGAGACCCGGACCCGGATAAAACGGCATGAAACCGAAGGGCTTTGTCTTGGCCGCTTCGATGACCTCCCAGATGTCGATGCCCATGGCGGAGTAGACGACTTTAAGCTCGTTGACGAGCGCGATGTTGACGCTGCGAAAAATATTTTCCAGGAGTTTCGCCGCCTCCGCCACGCGGCAGCTGGAAACGGGCACGACGGTCTTGATCGCTTTCGAGTAAAGCTGACAGGCTTTTTCGAGGCACGCAGGCGTAAAGCCGCCGACGACCTTCGGGATCGAGGCCACGCGGCTGGAGGGATTGCCCGGGTCTTCGCGCTCGGGTGAAAATGCCAGGTGAAAATCCTTGCCGGCTGACAGACCAGAGCCCTCTTCCAGCACCTTCCTCAGATCCTCATCGGTCGTCCCGGGATAAGTCGTAGATTCGAGCACGACAAGGACGCCGCGCCGCACATAAGGCGCCATCTGAGCGCCGGTCTTCAAGATATAGGAGATGTCGGGTTCGCGGTTTTTTTTAAGCGGGGTGGGCACGCAGATGATGACGGCTTCCATCCCTGCGATCTTCGAAAAATCAGTCGAGGCTGAGAAAGTTTTCTGTGAAACGGCGTCCGCGATGTCCGCGTCGGCAATGTGCCCGATATAACTTTTGCCGCGGCTCAGCGAATCGGTCTTCGCCGGGTCGATATCAAGACCCAATACTTCGGCGCCGCTCTTCGCAAATTGGAGCGACAGCGGCAGCCCGACATAACCCAAACCAATAACAGCGATTTTAGTCATTTACAGTTGAAAATTGTAACACAGAATTTTGCCGGTAACACCCAAATTCAGGAGGAGGGGCCGCTGTTTCTTTTTTCCCGCTTTTCCTTGGCCTGCACGAGCGTTTCCATATTGCGGATAGTCTCAACCGCATAGAATTCGAGGAAGGCGATCAGGGCGATGATGGAAAAATAGAGCAGAAGAGTCAAATAGGCGCCGAAGAGGTTCACCTGAGTCAAAAGGAGCGCCGTGATGCCGAGCGTGATAGAGGTGAAATAGGAAAATATGACGGCCGTTTTTTCCTCCATGCCGATCTTCACGAGCCGGTGCGCGAAATGGTTCCTGTCTCCCTTCCAAGGCGGAATGCCCCGGAGAATGCGCACCACGGAGACGGACACCGTATCGTACAAAGGCACGCCGAAAGCGATGATGGGGATGAAAAATGTCGCGTAGTTCACGTCCGCGTTCTCATAGCGGCACAGCAGCGTGAACGCCGCCATCATGTACCCGATCGACAGGCTGCCGTTGTCGCCTAGAAATATCTTTGCCGGCTTCGAGTTGTGCGGCAGAAAACCGAAAAGAGCGCCCGCGAACATCACGATGAAGAGGCTGACGCCGGGCTGATGGGCGATCTGCGTGATCCAGTAAAGGGTAAAGGAACAGATCAGCGCGACCCCGGAGCAATGGCCGTCGAGAGAATCGATGAGATTGAACGCGTTGATGATCAGGAGTATCCATCCGAACGTGATCACTTCGCCGAACACTCCAAACACCGGCGCGAGATTGATCGTGATGCCGAGCCTCCAGAGAATCAGCGCGGCAAGCACTTCCCCGGCGATCTTCTGCAGCGGCGTCCAATAGAATTTGTCATCAAGAAACCCGACCGCCCAGATGATGCACCCGCCGACGAAGACCCAGAAAATGCGGACATTCGTATAGGGAGCTCCCTCAAGGAAGCTCTGCAGTTTATTCAGGTATACCCCTTGCTGATGAAAAATGGACACGGTCCAGAAAAGTCCTGCGACGGTGAGCCAAAAAGCCAAGAACAGCGAAGCGCCGCCCATGAACGGCATCGGCTTGGGATGAATTTTCCTGCTCTCGGGATAATCCAGCAGGTCAAGCGGGTAGCATAGCTTGATCATCGGAAAGGTGATCAGATAAGAGATCAGCGCCGGCACGCAGAATGCCAGCACGTATAAAACCTGGAAAAAGTGGTTGTCTATCATCTTAGGTTAAACATGACGTGATCACATCATACCAAGCTTTTAGCCCGATCGGAGAATCAAAATTTTTTTCGAAATAAGCGCGGCCGCGGCGCCCCATCTCATCGGCCTCCGCGGGCTTCCGGGACCACCGCCGTATCGTTTCGGCGAGCGCAGCGCCCTGCCCTGCGTCAAAGTTGCTGCCGCATCCGATCGTCTGGATCAGACGGCCGGTTTCTCCGGCGGCGCTTCCGATGTTCAGAACGGGCCGGCCCGCAGCCAGGATGCCGTAAAACTTGCTCGGCACGATAAAACCCTCCAGCTCAGGCCGCAGGCACACAAGATGCGCGTCAGCCGCCGAAAGGCTTTCGGAGAGATTTTCATAGGGCTGGAAGGGCTTGAACACGATATTGTTGATATTTTTGTGGATGCAGGCGGCCTCGATAGCTTTCCTCCGCTTCCCGTCCCCGATGAAAAGGAACACCACTTGTTTTTCCTGCGAGAGCCGGGAGGCCGCGCTCAAAACGGTGTCAAATTCATGGGCGCGGCCCATGTTTCCCGAGTAGCCGACGACGAATTTTCCTTCCAAGCCCCATTCCCTTCGCAAAGCATTCTGAAGCGCGGACACCGGCCGTATCTTCGACCCGTCGGACCAGTTGTGAATGACCCGGACCCGGTCGCCTGCGCCCTGCTCCCGGATCACATCCGCCATTCTTTCGCCGATCGCGACGTTGGCGGCGGCTCCGCGAAGCGACCAGTTTCTCAGCGCCCTGAAAAACCCCGAGAATACACGCACGATCCTGACGTCCAGTGCTATTGCGACTTCGGGGAATACGTCCTGCGTCCAATTCAGAAGTTTGGCGCCGCGCATCTTGGCGGCGGCCGTCGCGACGACGGAGATCAGCGGCGGGTCGGTTTCTGCGACCACTAAGTCTCCCGGTTTCAGATTTCCCAAAAGGAAGAAAAAGGATGAGGCATAAAAAGTAAGGTAATCGAGGCTTCGCCCTAGAAGCCTGGCGCGGCCGAAATGTGTCGTCAGCAGGCGGACGACGGACACCCCGCGGATCTCTTCCCTGCCCGGCAGACCTGCATCGGCCTGATCATATCTTTGCCGGCTTGCAGCGACCGTCACGCTCAGTCCGCGCGAGGCCAGATCGAACGCCAGGTCGGACAGGATCTGGCTCGTCGCCGAATGATCGGGATAAAAGAAGCGGTTGATAAAAACGATCTTGTTCATCTTGCGATCCAATGATAATTCCGGGGTCATAGTTTGCTTCCGGTTTTAATACCGCCGCTCGATCAGATAATCACCGATGACCAATACATCCATCTTGGTGCGCAGAAAACAATCCACCGCCTCCATGGGCCTGCAGACCACGGGCTCATTTTCGTTGAATGAGGTATTAAGGATCATGGGCACCGAGGTCAGTTTCTCGAAGTGTTCGATCAGAGAATAGTACCGGGGGTTCTGCGCAGGATTCACGGTCTGCAGCCGCCCGGATCCGTTCACG
>CAZJAX010000071.1:0-10385 GCA_964543965.1 uncultured Planctomycetia bacterium
GTCCACGCGCGAAAAGTCCTTCAAGTCCTGCACGATCTTCTTCACGCGCGTGACCCCCTCCTTGCATTCGCGCATCAGGTCGGGCAGATCGTCGCGCAGGTAGTGCAACTCGATTTCTTCGCGCAGGGCTTTCAGCACCACCGGGGATCCGTGGCCGATGCTCGAGACGGCAAAAGCGCTCGTCAGATCAAGGTAGCGGTTACCGTCGACGTCGGTCATATTGCAGGCGGATGCTTTTTTAAAAAAAACAGGGAAGATTCCGCCGACATACGTCATCTGCGGGCACTCGTAGCGGCGAAGACTTTCGGTCAGCTTGACGGACTGCGGCCCGGGAACAGTCTTGGTGCGTATCTTAGGGGGAAGCGACTTCGGGAGCTGAACTTCTTTGGTCTTTTTCTTGAACCCGAACGGAAATTTCATCCGTGATGACTTTCGAGGAAACGCTCGGCGTCCAACGCCGCCATGCAGCCCGAGCCGGCAGCTGTGATGGCCTGACGGTATTTGAAATCCTGCACGTCGCCTGCCGCGAACACGCCGGGCACGTTCGTGAGCGAGCCGTCATGAACCTTGATGTAGCCTTTGGCGTCAAGCTCGATCTGGCCTTTGAAGATCTCGGAGTTGGGCGTATGCCCGATGGCCATGAACACACCGTCGGTCTTCCGCTCGGATACCTGTCCGGTCACGAGATCCTTCAGGACGACGCTTGTCACTTTTTTTGCCGCGGGATCTTTGATCTCTGTGATAGTCGAATTCCATATAAAATCGATCTTGGGATTAGACTTCGCACGATCCTGCATGATCTTGGAGGCGCGCAGCGAGTCGCGGCGGTGCACCAGCGTAACCTTGGATGCAAACTTTGTCAGGAACGTCGCCTCTTCGACCGCCGAGTCTCCCCCGCCGACAACCATGACTTCTTTATTCTTGAAGAAAAATCCGTCACAGGTCGCGCAAGCCGACACGCCGTAGCCCTGCAGGGCTTTTTCGGACGGGATGCCGAGCCAGTTGGCTGAGGCGCCGGTCGAGATGATCACAGTCTCGCCGAAATAATCTTTGCCGTCGGAGGTCACTTTAAAAGGGCGCTTGGAAAAATCGACGGATTGCACATCCTGGACGATGAGCTGTGTGCCGAAGCGCGCAGCCTGCTCGCGGAACAAATTCATGAGTTCGGGTCCCATCATACCCTTGGGGAATCCGGGGAAATTCTCCACTTCAGTGGTCAGCATGAGCTGTCCGCCGGGCTGCCCTCCGCGCATAAGCCCTTCGAACAAAAGAGGCCTAAGGTTGGCGCGCGCCGCATAAATGGCCGCAGTGAAACCCGCTGGGCCGGAACCGATGATAATGACTGGATGGATTTCGCTCATTTTTTTTCCTGTAAAAAAAAGCCATGGTTTTGTGACCATGGCTTTTGGTGAAACTTAATCCGTTGAAATATTAAGCCCCGTCACTCCCGATCGCTTCCACCGGGCAGCCTTCTTTAGCTTCCTTGCAGAGCGCCTCTTCTTCCGGCGTCGTAGGCTGCTTTTTGACGAAAGAATAGCCGCCGCTCTGGTTACGGTCAAAATTTGAGGGCGCAGTCTGGCGGCAAAGGTCACAATCGATACACTGCGTATCGACGTAAAATGTCCCTGCTGCGTTATCTGCGTATTTGTTTGCCTTGTCTGCCATTGATGTCTCCTTAGAAAAAATTGTAGTAATAGACTAGCAATAAAGTGTGTGCATGTCAAACGAAACGGGTTAAAATTGCTCGATTTTAGGCTCTAAAGCTCTTACTGGCCACAAGATTTGAAAAACCGCGCGTGAGCATGCCTTCCAAGGGGGCGCCTCCGCGGACGTAGCGCTCAAACTTCCATATCCGGTAACCGTATTCGAGGAGTTTCTTCTGAGCTGATCCGGGAGGCAGCCCGGCGCGCTTCTCCGCCCAATCGACAAACTCAAAAAGGATGAGGGGCGCATCCGGCCGCCTCAGAAGTTTCTCCGCACCGGTGAAGACTTTTTCCTCATAACCCTCCACATCGACCTTCATCGCGCGCACCTTCTGGATACCCTCCTGAGCCAGCAGAGAGTCAAGCGTGCGTCCCGCGACCTTCATAGGGGGCCTTCCAAACTGAGGTCCCATCGAGCCCATTCCGAAATGAGTGCTGGGCGCTTCATAGAAATTCATCTCTTCGCCGTCAGAATCACAGGCGGCACAAAAATGCGCGCGCACATTCCGGGCAGCGGCGGCGGCTATGTTGCGCCGCAGGCAATCGATGACGGTTAAAGAGGCCTCGATCGCCAGCACGCGTCCCTCGGGACCGACCGCCCGTGCGCAAGGCAGCGTGTAAACACCGATGTTGGCGCCGACATCCACGAAGACATCTCCCGGCAAAAGCTGGGCGCGCATGAAATCGACCATCTCCGGCTCATAGGCGCCGCTGATCAAAAGATGGAACGCGACCGGTTCCGATGCGGACGGGGCGTCGTAACGGAAACCCATGCGGTCGGCGACTTCGACGCCCCCCGAGGACAGCCGCCCCCTGAGAAGCCATTGGGCCAGGCGGCCCTTACCCCGCATCCAGGATGGAATGAGGCGTAAAAAAGCGACGGCAGGAAGGTTCTGTAATCCCTTGTCAGGCATCAGGGCTTGAGGATGATCTTGCCGAAGTTTTTCCGCGCTTCCATACGCTCGTGCGCTTGGCGGGCTTCTTTCAGCGGAAATACTTCGTCGATGACCGGAAGGATAATCCCCTTTTCGATGAGCTCGAGAATTTTATTCAGCTCGGCGAAACTGCCCATGTACGAGCCGAGAATGCTCAGCTGTTTGGCAAAGAGAAAACGGATCTCGACCTCGGTCTTGGGCCCGGAGGTCGCGCCGCAAGTGACCATGCGGCCGCCGCGCGCCAGAGACGCGAGATTTTTGGGCCAGGTCTCGGGGCCGATGTGCTCAAACACCAGATCTACTCCCCGACCGCCTGTGAGTTTTTTGCATTTTTCGGCGAAATCCTCGCTTTTATATTGGATGACCTCATCGGCGCCGAGCTTTTTGGCGCGCGAGACTTTCTTGAAATCGCCGACGGTCGTGTAGACGGTGGCGCCGAGGAATTTTGCCAGCTGGACCGCAACGCTTCCCACGCCGGAACCGGCAGCGTGCACGAGTACGGTCTCGCCGGCTTTAAGCTGCGCGCGGGTGACGAGCATGTGATACGCCGTAAGCGCTACGAGCGGGAACGACGCCCATTCTTCGAACGAGTATTTTTCGCTTACAGGGATCACCCATCGCTCAGGGACGCAGACTTTTTCGGCGTAGCCGCCCTGGGTCTGGAGTCCGAGGATATGAAACTCGGGCGAGTAGCTGTCGCGCGCGTCAAAACCCTCGACAGCATGCGCCGGAAGCTGTCCGGGAGAAACGATCACCCGCTCGCCCTTCTTGAAACGCTTGGCGCCCTTGCCGCATTCGAGTACGACGCCCGAAACATCGGCGCCGAGGATATGCGGTAAAGGAATGGGGATGCCGGGCATGCCCTGACGCGCCCAGATATCGAGATGATTCATCGCGCAGGCTTTCACGCCGATGACGACATCGTTCGGCGATGCGACGGGATCCTTGAGCTCTCCGTACTTCAGGACTTCGGGGCCGCCGTGCTCCTCAAAAAAAGCGGCCAGCATCAGCCGGCCTGGTAGCTCTGGACAAGGCGCACGAAGGTGCGTACGCCCACACCGGTCGCGCCGATAGGCGTGAGCGGCTTGGGGCCGCCTTCGATCCATGCCGTACCGGCCACGTCAAGATGCGCCCATGCTTTCGTATGGTCCGCAAATTCTTTCAGGAACATGCCCGCGGTGATGGTGCCTGCCATTCTCTTGGAAATATTCTGGATGTCCGCGTACTGAGCCTTGATAAGATCGCCGTATTCATCCCAGAGAGGAAGCTCCCACATCCGCTCCCCCGTCTGGTCGCCGATATCTTTCAAGCGGCGCACGAGATCTTCATCGGTGCTCATGAGGCCTGTCGCGATGTCGCCGAACGTCGCCGGGCACGCGCCGGTGAGCGTCGCGATATTGACGAGGACGCGCGGCTTGTAGCGCTCCGAGTAAGCCAGCGCATCGGCGAGAATGAGACGGCCCTCGGCATCGGTATTGAGGACTTCGACGGTTTTGCCGTTCATGCACTTGATGATATCTCCGGGACGCTGAGCCTTGGAACCAGGCATATTCTCCACGATCGGCGTGATGCCGATAACGCGGGTCTCAAGCTTTAGATTCGCGATCGCTTTCATAGCGCCGACGACGGCAGCCGCGCCGCACATATCAAACTTCATATGATCCATATTGCTCGCCGGCTTGATCGAAATGCCGCCGGTGTCGAACGTCACTCCCTTGCCGACCAGGACGATCGGCGCCGCGCTGCTCTTCACGCGGTTTTCAAGGATGATGAATTGCGCAGGATAGCTCGAGCCCTGGCAGACACCGAGGACGCCGCCCATACCGAGCTTCTTCATCTCGGCTTCGCTCAAAAGTTTGCAGTCGAGATTATTTTTGGATGCCATCGCTTTCACGGCTTTTGCCAGTGCGGGAGGATTCATCACGTTCGGCGGCTCGTTGGCCAGATCACGCGTAAAATACACGGCTTCGCTTAAGATCTCGGCCTCCGCGACCGCGGCGCGGATAGCCTTAGCTTCGCCGCCCGCTTCGGAGATGAGCGAAAGAGTGATCTCCTTTTTCGGAGCGGGTTTGGATTTGTATTTATCAAACCGGTAACTCGAGAGTCGAGCGCCTTCCACAGCCGCGCCGGCGGCCTGGGCTGCTGATAAAGTCTCCGAGACGCTGTCGAGGTCAAACGCAGCCGTCTCATGCTGAAATATCTTCGCCTGCGTCATCACCTTCGTGACGGCGATGCGTATGCACTGCGCTGTAAACTTATCCTTTTTTCCGAGGCCGATAAAGAGCACCGCGTCTGCCGCCTTGGACTTCGGCGAAAGGACCAGATACGTCTCGCCGCACTTGCCGGAAAATTTCTTTGTGGCGGCCAATTTTTTCAGACTTTCCGCGACGGACTGCTCCGGCGCATAGCCGGCAGCAAAATGGTTTGGCCCTTCAAAGCATCCGATGCCGAGAATATCCACGCGCTTACTCGTCTTGCTGGAAAGCATGAATTCGATCTTCATCCGGTCCTCCTTGGCGTTTTGATCTTTTAGCTGATAGGTTCAGTGACTAGCAGAGGCGCCATTTCGGCCTCGTCGTTGTGTCCCAATTTCTTCAAAAAATCTTTGATGAGCTCATCCTCGACCTCGGTGCATTTCTCGTGCTCCATGCTGCAGGCCACCTGTCCTCCGGCGATCATGCCGTGTCCTCCCGCCGTACCCCGCTTGCCGATGAGCTGACGCAGAAACCGTCCGGCGCGGCCGTGGATATTGGTCGTGCGGATGGAGACGACGACCTTATCTCTGAAGCGTCCCACGCAGATCGCCCAAGTCATGCGCTCACAGCGCAGCATAAAATCCGCGATGAAAGGCACAAAGTCAGGGTTTTCCACTTCCCCGAGCGATGTGGCGACAGCGTTCTTGTAGATCTTGGTATGATGCATGGCGCGGTTGAGCGTGATGAAATATTCCCGTGACAGCTTCGGGTGTTCGATCATGGCTAAAAGCTTCTTATTGCTCTTGGGGAAAAGCGCCAGATACGCCTGGATGTCGGTCTCGCGGGCTTCGCGGCCGAGATCTTGGGTCTCAGAGCTGATGCCGTAAGAAAGCGCCGTCGCAAGCTGAGCAGGGATCTCAAGTCCGCTTGCGATCAGATACTCGGTCAGGATCGTAGCTGTCGCGCCGTAATCGGTGCGTATATCGATGTAGTCGGCGCGCGTCGTCTTGCGCAGAGAATGGTGGTCGATGATAATAACGGGTTTTTTGGTGACAGGAAAAGAGCTATTGCCTGTCCTCGGCTGCATATCGACAAAAGCGAAATCGGTGCCCCGCTTCATATCCGCGTCGCTAAAGGGCTTGACGCGAAGCTTGAGCACGCGGATCATCGCCTGGTTTTCCGCGCGCCCGACGATGCCGCCGTAGCGCACGCTTGCGGGGATCTTGAAACGGTTCTTGGCGATGTATGCGAGCGTCAGAGCGCTTGAGAGCGAGTCGGGGTCGGGATTGTCATGCGTGATGACCACGAGGCGCTTCGAGTCCTTCAGAGCCTCGCCCATCTTCTCAAGCCGCTCCCCGTAAACCTCCAGATCCATGGGCATCTAGTATTTGGGGCAGCCCGGGTCGATTTCCTGCGACCAGGCATCAATGCCGCCGGCGAGGTTTTTGACCTTTTTGAAACCTATCTTCTGCAGCAGGTCGACGCCCTTGGCGCTGCGCCCGCCGAAATGGCACTGCACGATGATCTCATCGGCCGTATCCAGCTCGCTCACGCGCTCAGGGAGAGCGCCGAGCGGGATCAGCTTGGAACCCGGTATCCTGCAGATATCATATTCGTTGGGTTCGCGCACGTCGACGAGCACGAATCTGTCCTTGCGGTCCATCTTAGCTTTGAGTTCTTTCACGCTGATCTCTGGGATACCCACATCTCCTCCGTTCTTTTTCTCTTCTCCGCGCGTCAGCCCGCAGAACGCATCGTAATCGATGAGTTCCGTGATGGTCGGATTATCGCTGCAGACAGGGCACTTCGGATTTTTGCGGAACTTCACCTCACGAAAATTCATTTTGAGCGCATCGTAAAGCATGAGACGTCCGATGAGCGGCTCGCCCTTTCCGATGACCAGCTTCACCACTTCGGTCGCCTGGATGACGCCGATGACTCCCGGCAGGATGCCAAGCACGCCGCCCTCCGCGCAGCTCGGGACCATGCCCGGCGGAGGCGGCTCGGCGAAAAGACAGCGGTAGCAAGGGCCTTTGCCCGGATAAAAGACCGTCGACTGTCCGTCGAAACGGAAAATGCTTCCGTACACGAATGGCTTCTTCTGAAACACACAGGCGTCGTTCACGAGGTAGCGCGTCTGAAAATTGTCGGTGCCGTCGAGAAGGATGTCGTAGTCCTTCAGGATGTTCATAATATTGTCCTTGGTCAGGCGCTCGTTGTAAGCGACGACTTTGACGTTGGGATTGATCTCGGCGATGCGCTGCTTGGCCGACTCTACCTTTGGCTTGCCGACGGAGGAGGTGCTATGGATGATCTGACGCTGGAGGTTGGAAAAATCCACGACGTCAAAATCGATGAGACCCAGCGTACCGATGCCGGCCGCCGCCAGATAGAGCGCCGCCGGGGATCCCAGTCCGCCGGTCCCGATCATGAGGACTTTTGCGGCTTTCAATTTTTTCTGCCCCTCGACGCCCACTTCGGGCATGATGAGGTGGCGGCTGTATCTCAAAATTTCGTCTTGTGTTAAGGTCATTTTAAGTTCTCCCGGAAAAGGTTTTATTATACCACTCTCTGGTTCTGAGCTACAATTTTCGCATTGCGCGCCAAGCCTGCCATTTTTGGTCTCTTTACGGGACTACCCTGAAACGCTGCCGCAAATCGAGCCTCGTCCATCGAGGCAACCTCGTCCAACGCCACCCAGCTGCCTGCGATCTTAGTTGGATAAAGATCCTCATGGCGCGTGGTTTTGGCGCGGAAATTGTAAGGACACACCTGCTGGCAGATGTCACAGCCGAACACCCAATCCCCCGTCATTTTCTTCAGCTCCGGCGCCGGCTCCGTCTTGGATTCGATAGTCAGATAGGAGATGCACTTCGTCGCGTCGAGTTCATAGTCTCCCAGAAGCGCTGAGGTCGGACAGGCATCGATGCAGATGCGGCAGGAGCCGCAGGCGCCCGCATGCGGCTCGTCTTCTAAAAGTTCCAGGTTCGTGATGAGGCTTGCGAGAAATACCCAGGATCCGAAATGGCGCGTGATGATATTCGTGTTCTTTCCGAAAAATCCCAGGCCCGCCTCACGCGCAAACGCCTTCTCGAGGATCGGTCCCGTGTCGACATATGTCTTGATCTCCGTTCCCGGCCCCGCCAGCGCCAGGACATGAGCGGAAAGCTTTTTCAGCTTTTTCTCAATGACCTTGTGATAGTCGCGTCCGTAGGCATACTGCGCGACTTTACCGGAGGCCGGCCCTTCGGGCCTGGGGTCTTCGGGATGATAATAATTCACAGCCAAAGAAATAACTGATTTTGCGGAAGGCAATACCGTCTTGGGATCCGACCGGTCGACGCCGGGACGCGAAAGATAATCCATCGTGCCGTGCCGGCCCTTTCCAAGCCACCGCCGAAGCGCCTCCCCGTGCAAAGCAGGCAAAGCCGCCGGCGCGACCCCGACCAAGTCGAAGCCCGCATCGTTCAATGCAAAATCTTTGATCTTCTGTGTCAGCTCGCGCTTATCCATGATACTCCGCTACGCCGCGACAGGGCCTGTCGCTGCGACAGCCCCATTCCGTCCTCGTGTCTTCGCCTTCGGCTCGCACTCCGGGCGCGATGGGTCGCCCCGTCTCCGCGCCACCCGTCGCAGTGCTAACGGCTCAAAATAAAAAAGCGCGGGTTTTACCCCGCGCCGTTCTATGCCTGCCAAAAAAATCAGGCTATTCCCAAATCTCTTCTTCCGAGACGACGTTGCCGTCTTTGTCGTACTTGCGGATGATCTTCTTTTTCGGCTGAGAGGACGTTGATGTCTGCTGAGAATAGCTCTGCTGATAAGTTGGCTGCTGTTGCTGATAAACGGGCTGCTGATACACCGGCTGCTGTTGAACATAGACCGGCTGCTGCTGAGGCTGTGATGGGCTGAGCAGAGTGTCAAAAAGAGCGCCGCCGATCACATTGGTGCCGGCTCCGATCAAAGCGCCCTTCCCGGCGTTGCCGCCCGAAGCGCTGGCCGAGATCGCACCGACACCTGCACCGAGAAGGCCCTGCTTGATGATCTTCTTGCTGGGGTCTTCCTGCGGAGCGCGCTGCTGATAATAAACCGGCTGCTGCTGGACATAGACCGGTTCCTGGCGCGGAACATATGTGCCTTGAGTCTGCACCGGATAAGAAGAAGTGGTTTGATACGTAGGCTGAGAGTAGGACTGCTGCGCCGGCTGAGCGTACACGACCTGCTGGGGCTGCTGCGACGGAGACGGCCCGGTCAGAGAATCAAGAAGCGCGCCGCCGATGACGTTGGTTCCCGCGCCGATGAGAGCGCCCTGGCCCGCTTTTCCGCCCGACGCGCTTGCAGAGATAGCGCCGACGCCCGCGCCGAGAAGACCGTTTTTGATGATCTTTTTATTGGGGTCTTCATTGCCCGAGTAGTCCTGACCCTGGGCCTGCGCCAGCGAGGGAATTAAAAACGCTGCCGTAATCAAAAACGCCGAAAAAAACGTCCTTAAACTCTTCATGTAGGTTGATTCTCCTTGGCGGTTGCCCTTAAAAAATTTTGATTATTATAGCACAAAATAAGAAAGCTCTGTCAAATGCCCTGCGTGCCCCGCCCCCCCCGCTCTCGATTCTTATCCTACTATACGTCTTTAGACCCTTTTGCGGATTGGATTAGGAGCGCTTATAAAACAGCACCATGATCTTGGGATCCTCCTGCAAGAGTGTCCGGGAAACTTCAACAAAACCTTCCGGCACCCCAGGATAAGTGGCGTCCCCGGCGAACTCCTGGTCGATGAGCGTCAGGTAGATTCCATCCACCGCTCCAAGCGTCGCCTGATAGATAGACGCCCCGCCGATGATAAAAGTGTCGCCCTTTTGGGCTTTTTTTAGGGCCTCTCCAATGCTGGTCACGAATTGGGCGCCCGGGACCGGGATATGAGGCCGGCGGCTGATCACGATATTTTCCCGATTCGGCAGGGCTTTGCCGATACTGTCAAAGGTCTTGCGGCCCATGATGACCGTGTGGCCGGTAGTGAGGTTTTTAAAAAATTTAAGGTCGGAAGAAAAGTGCCAGGGAAGCTTACCGTCTTTGCCGATGACCCCGTTCTTGGATACGGCGACGACGTGCCAGATCAAACAGCCACCGGAGCTTTGATAGCCGGGTGCGGGTCGTAATTCAGAAGC
Source organism: uncultured Planctomycetia bacterium (assembly GCA_964543965.1). Taxonomy (GTDB): domain Bacteria; phylum Omnitrophota; class Gorgyraeia; order 2-02-FULL-51-18; family 2-02-FULL-51-18; genus CAMDWQ01. Next base: position 9,996 of record CAZJAX010000071.1, read on the forward strand.
TCGAAATCCTCGAATTTGAAATCGAATATATCTTTGACGGCGGGATTGAGCTTCATCAGAGGCAGCGGCCGCACGTCGCGCGAAAGCTGCAGCTTCACTTGCTCTTCGTGATTGGAGTAGATGTGGACGTCCCCGAACGTGTGCACGAAATCGCCTGCCTTGAGCCCCGAGACTTGCGCGAGCATGAGCGTGAGCAGCGCGTAGCTGGCGATATTGAACGGCACGCCCAAGAAAACATCGGCGCTGCGCTGATAAAGCTGACAGGAAAGCCGGCCGTCGGCGACATAAAACTGGAACATCGTGTGGCAAGGCATCAGCGCCATCTTTTCGAGCTCCCCCACGTTCCACGCGCTCACGATCATGCGCCGGCTGTCGGGATCCTTCTTCAGG
>CAZJAX010000072.1:0-10374 GCA_964543965.1 uncultured Planctomycetia bacterium
CATTTTATTACAACGAGGTCTATTACATGGGAAATCCTGGGAGATACTTAACCTATGGGTTTTCTTTTAATGGTAGTGGTGTTGGTGAAACGGGCACTCCTTATAAGCCACTACTGTGGGGGCGTTTAAAAAAAGACGGACTTATCCATCGAATCAACGTGCACGGATTTCCAGATGAACTGCAAAAGTTTAGAGATGAGACCACGGTTAACACTTACACCGTGATGTCTGATTTTATGCCCCAACTAGATTTTGATAACGACGACGGCTGGTTCACCCTCGGGCCAGAAACTCAACGTCTTCGCCAGCTTCAAAATTGGTCTTTTCCGCAGTAGATCCTATGAAAAAACAGATTATCAGTATTGAAAAAATAAAAAAATGGGCAAATTCGCAACCATTTGTCGTGATCGCCTTTGTTCTTCTTGTGGCAATATCATCTCTCGTAACTATAACAGAAGGGGTTACAAAGCTTAATAGCTATTACTTTTCCTCTTTTTGGAAATCTCAAAATGCATCAAAGAAAATCGCAACATTAAATATTAACACTCCGATTGATTTATACTTCGATATACTTGGGAAGCCATACTTTATAAATAATCGTGGTACGCATACAGAGTATATATTTATTGATGATTTATTCTACGTTCAAGCAGTTTCCAATTCCGAGGGCAGAGTAGTTCTTTATTCAATAACAACGCGAGATAAATATTTTCATCCAAAAATCTATTTTCCTTATACCGATATTAAGGGCAACGAAATGAAAATATTGCTCGGCAAAACGAAATTCCCAGTTATTCCCGATGTGCGCCCCGAAAGCGCAAACGGCACATTTACACCGAAGCAACTTTTTTATTCGGAAATATACTGGCTCGGAAATCCAGGTCGATATCTTACTTACGGGCTGACCTACAACAGCGCCGGGACAGGTGATGTGGGCGAAATATATTGGCCTTTATTTATGGGCACGCGGAATCCGGATGCAGTCATAAAACGTATCCTCGCAGGGAATCCACCCAAGGGCTTTAAAAAATTTAGAGATAATACAGTCGTCAACACTTATTCGGTAATTAGCAACTATGAGTTTAGTATGGATATGAATAGCGATCGATTTATGATATTGGGGCCTGAAATGATGCAGCTATTTCAATTAAAAGATTGGAAATATCCAAACTGACGCCAGTAAACCGGACGCCGTCCGCTGGCGAGGTGTTGTATAGACTAGACCGGACAGCCTCCCACGCACCTAAAAAGAACTACGTTAATAAACCGGACGCCGTCCGCCGGAAAAGCGTCAGGGCATTGATTCAGGAGGGGAGCATCCAACGCCTGCCCTTTGGGCGGCGTTCCATACAATCAACGCACCACTTGCTCCTGCGGACACAATCTGCTTTAATGAGGAGTCTATCAACAACATCCTTTTGGAGGAAACATGAAGCGTTTATTTTTGATCCTGTCCTTGTCACTTTTGACTTTCTCTTCTTCTCTGCGCGCTGCCGAAGCTCCGGCATCACCTGAAAAATCGCTCTACGAGCGCTTGGGCGGTCAGGCCGCGATCACCGCGGTCGTGGATGATTTTGTGCCCCGTGCCGCTGCAAATCCGGCCGTGAACTTTACGCGGCAGGGTCAGCCCCGCACCTGGGAAGCGACTCCGGAAAATGTCGCGAAGCTGAAAAAGCATCTCGTGCAATTCGTCAGCATGGCTACCGGCGCTACGGATGTCGTGTATGAGGGCCGCGATATGGCTGCGGCGCATGAAGGGCTGAAGATCACGGATGCCGAGTTTGATGCGCTTGCCGCCGACCTTGCGGCATCCTGCGACAAGCTGGGCGTTCCTGCCAAAGAAAAAGGGGAGCTCTTAGCGATCGCCGGATCCACTCGCGGATCTATCGTCCAAGCCTAAAGAAGCGCCTCTGCAATAAAAGCATCAAGATAGAAAAACCCATCTTCGTCTGTGACGAGGATGGGTTTTTTGTGTCCGGAGTCTTAGCGGGCTTTGGAGGCGACCGCGGCGGCGAGCTCGGCGACGGCTTTTTCGGTCGCTTCGAAATCGATGCACGCGTCAGTGATGCTCTGCCCGTAGGTGAGGGGCTTGCCTTGGGTGAAGTCCTGGCGTCCTGCCACCAGATGGCTTTCGATCATGACCCCGAGGATATTTTTGGAGCCTTCGCGGATCTGGTCGGCCACGGAGCGGGCGACGAGGGGCTGGTTGTTGTGATTTTTGTTGCTGTTGGCGTGGCTGCAGTCGACGAGCACGCGCGGATTGAGCTTGGCGGCCGTGAGTTTTTCCGAGGCGGTGTTGACGCTCACGGGGTCGTAGTTGGGGCCGTTGGCTCCGCCGCGCAGGACGATGTGACAGTGAGGGTTGCCGGTGGTGCGGATGACCGAGACGCGCCCCTGCTCATCCACGCCCGTGAAGCTGTGAGGGTGGCTGGCGGCATCGATCGCGTTGATGGCGGCGGAGAGGCTGCCGTCAGTACCGTTCTTAAATCCGACGGGCATCGAAAGGCCTGAGGCCATCTCTCGATGAGTCTGACTCTCTGTCGTGCGGGCGCCGATGGCGGCCCAGGCGATGAGGTCCGAGATGTATTGGGGAGTCACGGGATCCAGGGCTTCGTTGGCCGCGGGGATGCCGAGCTTGGCGATGTCGAGCAAGAGTTTTCGGGCCAGCGGCAGGCCATGCTGGACGTCGCAGGTGCCGTCCAGATGCGGGTCGTTGATGAGACCCTTCCAGCCGACGGTGGTGCGCGGCTTCTCGAAATACACGCGCATGACGATATCGAGATCCTTTTTATATTTCTCGCGCAAGGGGACCAGGCGCTTGGCGTACTCCAGGGCGGCCTGAGTGTCATGAATGGAGCAGGGACCCACGATCACAAGGAGCCTTCCATCTTTGCCGGTCAGGATGTCCACGATCTCCTGGCGCCAGGAAGCGACGGCATTAGAGAGCTCTTCAGAGAGCGGGAGCTGGGCTTTGACCGAGGAGGGAGCCGGTAAGGGCTCGATGGAGCTGACGCGCAGGTTGTAAGTTTTCATATCCACCTATTTTGAGTATAAACCGGGCAAAGTCAAGCAAACTCAATCTGCCGTATCCAAGCCCCAAAACCCAGCCAAACACGTCTCTATAAAATGCGTTTCATCCGGCCCCCGGCGGTATTATAATAGGCCGATGAAATCAGCCGGACACTTGAAAATTTTGCATCTAAACTCCCACCTGGACGTCGGCGGCATCACCCGGTACATCCAGCTCTTAGGGACGTCCATGGGCCGCCTGGGCCATGAGACGGCCGTGCTTTCGGGGGGCGGGGGGTTGGAGGGGGAGTTCAACCGGGCGGGGATGAAGACTTATACGTTTCCGGTGCGCCGCAAGAGCATCTTGAGCCCCTTTCTTTATTTTCCTCTCAAAAACATCGCGGCTCTCATCCGCCGTGAGAAGTTTGACGTGATCCATTCGCATACGCGCGTGACGCATGCGCTGGCCTATTTTCTGACCCGCATGACCCGTGTCCCCTCGGTCAACACCTATCACGGTTATTTCAAAAACAACATCGGACGCAGAGTCCTGCCGTTTTGGGCGGACCGGCTGGTCGCGGTGAGCGCGCCTGTGGCGGCGGAATTAAAGAGTCTGCACCGCGCGCCTGCGGACCGTGTGCGTGTCGTGGTCAACGCCATCGACCTCGAGGCGTCCGCCAAGCGTCTGGCCGGCAAAGATCCCGCCGCGCTCCGCAGGCAAATGGGCATCCCCGAAAACGCGGTCGTGCTCTGCTGTGTCGCGCGGCTCGTGCGCGACAAGGGGCATGAGATCCTGCTGCGCGCCGCGGCGGAGCTTTTACCGGTGTTTCCCGATATTTATGTGCTGATGGCCGGCGACGGGCGCGAAAGGGAAGCGCTCGAAAAACTTATCAAAGAACTCAAGCTTGAAAAGCACGCGATGCTTGCGCCCGTTCTCTCCGACATCTCGGAGGCGCTGGCGGTCACAGATATCTTCGTTCACCCGGCGTTTTACCGAGAGGGCTTCGGGCTCGGTATCGCGGAAGCCATGGCGGCGGGTAAGCCCGTCGTACTGACCAATATTCCGGCGATCAATCAGATCTTTCGTCCCGGCAAGTGCTGTGTGATGGCGGAGCCGGCGGAAGTGCCGTCGCTGGCGGGCGCGATACGATTCCTCCTTGAAGCGCCCGGAGAAAAAGAAAAGATCGCGAAGGCGGGGTATGAGCTCGTGCAGTCGATGTGTTCATCTGATCGCCAGGCGCGCGAGATGGAAATCATATACCGGGAGATCGCGCGCGTATGAAATTGCAAGGCATGAACGTCGTCTGCTTCGAAAGCCGCCACGCCGAGACGATGGCCGGCCTCGTGCGCGTGCAGGGAGGAGTCCCGATGCTCGCGCCCTCGATGAAAGAAGTGCCGCTGGAGAACAACACACACGTTTTTTCTTTTGCCGAGAAGCTTTTCAGCGGACAGATCGAAGTGCTCATCCTTTTGACCGGCGTCGGCGTGAAGTCTCTCGTCGACGTGCTTGAGACGCGCTGGCCGCGCGAGAGCGTTCTCGATGCGCTCCGCAAGACCACCATCGTTCCGCGCGGCCCCAAACCTGTGCGCGTGCTCAATGAATGGAAAGTCCCTTTCGCTCTCACGGTGCCCGAACCCAACACCTGGCGCGAGATCATCTCGACGCTCGATGCCAATACCGAAAAAGTCCCTTTAAAAGGCCGCGTCGTCGCCGTGCAGGAATACGGCGTGACCAACGAGGAGTTTATCTCCGCGCTCCAAGCCCGCGGCGCCGAAGTCCTGCGTGTGCCCGTGTACCGCTGGGCTTTGCCCGACGATCTCGGGCCGCTCGAAAACGCCGTCCGCGAGACCGCTACCGGCCGCATGGACGTCGCGATATTCACGACGGCCGTGCAGATCGAGCATTTGCTCCAGGTCGCTCAGCGCCTCGGCCTCGACAAAAAAGTCCTCGAAGCATTCAAAGCGATGGCTATCGCTTCCGTGGGTCCCGACTGCTCCGAAGCCTTGCGCGCACGCGGCATCGGCGTCGACATCGAGCCTGAGAGCCCTAAAATGGGCCCGCTCGTCGTCGCTTGCGCGGCCGAAGCTGAAGGTATCATCAAAGCCAAACGCATGAAAGAAGGGGACTGTTCTGTCGAGGTGCTCCAGGGGACGCTCGCGGTGATGGCGGATGAAGATCTGCGCCAAAGTCCTTTTCTCAAAGCCTGCCGCCGTGAAAAGACGGACTTTACGCCGGTGTGGCTCATGCGCCAGGCCGGGCGCTACATGAAGGACTACCGCGACGTCCGCGAGAAAATGACGTTCCTCGAGCTTTGCAAAAATCCTGCGCTGTGCGCTGAGGTCACCGTCCACGCCCAAAAGAAGATCGGAGCCGACGCGGCCATTATTTTCTCGGACATCCTTCTGCCGTTCGAGCCGATGGGACTGGGGCTCGATTATGTGAAAGGGGATGGGCCTTCCGTCGCCCGCCCGGTGCGCGAAAAGAAAGATGTCGACGGGCTTCGCGATGCCGACCCCGTCCGGACGCTTTCCTATGTTTATGACGCCATCAAGATCACCCGCGCTTCTTTGGATGCGGATATCCCGCTCATCGGATTTGCCGGAGCGCCGTTCACGCTCGCGTCTTACATGATCGAAGGCGGCGCTTCCAAGGATTTTATTCTCGCGAAAAATTTCATGGCCGCCGACGAAGGCCTCTGGAAAGCGCTGATGGACAAGATCGTGAAAGCGGGCATCCAGCATCTCAATGCCCAGGCCGACGCCGGCTGCCAGGCCCTGCAGATCTTCGACAGCTGGGCGGGCATCCTCACGCCGGAGGAGTACCGCCGTTATGCGCTGCCCTATTCGCGAGCTCTCATCCGCGGCCTGAAAAAAGGCGTGCCCGTCATCCATTTCGGCACGCGCACCGGCAATTTTCTCGAACTCATGCGCGAGGCCGGCGGCGACGTCATCGGCGCCGACCACCGTATCGGTTTGGATGCGGCCTGGAGAAAGATCGGCTACGACCGCGCCATCCAGGGCAACCTCGATCCCGAGATCCTTTGCGGGCCGCTCGATGCCATCCGTCCGCACGTCGAGCGCATCCTGCTCGAAGCGGAGGGGAGACCCGGACACATTTTCAATCTCGGGCACGGCGTGCTTCCCCGGACGCCCGAAGAAAACGTCATCGCGCTCATCGATATCATTCACGAGCTGAGCCGCCGATGAATCAGAAGACCGCGGTGATGCTCATCGGTTTCGGAGGCCCCGAAGGCATGGGGGACGTGAAGCCTTTTTTGGAGAGCGTTCTCCGCGGGGTCAACATCCCTCAAGTGCGCTTCGATGAAGTCTTCGCTCACTACGAGCATTTCGGCGGCGTGTCGCCTTACAACGCGATCACGTACACACAGAAAAAAGCGCTCGAAGAAGAATTTCAGAGGCGGGGGGTCGACCTGCCTGTGTTCGTCGGTTTCCGCCATTCCAAGCCGTCTTTAGAGGATGCATTGCTTCAGCTGAAACAGCAGAACGTCCGCAAAGTCATCGGCTTCGTGCTTGCGTCACTCCGCTCACACGCGAGTTTTGAGAAATACATCGAAAGGGTCGAGGAGGCGAAGATACAGACCAACGCCGCGGGCATCGAGTTTGTTTACACGGACGCTTTTTACGAGCACCCTCTTTTTATCGAAGCGCAGGCCGATGAAGCCTTGAAGGCGATGTCGAATATCTCAGCCGAAGAAATGAAACACACGTACTTCATCTTTTCCGCGCATTCCATCCCGTCGCCGATGGCCGAGGCCAGCGGTTATGACCGGCAGCACGAGAAAGTATCGAGCCTTATCGCCGAAAAAATAGGCGCGCCTGCCTGGGCCGTCGCGTACCAGAGCCGCAGCGGCCGCCCGAGCGATCCCTGGCTCGAGCCCTCGGTCGAAAAAGTCATCGAGTCGCTCGACCGCGCGAAATATCAGAGCGTCGTCCTCGTGTCCGCCGGATTTCTCTGCGACAATATCGAAGTCCTCTACGATCTCGACTGCGAATGCCGCCTCCTCTGCGAGAAGCTGGGTCTGGCTTATCACCGCGCCAAGACCGTCACGGCGCATCCCAAGTTCATCCGTCTGGCGGCAGACCTGATAGAAGCCAAGCGATGAGCATACCCAAGATCGCCGTCATCGGCGGAGGCGTCTCGGGGCTTGCCGCCGCTTATTATCTGACAAGATCCGCCAAGGGAGCGCGCCAAGATCTCGACGTGTCTCTTTTCGAAGCGGGGCCCAGGCTCGGAGGCACCATCGAGACCGAGGTGTCGGAGGGTTTCGTTTTGGAAAAAGGTCCTGACGCTTTTTTGACCGAAAAACCCTGGGCGCTGGCGCTTTCCAAGGAGCTCGGCCTCTCAGACGAGATCATAGGGACGCAGAACGAGAACCGCCGCAGCTTCATCGCCCGCGGAAGCCGCCTTTTGCCGGTACCGGAAGGGTTTTATCTGATCGCTCCCGTGGAAATACGCCCTTTCCTGGCTTCGCCTCTCGTGTCGTGGCCCGGCAAGATCCGGATGGCCGCCGAATGTTTTCTGCCGAAAAAACCGGCCGCCGGGGATGAGAGCATCGCGGCTTTCGTGCGGCGCCGCTTCGGCCGCGAAGCCCTCGACCGCATCGCTCAGGCGATGCTGGGAGGCATCTATACCGGAGACCCTGAGATCTTGAGCCTTCGCGCCACGATGCCGCGTTTTCTCGATCTCGAGCAAAGATACGGCAGCGTCACGCGCGGCCTCATGTCCGAAGCAAAAAAGAGAAGATCTGCGGCCTCCGCCGCCAGCGGTCCCCGCTACAGCCTTTTTTCATCCTACCGGAGAGGCATGCAGACGCTGACAGACGCGCTTGTCCGCGCTCTGCCTGAGGGCTGCGCCAAGGTCTCCTGCGCCGCCAAGAGCATCGCCTATGACCCGGCGCAAAGGTCGTGGAGCGTCGAATTCGAGGGTGGGGAGAAGGAGTCTTTTGCCGCCGTGTGCATCACCGTGCCTGCGCACATCGCCGCACGGCTGCTTAGCGGGCCGTATCCGGCTCTCGCGGAAAGACTTTCGCGGATCCCTTACGAGTCGGTCATGACGGTCAATCTGGGATATAAAAAAAAGCAGATCGCCGATCCTCTGGCCGGGTTCGGCTTCGTGGTGCCGCGCGTCGAAAACAAGTCGGTCATCGCCTGTTCGTTTTCCAGCCGAAAATTCGCGGGAAGAGCGCCTGCGGAGCACGTGCTTTTGCGCGCGTTTGCAGGAGGCGCTTTCGGCAGGCAGTTCTTCGAAAAAGACGACGCCGATGCGCTTGGGTCGATCGGATCGGAGCTCGGCGCCTGGCTCGGGATCACGGGAAAGCCCGTTTTCTCGCGTTTGAAGCGCTATCGGGGGGCTATGGTACAATACGGGGTCGGACACCTCGATCTTGTGTCCGAAATACGCTCTCTGGCTTCCAAGATCCCGGGACTGCATCTGACGGGCGCCGCCTACGCAGGTGCGGGCATCCCCGACTGCGTACGCGAGGCAGAAAGCGAAGCGAAAAAGATTATCACATCCGTCACGTGTCCAAACGAGGTCGCCCATGATTAAGCTGTACTGCTTTCCGCGCTCCGGCAATTCGCGCGAAGTGAAGATCGCTTTGTATGAGAAAAACATCGCCTTCGAAGCCGTCAACACACACGCCCCCGAGTTCAATAAAGAAGACGCCGAGTTCAAGAAAGCCAGCCCCAAGGGCAAAGTACCCGCCATCATCCACGGCGATATCTACATGTCCGAAGCCATCAACATCAACCAGTACCTCGAGGAAAAATATCCGGTCCCGGCGCTCCTGCCGAAGGATGCGGCTCAGAGGAAATTCATCCTCGAGTGGATCGCGGTGAGCGACAAGCGTTTCGTTCTGAAAATAGGCCTTCTTGTGATCGAGTGCCTGCTCAAGCCCAAAGACCAGCAGAAAGAGGAGACCAAAGAAAAGCTCCGCGGCGAGATCGGGGAGTTCCTGAAGGAGATCGACGCGATGCTGAAGGGCCGCGAGTATCTTTTCGGCGATTATTCGCTGGCCGACATTTCGGTGACGCCGCATATCGCGGCTCTGCCGATCCTCGGCACAGCCATTCCTGCCGAGTGCCAAAATGCGGCCGCCTGGTTCGCCCGCATCCAGCAAAGACCCAGCTTCAAGCTGTCCGCCGCTTAAAGCCCCATGAAGACCGATAAGTTCAAAGTCATCGCGGGTCTGCTCGGGTTTGCCGTGCTGGGTCTGGTCATGATGCTCCTGCGCGAGAGCGAGGGGCGCGTCGCCGCCGAGACCAAGCTCAACGACCTGAAATACAAGATGGAGACTGTCTCCAACGAAAGCCAGACGCTGGTGATGGACCTTCGCGGCAATATCCACGACCTCGAGGTCAAGATCACCGACATGGCCGACCGGCACGCCGAGGATCTGGCGGTGAAAGCCGAAGAGATCCGCCTCCTGAACGAGCGCCTGGACGACGCCGGCAAAAAATACGACTCCGAGGTCGAGCGCTCCAAGTCCGAGCGTCAGGACCTTGAGTCCAGGGCCGCCGCGGACGCCGAGCGCCTGAATCTGGCCCTCAAAGACAAAAGCCAGAAGCTCGGAGAGCTCGGCAACGAGCTCGAAAAAGCTTCGGCGCGCTACTCGAAGCTTCTGCGCGAGAAGGAAGCGGTCGAAGCCAAGGTCATCTCAACGGACGCCGAGATCTCGAGCCTGAAGAGCGAGCTTAAAAAAGCCCAGCGCGAGAACGACCGCCTCAAAGAAGAGATCGCGGCGCTGGCCAAAAAAACCGAAATCATTCATGACTGACGCCCCGGCATCCGGGAAGAACGTCGAACTCTCCATTTCGAGGACCGCTTACGGCGGCGACGGCATCGCGGTGCTCGGCGGCAAAGTGGTGTTCGTCGAGGGAGCGCTTCCCGGAGAGAGAGTGCTCGCGCGCTTGACCGCCGACAAAAAGAACTTTTCCCGCGCATCTGTCGTCGAGGTCCTTCAGGCGTCCCCGTTCCGCATCAAGCCGCTCTGCCGCTACGCCTCGCACTGCGGCGGCTGTCAGTATCTGCATGCCGAGTACGCCGAGGAACTTCGCCTGAAGGAGCTTCAGCTGGCGGAAGCGTTTCAGGCGCTGCCTGAGGCCGCAGGCAAGATCCTGCCCATCACGCCCTCCGCCCGCGAATACGGCTACCGCAACAGCGTTACGATGCATGCGGTATTTTCCGAAAAAAAGCGCGGCGCGTCGATGGCCTATATCGCCAAAGACAATGTTTCCAAGATCCCCGTCAAAAACTGCATGATCGCCGACCCCAAGCTCGAGCCGCTTTTCGGCCGCGAGTATCCGGTCAAAAAGGGGACCGACAAGGTGACGTTCAAACTTTCA
>CAZJAX010000073.1:0-708 GCA_964543965.1 uncultured Planctomycetia bacterium
TTTGAGCTTGAGGACACGGGGGCTTCCGTCGACGAGCGCGAGGAATATGATGCCGAACGTGTTCTGCATCTGCGCGTGCTTATAGAGCTGATTTAAGATGACTTGGGAATTGGCGTCACGCTTGAGGTCGATGACCAGGCGCATGCCGTCCTTGTCGGACTCGTCGCGGACGTCGGAGACGCCTTCGATCTTCTTGGAATTGACGAGGTCCGCGATGGCCTCGATCAGATTGGATTTGTTGACCTGATAAGGGATCTCAGTGACGACGATGGCTTCGCGGTTGCCGCGGATCTCTTCGATGCTCGCCTTGGCTCGGATCTTAATGATGCCGCGGCCCGTCTCGTAAGCGGACTTGATGCCCTCGGTGCCGCAGATCGTGGCGCCTGTCGGGAAATCAGGGCCTTTGATGAACTTCATGAGTTCCTTGGTCTGGATCTCCGGGTTTTCGATCGTCGCGGCGATGGCATCGCAGACCTCGGTCAGATTGTGCGGAGGAATGTTGGTCGCCATACCGACCGCGATGCCGCTAGATCCGTTGCAAAGCAGGTTCGGCAGCGTCGCGGGAAGCAGCGTGGGCTCTTCCAGACTCTCGTCAAAATTGGGAGCGAAGTTGACCGTGTTCTTGTCGATATCGCTCAGGACGGCATCGGTGATTCCGGCCAGCCTCGCTTCGGTATAACGCATCGCGGCGGCAGAGTCGCCGTCGAC
>CAZJAX010000073.1:718-10256 GCA_964543965.1 uncultured Planctomycetia bacterium
AGAACCGAAGTTGCCCTGGCCGTCCACGAGCGGGTAGCGCAGAGAGAAGTCCTGCACCATTCGGACGAGCGTGTCATACACGGCAGTATCGCCATGCGGATGATACTTACCGAGCACTTCACCGACGATACGCGCGGACTTCTTGTAAGCGCGGCTGTGGTCGAGACCCAGCTCCTTCATCGCGAAAAGAATGCGGCGATGCACAGGCTTCAGTCCGTCGCGGACGTCCGGCAGCGCGCGCCCCACGATCACGGACATCGAATAGTTGAGATACGACGTCTTCATCTCCTGCTCGATGAAAACCGTCTTTATCTTCTCGTTCAGAGTATAAGAATTTTTCTGCTGCTCGGCCATGAGTTTTCCTTAGACGTCCAGGTTCTTTACTTCACGCGCATATTTATGGATAAAATCGCGGCGTGGTTCGACTTCGTCGCCCATCAAAGTGGTGAATGTCTTGTCCGCTTCGACGGCGTCTTCGAGCGTGACCTTCAACACGGTGCGCTTCTCGGGATCCATCGTGGTCTCCCAGAGCTGCTCTGGATTCATTTCACCGAGACCTTTGTAGCGCTGAATGGACAGACCCTTCTTGCCCTCCGCCTGCACGAACTTTAATAGGCCCCGGAGACTCTCAAGGAAGGTGTCCTCTTCGTCTTTGCGGACGATCTTATAAAGCATCTTCTTCTGGAATACTTCCTTTTTGCCGGCTCGCTCCGCCTTCGCGATCTTTCGGTTGTCTTCGGCCTCGGGTTCAAAGTCCTCGATATCCAGACCAAGCTTTTCTATCTTTAGAATGGTCTCAGCCATCTCTTCGGCTTCGAAAAATTCGACGAGATCCAGCTCTTTGGCAACGGATTTGGACCCCTGATCTTTGCCCGCCTCGCTTAGATCGACCTCCTTATTATACTTCTTTTCGTATCGTTTAACAGCATCCGCCAGCTCCTCATCATCATAGAGAAACTGGTCTTCTCCCTCCACTTTGATACGATAATAGGGTAGTTTTTTGGTCTTCTTGTTCAATAATGCGACATAAGTTGATAGATCTATCCCACGCCGGGTGATTCCTGAGGTCATGCCTTCAAGCTGGCTTAAAAGCTCCAACAGCTCCATAAGCTTTTTGCCCTCGATTTTTTCCTTATCCTTGACGCGCGTCAGGGTCATCCCTTCGCTGCCGAGGTCGAGAAGCAGGTGGCTCATCTCGTCTTCGGTCTCGATGTACTGCTCGCGCTTGCCGCGCTTGATCTTGTAGAGCGGCGGCTGCGCAATATATACATGTCCCTTTTCGATGAGGGCGTGCATCTGGCGGAAGAAGAAGGTCAGAAGAAGCGTGCGGATATGACTGCCGTCGACGTCGGCATCGCACATGATGAGGATCTTGTGGTAGCGCAGTTTGTCGAGATTAAACTCTTCGCCGATACCGGTGCCGAGCGCGTTGATGATGGTGCAGATTTCGTCATTGGAAAGGATCTTGTCCAGGCGCGCTTTTTCGACGTTGAGAATTTTTCCCTTGAGAGGAAGAATCGCCTGATACCGGCGGTCGCGTCCCTGCTTGGCGGAGCCGCCGGCCGAATCTCCCTCGACCAGATACACTTCGCAAAGAGCGGCGTCGCGCTCTTGGCAGTCGGCGAGCTTACCCGGAAGCGAACCGGACTCTAGCGCGCCTTTGCGGCGGGTGAGCTCTCGCGCCTTGCGGGCGGCTTCGCGCGCTTTGGCCGCGAGGACGGCCTTCTCGATGATCTTGTTGGCGACGCTGGGATTTTCCTCGAAGAATCTTCCGAGCCCTTCGTTGACGATCGCTTCGACAAGACCCTCGACTTCGCTGTTGCCGAGTTTGGTCTTCGTCTGCCCTTCAAACTGCGGGTTGGGCACTTTGCAGCTGATGACGGTGACGAGGCCCTCGCGGATGTCGTCACCGGATACAGAGACGTCGTCCTTCAGGATATTCTTACCCTTGCAGTACTGGTTCACGCAGCGCGTCAGCGACGACTTGAAGCCGGAGACGTGCGTGCCGCCCTCTGTCGTATTGATATTGTTGACGAAGCTATGGATGTTTTCCGCATAACCGTCGTTGTACTGCATGGCGATCTCGACTTGCGTGTTATCCTTTTCGCCGCTGAAATAAATGACCTTCGGGTGGAGCGCAGCTTTATTCTTTCCGATCTCCTGGACGAAGGAGATGATGCCGCCCTGGAAATGGTATTCCGCTTCCTTCTGCTTGCCCTCTCGCTCGTCCTTCATGGTGATCTTAAGGCCCTTATTCAGGAACGCTAGCTCGCGGAGACGGTTGGCGAGAATGTCAAAATTGTAGTCGATGGGGACGTTGAAGATCTCTTTGTCGGCCTTGAATGTCACCTTGGTTCCGGTGGACTTGGACTTGCCGATCGTGGTGAGCTTGGAGACGGTGCGGCCGCGCTGAAACTTCATGTGGTAGAGCTTTCCGTCGCGCTTGACCTCGACCTCGAGCCACTCGGAGAGAGCGTTGACGCAGCTGACGCCGACGCCGTGGAGACCGCCGGATACTTTATAGGAATCTTTGTCGAATTTGCCGCCCGCGTGAAGAACGGTCAGAACGACTTCGACGGCCGGCTTCTTTTCGGTCTTGTGCATATCGACCGGGATGCCGCGTCCGTCGTCGGTGACGGAGATGCTGTTATTGGTGTGGATGACCACGTCCACCATGGTAGCGTGTCCGGCGAGCGCTTCGTCGACGGAGTTGTCGACCACCTCATAGACGAGATGGTGAAGACCGCGCACCCCGACGTCGCCGATATACATGGCCGGGCGCTTGCGGACAGCGTCCATCCCCTCGAGGACCTGAATGCTTTTAGCGCCGTAGTCCGCGCCGTTGGCTCCCTGAGGCGTCTTTTCTTCTTTATTGTCTTTTTTGGGTGAAGCTGCTTTTGGCATTAAAACTCCCCGATCTTGAATTGAATGTCGGAAATTTTATCTTTTCCGAGCTCTCTTTGCAATCCTTTTAAGATTTTTCTTTTTTTCATCACCAGTTCCTGGAGCCAGACAGAATTGTCTACGCGTACGCTGATGACGCCTTTCCGGAACACCACCGGCCTCGAATGCTTGAAACCGGCCTCCCCGACGATCTCCTTCCACCGTTCTTCGATATCTTCGCGGGTGTAGGTTTTCTCGCCTTCAAGCTTTTCAAAGACCGCCTTTAAAACGTCCTTGATCGGTGATATTTCGCGGCCCATAACAGGCGTCTTAATTCACCTGCATCGGAAGGACGATGTATGTATAGTTTTCACCGCACTTGATGACGGCCGGTTTTTCTGGGTCGATAAATCCGAAGTGCACGCTCTCATCTTCGATATTTTTGAGCGCATCGATCAGAAATACCGGATTAAAGCCCATCGTCAGCTCGCCGCCTTTATAATTCACCTCGATCTCTTCGCGGGCCTCGCCCAGATCCGGCGTGTTTTTGGTGATGATCATTCGGTCTTTGATCAGATTGATCTTCACGGACTGGGAATCTTGATTAGTGAGAATGCTCGCGCGCCTGGTGGCCTGCAGAAAATCATGGGTGCTGAGCTTTAATTCCTCGCGGGTCTTTTTGGGAATAACCTGTTCATAGTTTGGATATTCACCCTCGATGAGCCGCGATGTGATGTTGACCGCGCCGATATTTATCTGTAGTTGGTTCTCTTTAAAATAAAAGATCACTTCCCCTTCCTCTGTAAGATTCCGGCTCAACTCTTGGATGGTCTTCATAGGGAGAATGACGTCTTTCTTGAAATGGCCGAGCGCGGATATCTCATCTTCTATCACGGCTAGACGCCGCCCGTCGGTGGCGACAAGTTTTAATGACTTATCTCTAAAATTAAAAAGGATCCCGTTTAAAACATACCGCGTCTCATCATGGCTCATAGCAAAAGATGTGAGTTGGATCATGTTTTTGAGATTTTTCTGCGGTATTTTCACCATATCCACTTCTTTAGGATTTAACGATTGTAGATCGGGCAGCTGCGGAAAATCGTCTTTCAGTAGTCCCACTAAACGAAAATAGCTTTTTGCGGATTCGATCGTTATTGATTGGGCTTTTTTCACAGAAATATAAATCGGCTGCTGCGACGGCATTTCTTTAACGATCTCTGAAAACTTTCTTGCCGGTACCGTGATGGCTCCGTCTTCTATGATCTCCCCGGGTACTTTGATGGAGATCCCAATCTCAAGATCGGTGGCGGTTAAAAATATTCCTGATTTCTTGGCTTCTATTAAGATATGGGAGAGTATTGGTAAAGTATTTTTACTGCTTACCGCGTTTTGTACGGTCTGTATCCCTTTCAACAACTCTTCTTTTGTGGTGTTGATTTTCATTATTTTTTATTTCCTATTTTGATTTAATTATCTTTCTAGAAAAATAGTATTAGTAATAGGGGTTGTGGGTAAGTCTTAAATCTTATAACCCTTTTAATTTAATATGCTTATATATTTTATAACCTGTGGATAACCATCGAGTTATACACAGTCTGTAAAACCTTCTAAAAATAACCCCTTACTTATCCACAGCTTTGCAGGGTTTATACAGGATCTTATTTTCTAATTTCGACCATTAATTCGTCGATGATTTTCTTTGTCTTTTGATCTTTTTTGATATCTTTTTTTATTTTGTCGCACGCGTGCAAGATCGTCGTGTGGTCGCGGCCGCCGAAGTGTTCACCCAGCTCCGGAAAAGAAAGATCCGTCATTTCACGGGCTAAAAACATCGCGACGTGGCGCGGAAATGCGACACTTTTAGAGCGGCCTTTTGCCGTCATATCCGAGAGCCGTATGTTGAGGTATTCTGCCACTTTCCTTTGAATCAGGTCAACGGTGATCTTTTTCTGATTCTCGACGATCAGGTCTTTTAAAACTTCCTGCGCGACGCTCTCATCGACATCTTTACCGACAAGTTTTGAATAGGCGATCACCCGGATCAACGCCCCTTCAAGCTCGCGGATATTGGATTTGATCTTGTCGGCGATAAAAAATGTCACCGAATCAGGAACGTAGAGATTTTCCTTCTCAGCCTTTTTCCTTAATATGGCTGTTCTTGTCTCAAAGTCAGGGGGTTGAATGTCGGTTACCAGACCCCACTCGAAGCGGGAAACGAGTCTCTCTTCGAGATTGTTGATGTCTTTTGGGGGTTTGTCGCTCGAGACGACGATCTGTTTGTGAGAGTCGTAGAGCGTATTGAAGGTGTGGAAAAATTCCTCCATGGTCGCCTCTTTACCGGCGATGAAATGGATATCGTCGATCAAGAGGCAGTCCATCGAGCGGTATTTTTCGCGAAACTTCAGCGTCGTGCCGGTCTTGATCGCGTTGATGAGCTCGTTGGTGAATTTTTCGCTCGTGATATACATCACACGCGTGTTCTTGTTTCTTCGCAGCACTTCCTGTCCTATCGCCTGCATCAAGTGGGTCTTCCCCAACCCGACAGGCCCGTAGATAAACAAAGGATTGTACGATTTGGCCGGAGACTCGGCGACGGCCATCGAGGCCGCATGCGCGAAACGGTTGGAGGGGCCCACGACAAAACTTTCGAAGGTATAACGGCTGTTGGGCAGATAATCCGATAAGGACCCTGAATTCTGTGCGCCGATCGCCGCCGGACCGGCGGGTCTCGTGTCGTGGGCGGGCGCATCGGGGACGGATAACCCGGCGTCTTCGTCTTCATGAATTTCAAACTGCACGGCAATGCTTGGGTCGTTCAATAAGTTCTTCAGCGCTGAATAGATCTTGTCGCTATAGTGATCCATGACCCAGCTTTTGAAAAACTCGTCACGGACGGTTAAAACTACGTTTTTATCACGTAACTCCTTTATTTTTATGGGCTTAAGCCATCTATCGAAAAGGGGCTTGTCAAAATCCTTTTGAAGAGATTCGAGCGCCTTGGACCACAATTCCGTGGGGTGGGAGAAGGCTAATTTATCCACAGGTAGGGACTGAAAAAAAGCGGATAGGCAGATTTTTAATGCTATAATACATTGATTTTAAATGACTTATGAATAATTTAATATTGTGGATAACCATCTTAACAAAATTGTAACTTTTCAACAAGTTATCCACAGGCTAATTTCTCCGGGTAGCTCTTTTGAGGCAAGCGGTATTATAACAACCGCCTCCCTTCTTGGCAAACAAATTATTGGCGCCCAGGAGCGCGGCCGCCGGAGGCCGGCGGTAACGCTTGACTGGCTTTGAGCGTATGTTATAATTCTTGCTTCATTTACGTTCTCTACAAGGATAGGAATCCATGAAAAAAACACTGACCAACAAATCCAATATTAAGAGAAAAAGAACGCACGGTTTCCGCAAGAAAATGCAGTCAGCTGACGGCCGCAAGGTGCTTAAGCGCCGCCGCCAAAAGGGCAGGAAGCGCCTGACCGTCTGATTTGACCTGGCTTTCCCTGGAAATCCGCCCGGCCGAAGTGAAGCCCGGCGGACGTGAAAAGAATCCCGTCAGGATACTTATCTCCAAGAGAGTAGCCAAACTCGCCACACGCCGAAACCGCCTACGGCGTCTTCTGAAGGAAGAGTTGAGACTCGGGTATTTACCGGAAAAGGGAAAACTGTATATTTTTAAGGTTCTGAAAGATCCCGGCGAGACGGGTTTGGCCGGGATGAGAAAGGCCATGAATGAATTTCGTCTTCCGCGCCGCTGATAGATGCGCCAAGAGAGCGCTGCTCGTTGCGGTCGGCCTGGTCTCCGGTTTTTTCCGGATGTTCGGAGGCAGGGCGTGCCGGTTTTATCCGTCATGTTCGCAATATGCGGCTGAGGCAGTCCGTGCGGCCGGTTTTTTTAAAGCTTTGATCCTGATCGTCGGAAGGATTTCGCGGTGCCACCCTTTTTCGCCGGGCGGCTATGATCCAGTTTCGGTCTTACACAAGAAAGAAATTTAAAAATGGAAAAAAAATTCATACTGCCTTTAGCGGGACTTTTTCTCCTGCTGGGATTCTACCCTATCCTGCTGCAGCAATTCTATCCGGAATACGGAAAAACACAGAAAGCGGCGCGTGCCGCCGCATCGTCTCCGGGCGCAGCTTCTTCTTTCGCATCGTCCCCTGTCTCAGCGTCTTCTGCGGGGATCACAGCCCAGGACTACAGCGCGGAGAAGGACGTTCTTTTTAAAAACGACAAACTGCGCCTTACTTATAGTGAAACGGGCGGTGCTATCCGCGAGATCGCTTTCCTTGAATACATGGATGATTGGAACCGCGATCCCCTGAAGCTGATCTCGGCCAAAAATCCCTCGGCTGCGCCGTTTTCCGTGGAATTCATCTCTCCGGCGGCGGACTCGAAGGCTGTGCCCAGCCGGATCACGATCGACCGGGAAAATGTCGCGCTTGAATCGGCTGTGCTTGGCGGCGATGTGCGCATGACAAGAAAATACGTATTTCGTCCGTCCGGGTACTCCGCGGATCTTTCGGTCACGTTTGAAAACGTGTCGGACAAGACGCTCGACCTTCGCTACAAGATCTTCGCCGGATCGCGCGTCCAGCCCCGCCATGAGATCGACACGCAGTATATCGAAGCCAACTTTTTTTCTACCGCCGGCGGAAAGCCGAGCCTGAAACACATCAAAGAACACGGCCTTGGAAAAAAAGCCGAAAGCCCTCTCCCTCTCGACTGGCTGGCGCTCAAAGACAGGCATTTTTCCGTCATCGTCAAGCCGAAGGGTGAGGCCAAGTTTACAGGGCTCGTCGAAGGGCTCGGAAGCAACCAGTTTGCCGCGTCGCTTGTCTCGACGTCCGCATCTATTCCTCCGGGACAGACGGTCACACACGAATTTCTCGTATTCATCGGTCCTAATGATCTCGGTGAGCTTCTTCCGCTGGGTCTCGAAGACATCGTCAACTTCGGCAAAATGGATCTGATCGGAAAGATATTCATCGGCGCGCTTGAAATGCTGTACAAGATCTTCAGGAACTACGGGGTCGCGATCATCGCGCTGACCATCCTCATCAACGTGTTCCTTTTTCCCCTTACGCGGCATAGCTTCATGTCGATGAAGCGCATGCAGTTGGTGCAGCCGCAGATGACGAAGCTGCGCGACAAGTACAAGGACAACCCTACGCAGCTCAACAAAGAAATGATGGAGCTCTATAAGAAGCACAAGGTCAATCCGTTCGGCGGGTGCCTGCCGCTGCTGCTGCAGATGCCCGTGTTTATCGCGCTGTACGTCGCGATCTCAAAATTCGTGAAGCTGATCGGTGCGGACTTTCTATGGGTGCGTGATCTCTCGTCTCCGGACAACGTCGCGATCCCGTTCGCCCTTCCCTTTCTCGGCAACCAGATACACATCCTTCCTCTTATCATGATCGCAGGCATGGTCGTTCAGCAGCGCATCTCGGCGGCAAGTATGGAAGGCCAGGATCCGGCGATGGTGCAGCAGCAGAAAATGATGGCGGTCATGATGCCGATCATCTTCGGCTTCATCTTTTATTCGATGCCGTCAGCGCTTGTGCTCTACTGGCTCACGAACACTGTCCTGATGACGTCCTATCAGCTTTATCTGAAGCGCGTCACCGTCACTTAAGAATTTCGGCGCGCTTCTCCCCCGCCGCGAAAAAGATCATGCATATTCCGTCTGAAAAAAAATACGACGTCATCGTCGTCGGCGCAGGCCACGCCGGCTGTGAAGCCGCGCTGGCTTCCGCGCGCATGGGCCTCTCTACGCTGATGCTCACGATGAACATCGACTCTGTCGCACAGATGTCCTGCAATCCAGCGATCGGCGGCATCGCCAAAGGACACATCGTCCGAGAGATCGATGCGCTCGGCGGCGAGATGGGAAAAGTCACAGACCTCACCGGCATCCAGTTCCGCATGCTCAATCTTTCCAAGGGCCCTGCTGTTTGGGCGCCGCGCGCGCAATGCGATAAAAAAGTTTACGCCATGACCATGAAGCACGTGCTCGAGAGCCAGGAACGACTCGATCTGAAAATGGCGGAAGTCAAAGAACTGATCTTGAACGGCGGCACCGTTGAAGGGGTCGTCACCAATATCAATACCGCTTATTACGCCAAAGCAGTCATCATCACCACCGGCACATTCCTCAATGGACTCATCCATATCGGAGAAGTCACATTCGGCGGCGGGCGCGCCGGCGACAAACCCTCGGTCGGACTTTCCGCCTGTCTGGAGACGCTGGGGATCGAGGTCAAACGCCTGAAAACCGGCACTCCCCCGCGCCTCAACGCGCGCTCGATCGATTTTTCGAAGCTCGAAGCGCAGCACGGCGACGAAGATCCCGCGCCTTTTAGCTATCAAACAGAAAAGATCACACAGCCGCAGATGGACTGCCATATCACGTATACCAATGAAAAAACGCACGAGCTTATCAAGAAAAATATCAACCGCTCTCCCCTTTACTCAGGAAAAATACAAAGCCGCGGCCCGCGTTATTGCCCGTCCATTGAAGACAAAGTATTTCGTTTTGCGGACAAGGAGCGCCATCAACTATTTTTGGATCCTGAAGGTCGTTTAACCAACGAAATATATATCAATGGTTTCTGCACAAGTTTTCCACAGGATATTCAAATAAAACTT
>CAZJAX010000074.1:0-10255 GCA_964543965.1 uncultured Planctomycetia bacterium
ACCGCCGACGACCCCAAGCAGCGCTGCCCCGACATCACGCTCGCCAAAAAAGCGCTCGGATGGGCGCCGGACGTGCCTCTGAGCGAGGGTCTCGAGGAAACGCTTGAGTATTTCAGGCAAGAAGTCGTCCGGACCGAAAAAAAATAATGACCGAAGAGCTGAAACCGCGCCTCACGGTCGTCATTCCGATATACAACGAGGAAAAGCATATCCTCGGAACGCTGTCCCGGTTGGAAGCCTACCGGACGGTGAAGGGGCAGTCTTGGGAAATCCTCGTCGCCAACGACGGCTCCACCGACGGGACCGCCGCGCTGGTCGAAGATTTCATCCGCGCCAAAAACCTTCCTCATATCAGGCTGCTTTCGTCTGAAAAAAACCGCGGTAAGGGTGCCGCCGCGCGGATGGGGATGACGGCCGCCAGCGCCGAATATGTGCTGATGACCGACGTCGATCTTTCGACGCCGATCAAAGAGGTGGACAAGCTTGTCAACGAGCTCGACCGCGGCGCCGATGTCGCCATCGGCTCACGCGCCGTCAAAGCGCGCGGCTGCGACGTGCGGCAGAGCTTCAAGCGCGCTCTCTCCGGCAGGATCTTCAATTTTTTCGTCCAGCTTCTGGTGTTGCGGGGCATCGGGGATACTCAGTGCGGGTTTAAGTGTTTCCGCCGCGCCGCCGCCGCCGATCTTTTCGCCGCGCAGAAGATCGACGGTTTCAGCTTCGACGTCGAGGTGCTGTATCTCGCCCGCAAAAGGGGCTATAAGATCGCCGAGGTCCCCGTCATGTGGAGCCAGGGGCTGCACAGCAAGGTCGACCTTTTCCGCGACTCGATCCGCATGATGGGTGATCTCTTCCGCATCAAGTCCTTTCACCGCTAGTTTCCGGGTCGACAACGCCGGCCCTTTCGGCTAGAATCAACCTTTGAAGTTCAAGATTTCATTTCTCCTTTTTTCGGCGGTCTTTATGTCCCAACCGGCATTTCCCAACGAGCATACGTCTCCCTCCAACCGGCTGGCCCGGGAAAAAAGCCCCTACCTGCTGCAGCACGCTCACAATCCTGTCGATTGGTACGCGTGGTCGCCCGAAGCGTTTAAAAAAGCGAAGGACGAAAACAAGCCGATCTTGCTTTCGATCGGTTATTCGACCTGCCACTGGTGCCACGTCATGGAACGCGAGTCCTTCGAAGATGCCAAGACGGCCGAACTCATGAACCGGCACTACGTCTCGGTGAAAGTCGACCGCGAGGAACGTCCCGATATCGACAGCGTTTATATGAGCTACGTCACTGCGACGACCGGTCATGGCGGCTGGCCGATGACCGTTTTTTTGACGCCGGACCAGAAGCCGTTTTACGGCGGCACCTATTTTCCGCCCGAGGACCGCTACGGCATGCCGGGCTTCAAGACCTTGCTGGTTTCCATCGCGGATGCCTGGAGGACGAGGGAGGACGAGATCAAGCGATCGGCGGACTCCGCCGTCGTATTTCTCAGGGATGCGGGGGCAGCGGGGACCGGAAAGGCGGCGCCCGACGCTGCTGTTTTCGAAAAGGCGTATGGCTACTATGAACAGACGTTCGATGCCGAGCACGGCGGTTTCGGAGGAGCGCCGAAGTTTCCGCGCAGCCACGCGCTGTCGTTCCTCCTGCGCTATTGGAAAAGAACAGGCTCGGAAAATGCGCTCGCGATGGTGCGCTCGACGCTCGGCGCGATGCTGGACGGAGGCATTTACGACCAGCTCGGAGGAGGCTTTCACCGCTATTCGACGGACAAGCTTTGGCGCATCCCTCATTTTGAAAAAATGCTCTACGACCAGGCGCTTCTGGCGTTGACCTATTCGGAAGCCTATCAGGTGACGCGCGATCCTGAGTACGCGCGGGCCGTCCGCCAGACGCTCGACTATGTTCTCGGCGGTATGACCAGTTCCCAGGGCGGTTTTTATTCGGCCGAGGACGCCGACAGCGCCGACCCTGATCATGCAGGAGAAAAGAGGGAAGGCGCCTTTTTTATCTGGAAAATAACCGAGATCGAAAAGCTTCTGCCGGAGCGGGACGCGAAGATCTTCATTCACGCCTACGGCATCGAGTCCGCGGGCAACGCAGTCTCGGATCCGCACAAGGAGTTCGAAGGCAAGAACGCGCTTTACCGCGCGAAGACATCGGAAGAGGCTGCGGCGTTCTTTCAGGTCTCCGTACCCGAGATCGAAAGATCGCTCGTCTCATCCCGTAAGACGCTTATGAAAGCCCGCGCTTTACGTCCCAAGCCGCACCTTGACGACAAGATCCTGGCCGACTGGAACGGCCTGATGATCACGGCTCTGGCGCGAGCGTCCCGCGTGCTCAATGAGCCGCAATATAGCGACGCGGCGCTGCGCGCCGCCGGATTCATTTCCGGCAGACTCACGCAGCCTGACGGCCGGCTTCTGCACCGCTTCCGGGACGGCGAAGCCGCTATCGATGGCTCCCTAAACGACTACGCGTTCATGCTGCAGGCGTACTTGGAGCTGTATGAGGCTGTCTTTGATGAAAAATGGCTGCTGCTCGCCGAAAAAACGGCTTCGCGGATGACCGCTCTTTTTGCCGACGCCGAGGCGGGGGGCTTTTACCTGACGGCGCATGACGCGGAAGCATTGATTACCAGGCCCAAAGAGGTGTATGATGGTGCGGTTCCGTCAGGGAATTCTGTCGCGGCGCTCGGCCTTTTGAGGCTGGGACGCATGACAGGCGACGCCCGGCGGGAAGCGCAGGGCCGGGGCGTCTTGGAGGCCTTCAGCCGCGCGCTGGCTGACTCTCCGGCCAATTTTACGCAGATGCTGATCGCGCTGGATTTTGCGGCGGGTCCCTCGTCGGAGATCGTCATCGCCGCCGGGAAGCCGGACGGCGCAGAGGCGCAGAAATTTTTGGAAATCATCAACCGGCGGTTTGTGCCCGGCCGGGTCGTTTTGTGGAATGCATCAGCGGAAAAATCAGTTTCCGTGCTTTTGAAGGACAAGGGTTTGATCGACGGCAAGGCGGCGGTCTATGTGTGCCGCGATTACGCCTGCCAGCTGCCGGCGACCGATCCGAAAAAATTGGAAGAACTGCTTGATCACTAACCTTGGAGAAACGGATGCAACTCATGAAAACTGAAAGCACGCTGCGCCAAACGCTGAAGCTCGGCCAAAGTCTCTGGTACGACGGTTTGATCTCGATCCCGGAATTTAACCGGATGATCCAGGAAGACGGCCTGCGAGGCGCGACGACCAATCCGGCGATCTTCGAAAAAGCGCTGGCAGGAACCGCCTACGACGCGCAGATACGGGATCTAGCCAAGACTCAGAGCGACGAAGAGATCTACAAAGCGCTGGCCGTGCGCGCAGTGCAGGACGTCTGCGATGCGTTCCTTTCCGTTTATCAGGAGGCTCGCGCGCTCGACGGCTACGTTTCGATCGAGGTCAGCCCGCTTTTGGCCTACGACACCGAAGGTACGCTGCGCGAAGCCCGTGAGCTCTGGCGTCTGGTGAACCGCAAGAACGCGATGATCAAGATCCCTGCCACGCGCGAGGGTCTGCCGGCCATCCAGACGGCGCTCTCCGAAGGCATCAACGTCAATGTCACTCTGATTTTTTCCGTCGAGCGTTACCGCGAGGTCATGGATGCCTACATCCGAGGGCTCGAAAAGAGGGCGGGGCTGGATTTTTCTGTTTCGAACATCTCGTCCGTCGCCAGCTTCTTCGTGAGCCGCGTCGACACCGCCGTCGACAAGATCCTCGAGGGAAGGATCGCCGCTTCGCCGGGCGCTGCCGACAAAGAAGCTCTTAAGGCGCTTCTGGGTAAGACCGCGATCGCCAATTCCAAGGCGGCTTACGATGAATTCAAGCGCGTGTTCAACGGCCCGCGTTTTCAGAAGCTCCAGTCCAAGGGCGCGACCTGCCAGAGGCCTTTATGGGCGAGCACGGGCACGAAAAATCCTGCTTACAGCGACGTGATCTACGTGGAATCACTGATCGGTCCGGATACCGTCAACACGATGCCGCCGCCGACGCTTGACGCTTTCCGTGATCACGGCATTGCCGCTTCGACGCTCGAGACCGGCATACCCGAAGCGCTGGAAACGCTATCCACCCTCAAGGCTTCCGGCATCGATTTGGCGGTCATCACGCAGGAACTGGAAAAGGCCGGAGTCGAGCTCTTCGCCGACGCTTACCGCAAGATCATTCAAGGAATAGGAGCTAAGAGATAACATGATCACCACTGCCTCATATCGTTTTTTATCGACGACGCACGAAACTCAGATCCAGGAATGGATCAAGACGGCCGAAAAGCAATCTTTGGTGAAGCGTCTCTGGGCCAAAGATTCCACGCTCTGGAAAAAGAGTCCCGCCAGCCGCGCTGAGATCGTATCGCGTTTGGGATGGCTCAACATCGTCCAGACCATGAAAGACCGCGCTCCGGCTCTCAAGGCGTTTGCGGACGAGATCCGCAAGGAAGGCATCACCCATGTCGTCCTTCTCGGTATGGGCGGCTCAAGCCTGGCGCCGGAAGTGTTCCAGGCTGTCTCCGGAAACAAACCCGGCTACCCTGAACTGCTGGTGCTCGACAGCACGGATCCGCTCAAGGTGCGCGATATCCAGGATCGCATCGACCTTTCCAAGACCCTCTTCATCGTTTCGTCCAAGTCCGGCGGCACGATCGAGCTGCTGTCGTTCTATAAATTCTTTTTCGAAAAAATGAAGGCGCTGAAAAATGAAGGCGCGGGACAGCACTTCATGGCGATCACGGATCCCGGCACACCGCTGGAAAAGCTGGCGAAAGAAAATCAATTCAGGCGCGTATTTCTGGCGCCCGAGGACGTCGGCGGCCGTTTTTCCGCACTCACCTATTTCGGTCTCGTGCCGGCCGCTTTGATCGGCGCCGATATCGATAAGATCCTCCGCGGCGCGGAGAAGATGATGGATGATTCGTCGCTGGCCGTTTCTTATGAAGACAACTCGGCGCTGGCGCTCGGCACCGCGATGGCGGTGCTCGCGGAGTCCGGCCGTGACAAAATGACGCTTGTGACACCCGAAAGCCTTGAATCTTTCGGCGACTGGGTCGAGCAGCTGGTGGCTGAGAGCACGGGCAAGGAAGACGTCGGTGTCGTGCCGGTCGTCCGCGAGAAGCTCCAGGCTCCCGAAGCCTATGGCCAGGACCGTTTCTTCGTAGCCCTTGAGCCCCGCAACATGAAAAACATAGACGAGTACGAAACGGCTCTCACGGCGCTTTCCGCCGCCGGGCATCCGGTGATGATACTCACGATGCGCGACCCCTACGATCTCGGCGCCGAATTTTTCCGCTGGGAGTACGCTACCGCCGTCGCTTGCTCGCTTTTGAAGATCAACGCCTTTGATCAGCCCGACGTGCAGGCCGCCAAAGACAGCGCGAAGGCCATCCTGCAGAAATTTTCCGAGACGGGACAGATCCCCGTGCGCCAGTCAGAGATCTCGCTTGAAACGTTCTGGGAGAACGCGGACACCGGCAACTATGTGGCTATCCTCGCGTTCCTGCCGGACAAGCAAGAGCTCAAGGACCGCCTGAACGATCTGGCAGCCAAGATCAGGGAGCGCGCTAAACTTGCCGTGACTATCGGCTTCGGCCCGCGCTACCTGCACTCGACCGGCCAGCTCCATAAGGGCGGAGCCAACAACGGGATCTTCCTTCTGATCACCGCCGACCACGCGGATGATCTGCCGGTGCCCGGCGAGAAATATTCGTTCGCGCAGCTGGAGCTGGCTCAGGCGATGGGAGATTTTGATGCGCTCGAGAAGAGCGGCCGCTGGCTGGTGCACCTACGGGCTGAAGGTCCGGGTCTAAAGCCGGTGTCCGACGTCTGCGAGAAGATCGAGTCGGCGCTCGGCGCGCTCCAAACGCAGTCCTGATGCGATTGCTGGGGCTGGCGCTCGGCGGCTTGCTCGGCACGTTTTCCCGTTATTTTCTGACGGAGTTTGTGCGCGTGAAGGCCGGCACCGGTTTTCCCTGGGGCACGATGGCCGTCAACGGGCTCGGCTGTTTCGCCGCCGGCATCCTTGCGGGCCTGTTCCTCAAAGGCCGGGATCCTGCGAGCCCCGACTGGAGCCTCTTTTTTATCACGGGCTTCTGCGGCGCTTTTACGACGTTTTCGGCGCTCGTTCTCGAGACGTCCGCGATGGCGGAGGGCGGCAGGCTGATCGCTTCGTTTTTAAACGTTGTTTTAAGCCTATCGGCCGGATTCGCGGCGTTCGCGGCAGGACGGGGAATGTCAGGAATTCTTCCAAAATGAAATTCATCCCGACGAAGATCGAAGGCGTGTTGATCGTGGAGCCCCGCATATTCGGGGACTCCCGCGGATTTTTTTACGAAAGCTACAACCGTGAAGAGTTTGCAAAGAACGGCATCGGCGCTGAGTTCGTACAGGACAATTGCAGCCGCTCCGTCAAAGGCACTTTGCGCGGACTTCATTACCAGACCGAGCCTTATGCGCAGGCGAAGCTCGTCAGCGTCGCGCGAGGCAGCGCCTTCGACGTCGCCGTCGATCTGCGGCCCGGTTCCAAGACGTACGGTTCATACGTCAGCGAGATGCTGACGGGGGAGAACCGGAAAATGCTCTACATTCCCGCGGGCTTCGCGCATGGTTTTCTGGCGCTCGAAGACGGCACGGAATTCGTATATAAGGTATCTAAACCCTATTCACCGGCTCACGAAAAAGGCATCATCTGGAACGACCCCCGGATCGCTATCGCGTGGCCAAAACTGGAAACCCAATATGTCATTTCTGATAAAGATCAAAAGTTTGTTCAGCTCCAAGGCTCAGCCGAAAGCCGCCGCTAAAAAAAGCTCGTTCGTTTACGTCAATACGCCCGCACTTCTGAAAGACGCCTGCCGCGTGATCGCGGCTTCGCCGTGGGCGGCCGTCGACGCGGAAGCGGACAGCCTTCACCATTACGTCGAAAAGCTCTGCCTTCTGCAGATCAGCGTCAAAGGCGGGGACTTCGTGATCGACCCGCTGGTGCCGCTCGACCTCTCGGAACTGGCGAAGATCCTCGCGGATAAGATGCTCCTGTTTCACGGCGCGGATTTCGATGTGCGTATCTTCAAAAAGACCACCGAATTCCGCCCCAAGCAGATGTTCGACACCATGCTCGCGGCGCAGATCCTCGGATATGACCGCTTCGGACTGGCAGACCTCGCCGAAAAGATCTGCGGAGTCCGGCTCTCCAAATCTTCGCAGAAGGCCGACTGGTCGCGCCGTCCGCTGACGCAGGAGATGCTCGAGTACGCCGCCGGCGACACGAAGCACCTCGAGCGCATCTATCTCCAGATGAAAAAGGAACTGCAAAAGCTCGGCCGCCAGGAGTGGCACCGCCAGACCTGCGAAAGACTTTTGAAGAGCCTCAACGAAGCCGCCGAAGAGCCCAAGGAAGACCTTCTGCGCTGGCAGCTTCGGGGATCCAAGGATCTCACCGGAAGCGGGCTTACGTATCTGCGAGAGCTTTGGAAATGGCGCGAGTCCGAAGCCGCCCGTCTGGACCGACCCAGCTTCAAGGTGCTCAACACCGACTATCTCCTCGACATGGCCCGCTGGGCCGAGCAGAACCCCGGTAAAGACATCATCGAGTGGACGCTGGCGCCGCGTCATTTGCACCGCCAGTACCGCGATAAGATCAACGCCATTTTAAGGGACGCTGAAACCCAGCCGCCGGCCGTTTTCACGGCTCCCGAAAAAAGCGGCAAGGCGCGCCGTCTGCGGAGCGCCGAAGAAGATAAATTTGCGCGTCTGAAAGACGAGCGTTTGAAACTTTCTCAGGCGCTGAAGATACAGCCGAGCGTTCTGATCACCAATTCGATGCTTGAAGCCGTCGTGCGTTCGATGCCCAAAGATCTCGAGTCGATGAAAGCGATCGACGGTCTTTTGCCCTGGCAGGCCGAGGTTCTGGCGCCGCATTTTGTAAAGATCCTTCAGCCAAAACTTTGATATAATCGCTCCATGTCCGACATCAATCTAAAGCATATCGCGCGCCTGGCCCGCCTGCATTTCAAGGACGAAGAACTGAAAGTCTTCGAGTCTCAGATACGCAATATCCTCACGTTCGTCGAAAAGCTCAAAGAGACCGACGTCGAGGGCGTGGCGCCCACGAGCCATCCGCTGGAAATCTCCAACGTGTTCCGCGAGGACACGGTGAAGCCTTCCGTTTCCATTCAGGAATTTCTCAAGCACGCCCCCAAATCGCGGGGCCGCTTTTTCGAAGTTCCCAAGACTGTCGAGGACCACTAGACCGTGTCATTCGCCGACAAGACCGCTTTCGAGCTAAAGGAAGCCTACGCCAAAAACGCCTGCACTCAGCGCGAGGTGCTCGACGACCTCAAAAAGGCCGTGGAGTCCAAGGACGGCGGCATCCGCGCGTTCATCGATTTCTCCAAGTCTCAGCCGCGGCACCGAAAGAGCCTGCCCGGCGCTCCCCTGGCGGGCATTCCTATCGCGATCAAGGACAATATCTGCGTCGAAGGCGAAGAGATCACCTGCGCTTCTAAGATCTTGAAGGGCTATATTGCTCCGTACAACGCCACTGTCGTTGAAAAACTGCTCGACGCGGGCGCCATCATTCTCGGGCGCACCAACATGGACGAGTTTGCTTTCGGCTCCAGCTGCGAAACGTCCTGCTACGGCCCCACGAAGAATCCCTGGGATCTAGAGCGCGTGCCCGGCGGATCCAGCGGCGGCTCGGCGGCTTGCGTAGCCGCGGGAATGGCCGTCGCTTCTCTAGGCTCGGACACCGGCGGATCGATACGCCAGCCCGCGGCTCTCTGCGGCGTCGTCGGCATCAAGCCGACATATGGGCGTGTGTCGCGCTACGGGCTCATCGCATTCGCCTCGAGCCTCGACCAGATCGGCCCTTTCACCAAGGACGTGCGCGACTCGGCGCTGGTGCTGGGCGCGATTGCCGGCTACGACCCCAAAGACTCGACGTCCGCCGATGTGCCGGTACCCGATTACACAAGCTTTCTCGGCAAGAGCATCGCCAAAATGAAGATCGGCGTCCTCGGCGCCAAATATTATGAAGGCACATCCCCGGCCGTGCAGTCTGCGGTCCGCGAGCAGGCGGTGAAGACGCTGAAATCGCTCGGCGCCGAGATCGTGGAGATCGATCTGCCCAACATGCACCAGTCCGTCAGCGTGTATTATCTCGTAGCACCTTCCGAGGCCAGCTCCAATCTCGCGCGTTTTGACGGTGTACGCTTCGGCTTCCGCGATGCTCAGGCGGGAACGCTCCTGGAGATGTACGAGAAGACGCGCGGGGCAGGCTTCGGACCTGAAGCTAAGCGCCGCATCATCCTCGGCACGTTCGCGCTTTCGAGCGGTTATTACGACGCTTACTACTTGCGCGCGATGAAAGTGCGCACCAAGATCAAGCAGGACTTCGACGCGGCTTTCAAAAAAGTCGATGTCATCATGACGCCTACGTCCCCAAGCGCGGCTTTCAAGATCGGCGAAAAATCCACGGACCCCCTGGAAATGTACCTCTCTGATATTTACACGATCTCGGCCAATCTCGCAGGCATCCCCGCGATCTCTTTGCCGTGCGGCTTCGACGAGTCCAAAGGCAGGCCTTTGCCGGTGGGCCTGCAGTTTCTCGGCAAACCCTTTGACGAGGGCACGCTCTTTCAGGTCTCTCACGCTTTCGAACAGGCGACCGATTTCCACAAGAAGAGGCCTTCATGCTGACGACGATAGGACTCGAAGTCCACTGCCAGCTCGAAACCAAGACCAAGATCTTCTGCGGCTGCGCCGTGCAGTTCGGCTCCCAGCCCAACGCCAATATCTGCCCCGTGTGCCTCGGTCTTCCGGGGTCTTTGCCGGTGCTGAACCGCGAAGTGTTCCGTCTAGGCATGCTCGCGGTGCTCGCGGTCGGCGGGACGGTGTCTGAGTACGTAAAGTTCGACCGTAAAAATTACTTTTATCCCGATCTTCCGAAAGGTTATCAGATCTCTCAGTTCGACCATCCGCTTGGACGCGGCGGTTTGATCGAGATCGAATCCCCGACAGGCCTCAAGAAGATCCGCTTGAACCGCCTGCATCTGGAAGAGGACGCAGGCAAGCTGATCCATGATATTTCTCCCGACTTCAGCCATGTGGACTTAAACCGTGCCGGCACGCCTTTGGCGGAGATCGTCAGCGAGCCCGACCTTGAAAGCCCCGAAGAAGCCTACGAGTATCTCACCAATCTGAAAGCGATCCTAAGGGCAGCCGGAGTGTCGCAATGCGATATG
>CAZJAX010000075.1:0-10148 GCA_964543965.1 uncultured Planctomycetia bacterium
CGTCATCGCGGAGACGAAGAGCGCAAACTTCCCGAAATTGGACGTGCGCAGCTGACGGATGAAATCAAAAAAACTGAAGTAATCGTCGTGCGAGGCATGCCGGAAAGGTTCTTTCATTTTTTTCAGGCAGAGCCATGCGTAAAAGCGGCAGGTCATCGCGAAAACAAAGATCAGCGTGAACCCCGAGATATTTTCTTTGCCGAAATAGTGCAGCGTCAGCCCTGCCGCGATCGACACCGAAACCGTCAGGACGCCCTGAAGGCGGTTGCGCCAGCCGAAGTATTTGCCTCTTTTTTTGACCGGGATATAGTCCGACATCAGGCTCTGCCAGGCCGGCACGGCAAACGCGCCGAACGAGGTATACACCGTCGCTGCGATCAGGAGCATCCACGGCATGAGGTCAGGCCGGCCTCGGAAGACGTATGGGATCAGGATGATAGGTATCCAGGCGACCGCATGGAAGAAGACGATGATATTGATGAGCTTCAATCGCGAACCGATGGATTGCGTGAGGCTGGCCGAGCGTACCTGCAAAACCGTCGCAACAAGCATCGGGATCGAGGCCAGATAAGCGATCTGGTGGACGCTGGCTCCGAGCGCGATACCATAAGGGATCAGATAGACTTCGCTCACGCCCACCATCATGGCCGTGAAAAGCCCGTCCAGGATAGAATAGTAGAGGCTTCTTCTGACCGAACCTTTTTCAAATTTCATGATGCCCGGCAGACCCCTCGACTTCTTTTACTTGATCGCGTTCTCCACGTCCTCGACGAGCTCCGGGGTGTACGCGTGGTATTCACCGAGGATGCGGCCGTCAGACGCCACTAGATAGCTCGTCGGGATGCCGACCACGCGGTACATCTCGCCGACGGCCTGGTCGCTGTCAAGCAGGACGGGGTAATTGATGCCTACTTTTTTTACGAAGTTCGCCACCTTCACCTGGGACTCGCCGACGTCGACGCCGAGGATCGTAAACGCATCTCCGCCGTACTTTTTCTGGAGACTGATGAGACCCGGGATCTCCTCGCGGCAGGGCGGGCACCACGTCGCCCAAAAGTTGAGCAGCACAGCCTTACGCGTCTTGAGTTCCTGGTTTAAAGATACGCTCTGACCGTCCAGGTTTTTCAAAGAAAAATCAGCCGCCGTGTCGCCCACTTTCGCCTGCGATTCCATGCAGCCGGCCGTCAGCACGCAAGCCGCCAGCGCCGTGAGCGCCGCTGTTTTCACCGAAAATTTCATATCAGGAGTCCCCCCATTTTAATTAACAGGTATTCCGCCGCGAAGATCAATAGATAGCCGAAGAATTTTTTCACCGCTTCCAGCCACTTGCCCGATTTGGGAAGCGCGCCGACGAGTCCGGTGAACGTGCCCAAGAGGATCAAGAGGAAACCCACGCCGTATCCGAAAGTGAAAAGGAGTAAAAATCCGTAAAGCAGGTTTTTCTGGGATCCGACATAGACGAGGATCACCGCAAGAGCCGGAGCCGTGCAGGGGCCGACGATAAGACCGGAAAAAAGTCCGATGAGGAACGCGCCCAGATAGCCTCTTTTTCTCGGCGCGCCGGAAGGCGGGCCAAAACCGAGCTGAGGGATATGGAACACGTCGAGCATCGAAAGGCCGAGAAAAAGACAGACGTTGGCGACGATGAAATAAGTGGCCGGATGAGAGCCGACAGCGCCGAAAAGTTTGCCGGATAGCGATGCAAAAGCCCCGAGCACGGCGTACATTAGCGCCATGCCCAGTACATAGACCAGCGAGAGCGTGAAGCCCTTCCAGCGGCTGCCGGCGCTGCGGGCGCCGATGAAGCCGAGCGTGAGCGGGATGACCGGATAGACGCAGGGCGTAAAACTGACGAGGACGCCTGCCAGGAATACGCCGACGAATGCGAGGGCAGGATTTACCTGGATCAAATGGTTGATATTTTCGATCAACGCCTGCATCGTGGCCGTCCTTTCTCTGTTTAAAGACGCCGTTATCACTATCTTACTATAACTACGCCCCGCGCACGCATCCGGATGGGCCGGACCGTCATTTTTTCCGGAGCTTGCCTTTCTTGAACACCGAGCGCAGCTGCCCGCAGGCCGCCTGGATATCGAGGCCTTTGGAGAACCTCACCGTCGTGCGGACACCCTGATTCTGCAGGATCTGCTGAAACTTCACCAGCTCGTCATATGACGGCGCGACGTGCGGAAACTCTTCGATCGGGTTGTAAGGGATAAGGTTCACCTTGCAGAGCATGCCTTTAAGGAGACGCGCCAGCTGGTTGGCTTCGGCGGGAGAAGAATTGACTCCTTTGATCATGATGTATTCGAACGTGATCGCGCGGTGTGTTTTTTTGGCGTATTTTTTGCAGGCGTCGATGAGGGGTTTGACCGGGTAGGCCTTGTTGACCGGCATGATGAGCCCTCGGACACCGTCGTTGGGCCCGTGCAGAGACACCGAAAGCTCCACCTGCAGACCCTCGTCGGCGAGCGCTTCGATCTTCGGGATCACGCCGCAAGTCGAGATCGTGATCTTGCGGGCGCCGATATTGAGCGCGTTCTTGGAGTTGAGCACCCGGATGGTCTTGAGCAGCTCCGGATAGTTGTCGAAAGGCTCTCCGATGCCCATGAATACGAGGTTGGTGATCTTTTTACCGGGAGCGAGGTCTCGCGCCAGGAGCACCTGTGCCAAGATCTCGCCCATTTTCAGATTGCGGAAAAATCCGTCCTGACCCGAGGCGCAAAACGCGCAGTGGAACTTACATCCGACCTGCGAAGAGATGCAGACCGTGCAGCGGTCCTTGCGCGGCATGCAGACGGCTTCGACAAAATCTTTTTCGTTCAGCTTGAGCAATAGCTTCACGCTCTTGTCTCCGGGGGACATGGAGCGCGTGACTTCGGAAGGGATGCCGATGCGGAACTTTTCTTTAAGCTTATTCCGCAGCTCCACCGAAAGATTCGGCATCTTATCAAAATCATATACGCCTTTTCCGAAAACCCACTGCTGGACCTGGTCGGCCCGGTAAGGTTCGATCCCGGCGGCGAGGAATTTTTTCTTCAGTTCCTCCTGCGTCAGGTTGAGGATATCTATCGTCGCGGAAGATGCTTCGGTCTTAAGAGACATGGTGGTCGTTCCTTTGGCTGCGCGGCAGGTGCGTGGTGTCGTTGAAGCCCCGGACACGCACGCGGTTCCCGTGGTATTCGACGAAAGCAAGGCTGGTGTTTTCAATGTGCAGATTGATCAGGAGCGTATCGAAGTCGGCCTTGAGCCACTCGGACAACAGAGCCGTGATCGCTCCGCCGTGCGTGACGACGAGCACGGTCTTTCCGTGATTGGCCGCGGCGATCTTGTTGAGACGGCCGACGACGCGCCGGCGGAAATGCGCGAGCGTCTCGCTTTTCGGGATGCGGCACCCGGACGGTTTGCAAAGCCACTTCTGATAACCCTTGTCGTAAAGTTTGTCGACATCTTCGGGCGTCATTCCTTCCCAGTCGCCGAGATGGATCTCGCGCAGCAGAGGATCACGTATGATCACCGCCTTTTTCCTTCCGCCCGCCTTCAGGCGGCGCGTGATCTCGACGGTGGTCGAGTAAGCGCGGCCGAGGTCGCTCGAATAGATCTTGTCGATCTTGAAATTTTTCATACGCGCGGCGAGCTTCGCCGCCTGCTTCAGGCCCTTCGGCGTCAGGCGTGAATCGATCTGGCCCTGGATGCGGTTCTGAAGATTCAGATGAGATTCGGCATGACGCACGATGATGAGACGGGTCATGGTCTTAGCCGAGAAACTTTTTGTACTTTTTGGCCAGCTGCGCGTACCTTTGGGCATGAGGCAAATGCTTACCGGCTTCCTGCGGCGTCAGGGTGCGCTTGACTCTGCCGGGAACGCCGAGAACGAGCGATCGTTCGGGGATCACTGCGTTTTCAAGCACGACCGCTCCGGCGCCGATAAGGCTGAAGGCACCGACCTTCGCGCCGCTCAAAATACGGGCGCCGATGCCGATGAGGACTCCGTGGCCGATGTCGCAGGCATGCACGACCGCCTGGTGGCCGACGATCACGCCGTCGCCTATCCGGCAAGGCACGCCGTGATCCACGTGCACGATGGCGCCGTCCTGGATATTGGAAGCCTGGCCGACATGGATCGGGGCTAAGTCCCCGCGCATCACGGCCGCGAACCAGACGCTGGACCATTGTCCGATCGTGACGTCGCCGATGATGTGCGAGCCGGGCGCGATAAAGACCGAAGGGTCGATCTTGGGTGTTTTCGAATCGAATTGAAGGATCATAGGGCGCTAGTATACCACGAGCTTACTTGGTCAGGGAGATGTCGATCTCTTCTTCGATCTCACCCACGATCTCCTCAAGCAGGTCTTCGAGCGTCACTAGACCCAGCGCCTTGTCCGTGACGGGATCGCGGACGATGGCGATCTGAATCTTCCGGCGCTGAAATTCCTTCAGGAGCTCGGCCGCTTTCTGCTTGGGAGATATGAAGAACGGCTGGCTCATGAGGTCGCTCAGATGGATAAGCTCGCTGTTCTTGAAAATATACAGAAGGTCACGTACATAAATGATGCCGATGACATCGGTCTTCTCTTTCCGGTAGACCGGTATGCGGTTGTGCCCTTCCTCGAGGATCACTCTCTCGATCTCGCTCTCGGACATGTCCATCTCGATCGCCGCTACCTGCGCCAGAGGAGTCATGATCTCCCGCACTTCGATCTCGTCAAAATGAAAGATGCGTTCAAGCATTTTTCTTTCATTGTCCCCGTAATAACCCTCTTCCTTGCCGATCTGCACCATCATCTTGATCTCTTCTTCAGTGACCAGAGGCGAACGGTGGTGCGGATTGCCGCCGAAGAGGCGGATGACTCCCGAACTGATCCACGTCAGCACATGCGTGATCGGCGTCAGCAGAAACATCATGAGCGCCACGAGGTGTCTGGCGAAAAACGCGACACCTTCCGGGTGGCTGGTCGCAAAAACTTTTGGAATGAGGTCACAAAAAATGACGATGAACGCCGTGATGATCAGCGTCGAATACACAAGCCCCTCACCCACTCCGAAATAAGTGCTGAGGATAGCGGTCGAGATCGTGGCGATGGCGGTATTCAGAAGATTGTTTGCGACCAAAATTGTGGCTATCAGCTTGTCCATCCTCGAAAGAATACCGTAGATGCGCTTGGCGCCGGAGCGCTTGTTTTCGATCATGTGGCGGAGACGCACCTTATTGAGCGCGATCAGCGCCGTCTCGGAGGCGGAAAAGAACGCCGAAAATACGATAAAAACGCCCAAAATGATGAGAAATGACGGATGGCTGGTAAGCATGGCCCATATTATACAAAATAATGAAATTTTATGCTGAAAATTAAGCTGCCGGGGTTCTCTTCGATTTGGCCGCTATATATAAGGAAAATGAAGAGCTCTGATAGCCATTGACTTTCACTACCGCTCTCCCTAAAATAGTCGAATTCTTATGCTGCAAACCGTCCTTTTTTATCTGATCGCATTTGGGGTCATCGCTTCCGCCATCGGCGTCGTTCTCGCCCGCTCGGCGGTCTACAGCGTGCTCTGTCTCGTCGCCGCCATGTGTCTGATGGCAGGACTTTTTGTCCTGCTTCAGGCCTTCCTCGTCGCGACCGTACTCGTACTCGTCTATGCCGGCGCCATCCTCGTGCTCTTTCTTTTCGTCGTCATGCTCGTCGATTTCCGAAAGCTGACCGATGACTGGAAGGCTTTCCGCCTGCCGCCCGTCTGGGCGGCGCTTCTGTCCCTGTTTTTTTTCGCCGAGTTTTTTCTAGTCATCCAAAACGTTTCCCTGCCGGTGCGTGAAACCGTCCAGGGCGCAGCCAAAGAGATCGGCCGCGTTCTTTTCAGCCGCTATCTCCTGCCGTTCGAGCTCACGTCGTTCCTGATCCTGGCTGCCGTCGTCAGCGTCGTCGTGCTCGCGAAGAAAGACGCAAAATGACCATCGGACTCGGACACTATCTGGTCGTCTCCGCCATCCTTTTCTCGATCGGCCTCTTCGGCGTGCTCTCTCGAAAAAACGT
Source organism: uncultured Planctomycetia bacterium (assembly GCA_964543965.1). Lineage (GTDB taxonomy): Bacteria > Omnitrophota > Gorgyraeia > 2-02-FULL-51-18 > 2-02-FULL-51-18 > CAMDWQ01. Next base: position 6,030 of record CAZJAX010000075.1, read on the forward strand.
ACTAATGATGCTGCTCTCGATCGAGCTCATTCTCAACTCTGCCAATCTTTCCTTTGTCGCCTTTTCCAGCTATCACGGCGATCTTTCGGGGCAGGTCGTCGTATTTTTCACGATGATCGTGGCCGCAGCCGAAGTCACGGTCGCCTTGGCCGTCGTCGTCCTGCTTTACCGCAAAACGCAGTCCACCGATGTCGATAAGCTCGACACGCTGAAAGGGTAGTTTATGACCCACTCCCTTCCCTGGATTATCCTGCTGGCGCCGTTGGCGGCCGCGGGACTCATCACATTCTTCTCGCTTAAATCTCCGAAACTGGCCAGCACGATCGCGCTCGCAGGCATCCTCGTCTCCCTGGCCGGAAGTCTCTGGCTTTTCAATTTTCATTCTCATAACCATCTGCTTCCCGCCGAGTCCTCATGGGAATGGATACGCATCGGCGGCCTGACCGTTGACTTCGGCTTCCTGCTCGATCCGATTTCTCTCCTGATGCTCCTCATCGTCACCGGCGTCAGCACATGCGTATTTCTCTATTCGACCGCTTATATGAAAGAAGATCCCAGCTACGCGCGCTACTTCGCATGCCTATCGCTTTTCGCGTTTTCGATGCTAGGCATCGTACTAGCCAACAACTTCCTCATGCTCTTTGTGTTCTGGGAGCTGGTCGCCGTGAGCTCCTACCTCCTCATCGGTTTCTGGTTCGAGAAGCCCTCGGCCGCAGACGCCGGCAACAAGGCATTTATCGTGAACCGTGTCGCCGACTTCGGCCTCGTCCTCGGCATCCTTTTTGTCTGGATGCTCTCGGGCAGCGGCGGCGAGGCCAGGACATTTTCGTTCTCACAGCTGGCTGCGGTCTTCCCGTCGCTGCTGGAGCAGGGCCATGTCACAGCGGGAGCGCTTTTCATCGCAGTACTCCTGATATTCTGCGGTGTCGCCGGCAAGTCCGCGCAGTTCCCTTTATACATCTGGCTCCCGGACGCGATGGAAGGCCCCACGCCGGTCAGCGCGCTCATCCATGCCGCGACCATGGTCGCGGCCGGCGTCTACCTTTTGGCGCGCTCTTTCTTCCTCGTCAGCGCATCGCCTGAAGCCCTGCAGGTCATCGCGGTGCTCGGCGGCATCACGGCGGTGCTCGCGGCGCTCCTGGCCGTCGTGCAGAACGACATCAAAAAAATTCTCGCCTACTCGACCGTGAGCCAGCTCGGCTATATGGTGATGGCCGTAGGCCTCGGCAGCGCCAACGTCGCGATGTTTCACCTGACGACTCACGCGTTTTTCAAAGCTCTGCTCTTTCTCGGCTCCGGCGCCATGATCCACGCGCTGCACACGCAGGACATCTGGGAAATGGGCGGCCTCGTGAAGAGAATGCCTGTCACCGCCTGGACCTTCATCCTGGGAACGCTGGCTCTCTGCGGGATCCCCCCTCTCTCGGGCTTCTTCTCGAAAGATGAAATTCTCGCGCTCGCATTCGAACACAATAAAATTCTTTTTGCCCTCGGTCTTTTCACGGCTGCGCTCACGGCCTTTTACATGACGCGCGCGCTCTGCGTCGCAGTCCTCGGCCAGACCCGCCCGAAAAAGAAACATCATGACGCTCATCACAACGGAGGCCATCACGACGACGGCCACGACGCCCCCTGGCCGATGAAGCTCCCGCTCCTGGCGCTCGCGGTCCTGACCGTCATCACAGGCTTCCTCGGCATCCCTGGTTTCATCGCCGGCGGTCACGGCCACCATGAAAAAATGAATTATCTCGTCGCCGGCATCTCCGTCGGCGCGGCCTTGCTCGGCATCATCCTAGGCGCCCTTCTCTACAAGAACCTGCGCTCCAACAAGGACCCGCTCAAGGAATCCCTCGGCGCCGCCTATCAATTCGTCGTAAACAAATACTATCTGGACGAACTCTTTCTGGCGATCGCCAACGCATTCCAAAATATTCTGGCACGTCTGCTTTTATGGTTTGACCTGAACATCATCATCGAAAAAGGCGCCAACGGCACGGCCGCCATTACACGCGGCTTTGGCTCGTTTTTGCGCCGCGCCCAGACCGGCCGCGTACAAACGTATGCCACGGTCTTCGGTTTCGGTGTGGTCTTCATCGTATACTGGATCTTATTGAGATAATTTTTACCGCAGCGGCGTAGAACGCTGCGACGGGTGGCGTCGTGTCGGAACCATTCGCCCGCCTGCCTGCCGGTAGGCAGGGACCGCAAAGGAAGCGGGAGGACGGATGGTTTCGATACGACGACAGCCTGCCTGCCGGCAGGCAGGGACCCGTTGCAGCACTAAAGTACTTATAAATTAGGTAATAGAAATTTATGCCCGGACCTATATTCTGGATATTGCTGTCCCCCATCATCGCCGCAACAGCTCTGCTGTTTGTGCCGAAGGGCAAGACCGCCGTGCTCAAGACCATCGCCGTGTCCGGCGCCGTCTCGTCGCTGTGCTTCGCGATCTACGCCTTTATCAATTACGACCGCGCGGCCGCCGGCTATCAGTTCGTCAACAAGTACGACTGGCTCCCGGCGCTCGGCATCTCATTCCACGTCGGCGTCGACGGCATCAATCTGGTACTCCTCCTCATGACCGCCATCCTCGCTTTCACCGGCGTCATCATCTCGCTCCAGGTCAAAGACCGCCTGAAAGAATACCTCGTGTTCTACCTCTTCCTCGTCGGCGGCTGCTTCGGAGTGCTCTGCGCGCTGGACGTCTTCTTCATGTACTTCTTCTACGAGACGGCCGTGATCCCGGTGTTCCCGCTCATCGGCATCTGGGGCTCCGGCAACAAGGAATATGCCACGATGAAGCTCACGCTTTATCTGACGCTCGGAGCCGTGCTCGCGCTTATCGCGCTTATCGCGCTTTATTTTGCGGCGGGCATCAACACGTTTGATTTCACAATTCTTCAAACGCATCTCAAGGCCAACCCCCTACCGCTGGACTTTCAGCGCTGGGCATTCCCGCTCATCATGCTTGGTTTCGGGATCATCCTGACGCTTTGGCCTTTCCATACATGGTCGCCGATGGGTTACGCGGCAGCGCCGACATCGGTATCGATGCTGCACGCCGGCGTCTTAAAAAAACTCGGCGCCTACGCCATCATCCGCCTGGGCATCACGCTCATGCCTCAGGGCGCTGAAATGTGGATGCCTTATGTCGCCTGGATCGCCGTGATCAATATCCTTTACTGCGGCCTGATCGCCTTCACGCAAAAAGATCTTAAGTTCATCCTGGGATACTCGAGCTGCAGCCATATGGGCTATATCCTGCTGGGTCTGGCCTGCCTGACACCGGTGGCGCTCGACGGGACCGTATTCTTTATGTTCGCGCACGGCATCATGGCGGCACTCTCGTTCGCGCTCGTAGGCTTTATTTATCATCAGACGCACACGCGTATGATCGACGACTGGGGAGGTCTCGGCAAAAAGCTTCCTGTCGTCTCCATGATGTTCGTCATGGTCGCCATGGCTTCGGCGGGTCTTCCCGGTTTTGCCAATTTCGTCGGAGAAATCATGATCCTTGCCGGAGCCTGGGACAAGCACCGCTGGCCCGCCGTCTGCGCCGTCCTAGGACTCATCGTGACCGCGGGATATATGCTGAAAACCGTGCGCGGCGCCATCCAAGGCCCCTTAAATCCCCGCTGGAAGGACCTGCATGATGCGGGTCCCCTCGAGCGTCTGCCCTATCTTTTGCTTATCGTCATCCTGGTCGTCGCCGGCTGCGTTCCCGGCATCCTGCTTCCGACCATCACTTCTGCCACACGCGTTATTTTGAACGGATAACACCATGCCTGCGCCGAACATCGACTGGACACTTCTCACTGCCGAGATCGGACTTGTCGTCTTCTCCATCGGCATGATGATCCTTGACCTCTTCGTCCGCGATGACGACAAAAGAGGCCGGGTCCTGGCCCATACGGCCATGGCCGGTATCGCCGCCGTGTTTCTATGCCTCTGCACGCGCTGGAATATCTTCGGCGCCACGTTCGGAGGCAGCTTCGTCCAGGACGGCACGTCCTATCTTTTTAAGTGCCTTTTCCTGCTCGCCGGATTTTTTACGATGTTCATGATGCGCCAGTACCAGAGCAGGCTCAAGCGCGGCCACGGCGAGTTCACGCTTCTGGT
>CAZJAX010000076.1:0-10004 GCA_964543965.1 uncultured Planctomycetia bacterium
CGCCATCACGTCACCTGATGATCCCCTGATTGCGGGCGGTTTTCAATGCCTGGCTGAAACTGTCCGCCGATCTTGTCTGGGTGCGGACCCATGCCACCAGCTCCGCGACTCCCTTTTCGAATGAATATTTCGGCTTATACCCGAGCCGGCCGGCGGCTTTGGATATATCCGCATAGCAATGCCGTATATCGCCTGCCCTGAATTGTCCGCTGACATGGGCCTGGATTCGGCCCTTCGTGATCTCCTGACTCAGGATCTCGGCGACACGCTTGATCGTTACAAACTGTCCGCTTCCGAGATTGAAAGTCTCCTGATCGGCGTCGGAGCGCATGGCCAGGCAAAGACCGTCCACGATATCCGAGACATGGACGAAATCCCTTTTCTGGTTTCCGTCCTCAAAGATGAGCGGCTGTTCGCCCGCCAGAAATCTTGAACTGAAGATCGCAGCGACGCCGGTGTAGGGATTGCTCAGCGCCTGACGGCTTCCGTAAATATTGAAGAATCGAAGCGCGAGCGCCGGAATTCCGTAACACTTCCCGACGGTCAGCACCATCTCCTCCTGATCGCGCTTGCCGATCGCGTAAATCGAGCTGGGATAAAGCGTTTTTGTTTCGGATGTAGGGATCGATTCCAGCGCCTTACCTGTCGCCGGATCCATGATGTCCCATGTTTTCTGTTCCAGCTGCAGTTCGGTCCTTCCCGAGGGTGAAAAAACGCTCCCGTCGCTGGCGCGGTAAGCCCCTTCACCGTAAATACTCATGGAGCTTGCGACAAGCATTTTGCGTATGTTTTTTTTGAACGGAAGCACTTCCTCTAGCAGAACCGCCGTGGACATCGTATTTCCCTCGACGTAGCGGGCGATCTCGTACATCGACTGACCCACTCCCACGATGGCAGCCAAATGAAAAATGACCTCGGTATCCGCCAGGACTTTCCGCAGCGCCGCGCGGTCAGCGCAGCTGGTCCACAGATATTCGCATTTCGGGTTCAAATAATCAGGTTTTTTGCCCAGATGGACCTGCGTTTCCAGGGTATCGATAGAGACCACGTCCATGCCGTCACGCACCAGACGGTCCACCAGAAAGCTCCCCACAAAACCGGCTCCTCCGGTCACCAGGACGCGTTTCATCGGGAAGGTACGGCCAGGATCGTGCACTGGACGCCTTTCTTTTCAGCTTCGATAAAATCACTCACGGTACGCACCCTCCTGTTTAAATGGACTTCCGTGCCCTCATATCCGAAACGGTTCAGAAATTCCTCGGCCGCCTCGAATGCAGGAGGGACGCGGTCTTTTGGATCTTTATGGAGCTCGATGAGAACGGCCGGTTTCTTTTCAGTAAAAAGACGCGAGCCGTTCCTCAGCGCATAAACTTCGGCCGTCTCCAGATCCATTTTGATGAAATCCGGCACAGCGTAACCTTTTTCATAAACTAATTCGTCGATACCGGCGCAAGCGACGTTTTCGACATCGTCCAGAGATGCCGGGGCTGTTTTTCCCGGCATATCCGCAGGCCCCGAAGCTGCGCCCTTTCCGGAAACAAAGCGCAGCGTCGTATGATCCGGCCCCACCGCCATACGGATCACTTCGACATTGGTCCAGCCGTTGACCGCCGGCATCGGCAACAGACGTTCATAGTTGCGGCTTGAAGCTTCGAAACAGATAACGCGGCCGCTGGAGCCCACTTTTTTTCGGAGAGCCGCGGCGTAATAGCCCAAAAATGACCCGCAGTCCCAGACCGTTTGGCCGGGTCGGACAAGCGCCGTGATCCGGCGAAGTATGCTGCGGTCATAGGATCCCAGCCAATACGCAGATTCACAGCGGATATCGATACGGAGCCGCGTGCCTGCTGCGGGCCCGCTCAAAACGCGGACTGCCTTCAAACCGTCGCTTTCCGCCGCGCCTTTCCAGAGAATGGCTTTGACGAGTTCTTTGGCGGTTCTTGTTATATTCATAGATCACCTACTATAATTTTAATTAAATTATAACATAAGTATCTAAAACTTACTACTTTTATATGTTTTGGCTCTCCAGAATCCTGAGCACTGCCTCAAACTGGCTCTCATAGTTCCATTCATCCCAGATCTTCTGTCGGCCTGCGGACGACATGCTTTTTAGCTCCTCCGGGTGCTCTAAAAACCACCTGACCGCGTCGGCGATGCTTCGGGGGTCATCCGTGTCGCAGGCTCTGCCGAAACCGGCATCGGCGAACATTCCCTTCCAATCAGGAAGATTCGACACTAAAAGAGCCAGGCCGCACGCCAGATACTCGAATGGCTTGTTGGAAGCTCCGGTCATAGCCCTCTCATTGATGTCTTGAGTCGTCTTGGGCATGAACGCAAGACCGATATGTGAGAGTGAGCACAGGCCCAAGAGCTCCTTGCGGCTTGGCACCGCGCCGATCGCTTCGAAGCGTCCTTGAAGACCCAGCGACGCCGCCCTGGCCTTCAGCTTATCCACGTAATCCGGATGACCTATGGTTTGGTAGCCGACGACGCGCAGCCTGACCTTTTCCGGCAGGAGCGCCATCGCGTCGAGCACCGTCAGCGGCAAACGGATAGGAGTGATCGTTCCGTGATAAAAAAGCTGCAGCTCTTCATCCGTTTTTTTTATCTCGCTGCGGTCGAGCTCTTCCAGCGACGGACAATTCCAGACACAGATGACATTTTTAAGATCCCCCATTTGGCCGGCAAAGATCTCCGCGCGCTCGGCGTTGGGCAGGATGCAAAGCCTCGCTCGCCGGGCGAGCTTCGAGCGGGAGGATAAGATCGCCTTCATAAAAAATCTTTCGTCATTTTTTGGCACCGGAGAGTCATGTTCGTGGTAAATCACCCTGCCCGGGAAGATAAAGCTCAGCCAATACACCGGAAGACAGGAAAGCGGATCCGAAGCGTAGAGCCAGCCGGGCCTTCCAAGCACCGCTGAAAAAAATACCCAGAAGCAAAATCGGGCCTAATGAAGCTTCTGCATAAATCCCGCTTTGGAAAACGGCATCTGCCGCACACGGATTTTCGGGTGCTCAGGAAATCGCAGCGCGCCCGCTCCGAAAACTCCGGTCCCGAGAAATTCGACGGACCATCCTCTTTCGGCGAGCAGTCTTGAGCTATGCTCGAGCGAAGGATAGCCTGCGGGGTTCGTGTATTGGATATAAAGAATGCTTTTTTTCATTTTTTCCGTCCGCACAGCTCTTCATAAAGTCTCATCATATCGTCCGCGGCGGCGTCCATGGTACGCGGCGGCAAGATGCCGGATTTGAGCCTTTTGAGAAACGTCCTGTCATCCGCCATCCGCCTCAACATTGCCGCCCATCGTTCGGGCGAAGCGCAGGGATCGACCAGGACTCCGTCGATCCCGTCGCGGACCAGCTCCCGGATCCCTCCCAACCGCGATCCGATCACGGGCAGCCCCGACGCGAATGCCTCCAGCACGACGAGGGGACCCGTCTCCAGCCATTGCGACGGCACGGCCATCACGTCATAAGCCGCCAAACGCTCCGGAACTTCGGAGGCCGCGATCGGGCGATGAAAACGTATCCTCGAGTCGTCGGAAACGATGAGCTTAAGCTCATCCTCGTATTTTTGCCCCGACTCACCCTGCTTTACGCCGAAAATATCCAGAGTCATACCGACATCGCCGAGCTGCCTCACGGCTTTGACCAGAACGTGAACACCTTTGGATGGATCGAGCCTCCCAAGATAAACGACCTTCAAATTCTGATCGTGCGTTTCGGCTGCCGTTGCCGCGGCATGACGTCCCGAGGAAACGCCTTGTCGGGAAAGAGTCATTTTTTCGCGGGGAACGCCGTTCCTCTCAAGCACGCTTTGAACCCAATCGCACACCGCCACCAGGTGATCTGCTTCGGCAAGCATCTGATAGAAAATATCGATACGCGTCTCGACAAGCGGACGCGTCCGCAATGCGGTCACCCAGGAACCCGATAAGCCGCATACGCTCGCAGCCCTTCCCAAGCCGGCCGGAAGCAGGCTCACGGCTTCAGCGATCGGTTTTGGCAGGCCATGCGCATGAAGCACGCAGGGCGCGCAAATACGGGCATCGGCTTTGCCTTCGCAGACCTCGCTTCCCCACCGCATCAAGGAGCCGCGCTGACAGCCGACAGTCGGAGTGTGGTAAGTAAAAACTAAGGGGATCTTCCGCTTGCGCGCCTCGCGCATAGCCAGAAGCGATGCGCCGCGCGTGAACGCATGGAAATGGACTATGTCCGGTTTTTCCTGATCCAGCAAGCGGCCGAAATTTGCGGCTCCCTCAGGGTCGCCCGCCCCATAAAGCTCCGCCAGATCCTGGATGCTGCCGGAGATCCCGTATCTTTTGACGGGAATTCCCTCATGGACATAACAGCCGTTTTTAGGCGCCGGCGCCGCGACGACGACCTCAGCGCCCATGCGCTGTAAAGATTCTGAAAGAGACCGGACATACACCTCGGTCCCGCCGACGGCGTCCGGATAATAGCAGAATGGGATCTCGATGATTTTCACGCCGGCCTCCCGGCTCTCTTGATGTTTCTGTACCACAACGCGGCACGTTCGGCGTTTCTGTAGCCCAAGAGCTTCGATAAATAATAGATTCTCCGCGGCTCTTCCGGGACATACTTCGGATCCAGTTTTTTTATCGCAGCGTAAGCGCTTTCGAAAAGAAGCCGGTTCCTTTCAAAACTCGCACGCGCCGTGATCGAGTAGGCTTTGAGCAGCGCCTTTTTTCTGTCTTCGCTCATTTCGCCCTGCGCTCTCCAAAGGCCTTCCATATACCGCGTGTTCTTAAAACAGCACTCGAAAAACTTCGAGGGGTCGCTGGTAGAAAGGCTTCCCGAGGAAGCGACGCGGTATTGGGCGCCAAGTCCGGGCGCATGCTCAAAACGCGCCCCTCGGATAGCGCCTTCTAGAAGAAACCTGACATCCTCCACCATCGGAAGCTCCTCGTTCCACCCTCCGACCTTCTCTACGAAGCTGCGGCGGAACAGCATGGATGCGACGGGAGTCCAATACTCCGTCAGCAGAGATATTTGAGGGTCCGCATTCACATCTTCAATCTTTTTTGACACGATGGGACCCGGCACATAGCGCCCCTCAGCATCTTTTTTGAGTCTCTGCCAATCCGTATAGACCGCATCCGCGCCGGACAGCCTGAGAGCCTTCATCTTCATTTCTAGAGATCCTTTTGTCAGCAGGTCGTCAGAGTCGAGATACTGGATATATTCGCCTTTGGACAGGCGTGTGCCCCGGTTGCGCGCAGCACTGACACCCCGGTTGGGACCGTAGTCATAAAGGACTCTGGATCCGAACGAGCGGATGATCGCGGCTGATCCGTCCGTGGAGCCGTCATCCGCAGCGATCACCTCATAATCACCATAGGTCTGCATGAAAACGGATTCCAGCGTTTCCCGGATGAATTTTTCAGCGTTGTATACCGGAATGACGATTGAGATCATTCAGCTCCTCCGGTTCAGCGCGATCCTTTTGAGCGCGCCCCAGGTGGCCTTCATCGGCAATAATCCGCGGTCTGCGGATACCAATGAGATGAGTCTTGAAAACTTATCAGTTCTGCACATTTCTGCCGTGAGGATCTCATTGAGGCGCCGGTACCTTTCCTGCGACCGCCGGTAACGCTCCCATTCACCGGGCATGCCGGGGTCCGACACGCTCCAGTATTTTTTTGAAATTTGTTCGCGCTCACCCAGAAACAGCGGGGTCTGGCTGACCGTTTTTGAAAGATCGTGCAGCCTGAAATCAGCCAGCACCTGCCGGGTATAGACCACTCCGCAGACGCGGGTCAGCCGTATCAGCCAGTCATGATCGAAGCAGAAGCGGAAAGCCTCATCCAGATACCCCGCTTTTCGTATAGCCGCGGCCGGCACGAAGATCGACGGCTGATGAAACACCGTTTTGTTTCTCCAGAACGCGATCAGGCTTTCGGCGTTCAGGCCGCTGTTCACGATGACCTCATCAGGCTTGTCCGCGGAGAAATTTCTACAGGCTCCCGCGATGATGGCTTGCGGGTTTTGCGCGCTCAGATCACCGAGGATGCGCAAAGAACCCGGCGTCAGCAGATCATCGGAATTGATCCAATTCACCAGAATTCCCGTGCACTTCTTCAGCCCCTTATTGATCGCGGACGCTTGGCCTGAATCCTTTTCGCTCACACAGAAGGAGATCCACTTCTCGTATTTCCTGACGATATCCATCGAAAAGTCTGTGCTCGCTCCGTCGATGACCAAATATTCCAGATCGGGATACCCCTGAAGCAGGATGGAGCGTATCGTCTCCTCGATAAAAGAACCGTAATTGTAGTTCGGAGTGACGATGCTTATTTTCGGCCAGCCCCGCCCGTCGCTCCGCATGTCCGGCATCTGGGCACACTCTTCGGTCCAAGGCCAGCCGGTTTTTCCTGCGGGGGGCGGAGGAAGCTCGTTTAAACGCGGGCATCGCATCAGGTTCTGCCTCCCAGTATTCCGCGATAAAGATCAAGGTAGCTGGCGGCCTGAATTTCCATCCGGTACCGCTGCCGGGCGACTGCCGCGGCGTTTCTTGACATCGCCTCCCTAAGCGAACGGTTTTCGACAGCTTCCCGTAGGTTGGACGCCAAATCCTCAGCATCCTTTAGTCGGCTCAAAAGACCTGTTTTTCCGTGTTCCACCATCTCGGGGACACCCCCCGCAGCAAAAGCGACCACCATCGTCCCGCAGGCGAGCGACTCGAGCGCCGTATTGGGCTGGTTGTCTTCGAGTGAAGGAAGCACAAAGATATCGGCAGCGCTGTAGCACGCGGCTAGCAGCTTTTCATCTTGAATGCTGCCGAGATAATGCACGGGGATTTTGCCGCATACCTCGCTTCTTTTATCCTCTTTTCCGAAAACGGCGATTTCGATCCCGGAAACATCCATTTTCGAAGAAATGATCCGCAGCGCCTCCGAAAAATAGCGGATACCTTTCCTCTCGTTAGAAATACGTTCCGCTCCGAAAAGAAGAATCGTCTTATCCTGAGGCAGGTTCAATGTCTGGCGGCACTCCTCCTTTTTATAACCGGCAAAAAACTCATCCGGGACGCTGCTCGAAATATCCGTCACGGGCATCTTCCCCATGAGCGAACTTTCCCGCGCCCTGTCGGCGATCCAGCGGCTTGAGCCCACGGCCTTGATGCGGGCTCGCGCGTAAGCGTAGTTTTTTCTTTTCCATATGCGGCTCGAGAGGTCATCCGGATCACGGGATCCAAGCTGAAAACACGCGCCGCAGCCAGCCTTATACTTTGTGCAATCCCCCGTGTAATGGCAGCCGCCGGTAAACGGATTCATGTCGTGCAGAGTCCAGACGACCGCCTGGCCTCTCCTGACAGCCTCGCGAAAAAAAAGACGGTGATCCATAAAACCCGCCACCCAGTGAAGATTCACGATGTCCGCTCCGGAGATCCGGGCATCCGATCTCCAATCGAACGACGAGCGGTCGTCGGAGAATATTTCAACGCCCCCGGGCTTCGAAGCTTCATATTTTGAAGCCTCTGTCCTGATCCCGCGAACCCGCAAGCGTCTGACTGCGGCCGCCGCAAGCCCGATCCTGGGAGTCTCAAGCCTAGAAACTCCTTCGACGCTTGATCTTTTCGTGGGGACGATAAAACAGCTGTCCGCACCTGCCTTCAGAAGAGCCCGATGCAGGCGCAGCGCCGCGATGCCCGCGCCGCCTGAATCATAGGTAGACAAATGCACGATCTTCATCGCTTACGCAGAAGCTCCGGACGGAATTTTTTCATAACAAATGTACATCGAGCGCCCGCGCACCCATCGCCGGAGACCGCTCTTCAGGACGGCGGAAAAAAATGGCCTTGTAAGCCTATTGAATAAAAATCGGCCGGCCCGCTTCCAGCGCCGGCGCGCTTCGCTGGATGCCGCGTGCAGGTATTCGGAAACGTGGCAGGCTGCCAGAGGCTCGGGCGTGATCCTCTTCAAACGCAGAGGCAGGATCCTTTCCAGGCTTTTGGCGGATTCTGCGGTCCAATGCGTCATGTGATGCGGCGGCATATTCATCAGATCATCGGGAAGATTCTTAAGGTACGCGTCCAGGTTAGGCACGCTCAGTACGAGAAGACCGCCCGTTCTTAAAACGGCCGTCATCTGCTGCAAAAATATCCTGGGCTCGCTAATATGCTCCAAGACCTGGAATGCGCAGACCGCGTCCTGGGAGGCAGGATGCTTCTCCGCAAAATCCCCCAAAGGCGTGCAGTCAACGGGCAGGCCCGACCGCGCAGCGGATGCAGCCGCCTGTCGGTTGATCTCTAGACCGCTCATCGTCATTTTTGCGGCCAGCCCCTTCTTCAGGAAAGCCCCGGTGCCGCATCCGACTTCCAGCACGCGGCTGCCGCGCGCCAGGTCCTTCAGCGCTTCGGCGTATTCCCACTTTTCTTCCTGATAAAACCAATCGAATTTCTGCAGCTGCTCATAAAGCTTGTCGGAGCCAGCGGCATCCGCCGGCAAAAAAAATCTCAGCTTCGTGGAAGGGCACTCATAAAGATACAGCTGTTTGCAGCCGCGAAACTCGGAGGCGACGTCAATCTGGAAAGCATTTTTCCATGCTTCGACCAGCCGGTCTGAATCGATGACGCGGATCAGGCGGGCCTCCGTGTTCTCCGCCAAGGGACTGAAGACCGTCATTCAAACCTCTGCGCCTGCCAAAGAGCGTAGAATTTTCCCTTTTTGTCCAGCAGCTCCTGCAGAGTCCCCGACTCAAGGACGCGCCCCTGATCCAGTACGATGATCTTATCCGCGTTCTTGATAGTAGAAAGGCGGTGGGCGATGACGATCGTGGTGCGGCCTTTGGCGGCTTCGGCGATGGATTCCTGTATCAAAGTTTCCGTGTGCGTATCCAAGGAGCTCGTCGCCTCATCAAGGATAAGGATAGGCGCGTTTTTTAAGATCGCCCGGGCGATCGAAAGCCTCTGCTTTTCTCCGCCCGAGAGCCGCACGCCGCGGTCCCCCACGACCGTTTCAAGGCTCGCCAGGTGTTTACTTTTGCCCCGTTCGATCAGAGGGGTATTGAGTCCCTGCTGAAGCTTTTCGACAAATTCTCCTAGCCTGGCCCTGCCCAAAACGTCGACGATCTTCTCAATGGTGACATCCTTCGCATCGATGCCGTATAGCAAATTGGCTCTCAGCGTGTCATTCATCAGCTGGACTTCCTGGCTTACATAAGCGATGTTGCGGTAAAAGGATTCAAGAGAAAAATCATTGATATCGGTGCCGTCGATGAATATGGTCCCGCGGGGCGCTTCATAAAAACGGCATAGAAGGCTGACGATCGTGGATTTTCCCGCTCCCGTCTGTCCGACGAGCGCCGTCATCTTGCCTTTTTCGATATCGAAACAGCAGTCGTTGAGCACAGCCGGGCGGAGCGGATAGCTGAAGTTGAGGTGGCTGACCGAAAGCCTCTTCTCGATGCCCCGGAATTCGAGAGATCCCCCATGCACAAAGAATTTATTCTCGTCGTTCAAAACGCTCAAGATGCTTTTCCATACGCCCAAGGATGTCGCAAAAGTGGAACGGATGCTGCTGAGGGATTTAAAGCAGTTTGAAGAGCGCTTCAAAATATAGAAGAAAACGAGGAAAGACGAAAAGTCCGAAGCTGTCTTGTAGCGCAGCAAAAGAGCGATAGCCGTCACCAGCACGAGGATCATCAGAAGAAAAACGATCTCCTGCAAGGGCGAGATCAGATTATATTTTTTATCGATGCTGAATTCGTGCTCCGCGACGGAATTGCTGGCATTGGAAAAGCTGACTTTTTCCTTTTCCTCCGCTCGGTAGGCTTTCATGAGCACCACGGCAGAAAATACGTTGAATACTTTTTTTGACAGCTCATCGATCGCTTCGGCGTAACTCGTCGATGAATGCCTGATCCTATGGATAAGCCAATTCGATGAAAAATGAAGCAACGGAAATATCAGAAATGCCGCCAGCGTCAACTGCCACGATATCCAAAACATAGCCGCGAGATAGATCATTAGCTGCACCA
>CAZJAX010000077.1:0-9953 GCA_964543965.1 uncultured Planctomycetia bacterium
CTCTCCTTTAAGAACAACGCGATCAGGGGCTGAGGGGTCTGCGGAGAGATCGATCACGGTCTTTTCCAGTGCAAGAGCCAGGATGCTGGCTTGCGTAAAGGAATGCAGGGCTTCGTTGTCTTGAAAGGCTTTTTCAAAGGACCTCAGAGCTCCGAGGGCGACTCGACGGATATCCCAGTGGGGATCGAAGAACTTCTCGAGCACAAACTTGAGGTTGTCCGGGGTGAAAGCGCTCTTGTTGGCCTCGATAAAAAATGGGAGGGCTTTTAAGGCGACTTCACCGACCTCCCGATCAGAATCGGAGAGCTTCTCAAGAACGAGCTTGAGGTTGTCGGGAGTGGCGTAAGCGCTATTGGCTTCGACGAAAGACGGCAGGGCTGATACGGCGGCTCGGCGGACATACATATCCGGATAGGAGAACTTCTCCAGGACGAGGCTGAGGTTGGCAAGGGTGGCATGAGCGCTATTGGCTTTGATGAAGGATGGAACGACCACTAGGACGGTGCGTAGAATACCTATATCAGGGTCGGAGAGCTTCTTAAGAACAAGTTCGAGGTTTTTGGTGGTGGCGTTAGAGTTGTTGGCCTCGATGAAGGATGGGAGTGCTTCTAAAGCGGCTTGGCGGACGAAAAAGTCAGGATCGGAAAACTTCCGAAAGACTAATTTAAGATTGCCGGGGGTCGCATGAACACTGTTGGCTTTGATAAAGAGAGGGATAGCTATTAAGGCGGCGTGGCGGACGCGCCTATTTGGATCGGAGAGTTTACCAAGGATAAATTTGAAGTTGTCGGGGGCGGCAAAATCGCTGTTGGCGTTGAGCAGGGATGAAAGGGCTTTTAAAGCGGCTTCGCGGCCATGCTGATCAAAATCGGAAATCTTCTCGAGAATATGTTTGAGGCTGTCGATGGCAGTCTGGGAAGGGCGTTGGCCGATCGGCTCTTGTGGGTCGTGTGCCAGTCTTGCACCAGACGTCCGACCCATCTGCTGATAGAGCGCCGCAAAGAAGACTTCGTTCGCCGATTTCTCGGAGTCTGCCATTCCCTGACTTTCCTGCAGAAGCTGCTGGCGCATTCTCCAGAGTGCGGCCAGGTCCGTTTGAAGCTGTGCAAAAGCTATGCGGTCGTTGAGCTTGGAATGGATCCAAAGGGCTATAGCCTGCTGCTCAAGAACGACATGATCAGGGGCTGAGGGGTCGGTCGAGAGATTGATCGTGGTCTCTTCTGGGGTCAGGGCCAGGATGCAGGCTTGCGTAAAGGAATGCAGGGCTTCGTTGTTTTGAGAGGCTTGTTCATACGCCGGGAGGGTTTGGAGAGCTGCGCGGCGAAGAAATTGATCATCAGCCGACAGCTTCTCAAGGACAAGTCTAAGGTTATCGGCAGCCGCTAATTGAGGTTTGGCTTTGAAGAATGATGGAAGGGCTTTGAGAGCCGAGAAGCTGATGATCGGGTAAGGATGAGATACTTTCTCGAGTATGAGATCCAGGTTTTCGGTAGTGGCCAATCGATTGTTTGCCTTTAAGAACGGCGATAGGGTCTGAAGAGCGGTCTGTTGGACATCCCAATCAGGATCCGATAGCTTCTCAAGAACAGATTTCAGATTGTCGGCAGTGGCCAATAAATGGTTGGCGTCGATGAAGTACGGCAAGGTTTGGAGAGCTGTGCGGCAGACACCTTCATCAGGATCCGATAGCTTCTCAAGAACGATCTTAAGGCTGTCGGGGGCCGCTAATTGACTGTTGGCCAGGAGAAAGTGCGGGAGCGCGTCGAGAGCGGAGAGAGATATAGATTTCGCCGGATCCGATAGCTTCTCAATAATGACCCTGAAGTTACCGGAAGTCGCCCTGGAAAGATCCTGGTTGATCCAATCCCCCACCTTTTCCAGATCGACCGCGACGGGGTCAGAGGAAGGTGACGGTTTTAGGTTGATAGCAGCCAGTCTTGCAGCAGACGTCCGATTGATCTGCTGGTAGAGCGCCGTGAAGAATACTTCGTCGGCCAGTTTTTCCGCATCATCCACGCCTCTTGTCTGACGAAGAAGCTCCTCACGCATCCGCCAAAGCGAAGTCAGGACAGACTGAAGACGGGAAAAGGACGCCTCATCCGCCGCCCCCTCCCGGAGCCAGGCCATCACGTCAGCTCTGGCCAGGACGACCCGGCGGGGCACCGCGGGGTCGTCAGAGATATCAAGCGCGGTCTCGTCTGAACTCAAAATAAACGGCAGAGCCGACGCAAAAGCAGATAGCGCGTCATCGTTTCGGAGAGCCTCTTCGAAGGTCGACAAAGTCCAGCGGTATCGGGACGATGGGCCCATCGCAGCTCTGTCCAGCGTCATCTTTGCGATCAGGAATCTCAGATTGTCTGCCGTGAACGGGTTTTCTTGCGGAGGCATGTCCTGCGCCCGTTCCAGGAACACTTCGATGATCTTAGAAAACTCGAATGCGGCCCCGTCTTTGCCGGCAGCCAGTTTTTCAAGAACCTTCCTCAAGCTTCCCGCGGTGAAGGGCTTCGCAGCCGCAGATCCATAGGCAGCTCTGCCGAAGATCCTCACCGCCTCCACGATCTCGGAACGAACATCGCCGAGCGGTGTAAACAGAGCGGACAGTATCGATGTCAGATTGGCTTCGTTCGCGAGCGCAGGATTGGCGTCCAAAAACATCGTCAGGATGTCATGAGCAGGGAATTTCCTTTCATCGGCATCCTTTACTTTCCATAAAACGAACTCAAAATTCCTCTGGTCGAAGGGATTTATTCCCGGCGGCAGCTTCTTTGCGGCTTCAGCGAGAGTCTCGATAGCTTTCTTGACATAAATGCGGAACAGATCGCTGTCGTCGGACTGGCGGACCAGCAGCAGCCGCAAGGTCGAAGCCGTCGCCAGAACCGGAGCGGATTCCACGAACGCCTGCAAAGCGCTCACCGCAAACGTACTGTCATCCGAAGATCCCAAGATCCGGATGACCGGCGCTAAATTGGCGGTGTTGGCGAGAGCGGGGTTGCCCCGGACAAAGAACGGGACATCCCTCAGACCCTGGAAAACCGCATCGCCGTCTGCGGTATCACCCATCTTTTTGACGACCCCCGCCATCAGGGCAGGGGTAAAGGGGGTTTTCTCGGCAGGGAGCGCCCTGGCAGCCTCTTCAAATGCTCCGATGACGGTCGTGTCATCGAACGGCTGAGCGAGAACCCTTCTCAGGTTTTCTTCGGTCGCCAGAGGCGGGTTAGACCTTACGAAAGCGCCGATACCTCTAAATGCCGCCTCCCTGATATTCCTATCGGGATCGGAGAGCATCGCCAAAAGAGCTTCAAGATTCGCCGCCGTGAAAGGATTTTTTTCCGCAGGCACATCCATGACAGCGTCTGCGATCGCCGGCAGCGCGTGAACGGTCTCCCAGCGCGTTTCGCGATTGGCGTCTTTCAATCTTTCTAAGAGCGCTTTCAGAGCGGCGTCAGTTGCCAGCGCTGCGTTGCCTGATATAAAAGCCGACGCCAGCAGCACCTCATCAGTCCTGTTTTCGGCGCTGGGAGCTTCCAATTTTTTCAGTACGGCCGCGAATTTTTCGGCGGTGAACGGATTCTTCGAAGCGGGCAATTTTTTAACCGCCGCATGCAGCGCCGGCATGAGACCCAGACCGCGGGAAGGATCGCTGATAGTCAGAGCGACGATATCTTCGGAGGCCAAATCCGGCGACGCCGTGAGGAACGCTGCCATACCCTTAAATGACGCAGTCTTAAGATCATAATCATCCAGAGCCATGTTTCTTATCAACGGCTCGGCTGCAGCGGCAGTGAACGGATTGGACGCAGCCGGCATCCCGGCACAAGCTTTAGCCGCATCGCTCAGCGCCTGAGCCGCTTCCTCGCGGAGCGTGAAGTTGCGGACCCAAAGGAGTTCTATGACCGCCTTCAGGTTATCCGGTGTCGCGCGCTTGGCAGGATCCAGCGCAATCCATTTTCCGGCTTCCTTCAGATGGATATATTCGGGCGCACCGCCCGGCTCCCGCTCAAGACTGACAAGCCGCGTGCCCTGTGTCATATTCTTGTAAAAGGAAGTCCTGAAGAAGTCGTCTGCCAGCGCTTCCGCATCATCGATGCCCGCCGTCTTCCGGAGAAGTTCCTCTCTCATCCTCCACAGCCCTGCAAGATCCGCCTGAAGCCTCCGATAACCGTCCGCGCTCTTGATGTCGGAAACGATCCAGTCCGCGATCCTCGGCCTGTGAATGGAGATCACATCCGAGATCTTCGCGTCTTCGGATATATCGACCTCTGTCACATCGGGCGTCAAAAGGAATGCCGCGGCGCTCAGGAATGCGCGCAGCTGGTCAGAACTGCGCACTGCTTTGGCAGCAGCATCGATAGTCGTAACCGCAGCTTCGCGAGCGGGGTACGATCTTGATGTGAGCAGTTCAAAAACAACTTTCAAATTCTCCGGCGTCGCCAGGCCGGGATCGGCTTCAAAGAATGCAGTGAAGGTCTTCATGGCCTGGACACTGGGTTCGTTTCCGGTGACATCGATCTGTTTAAGCACCAGAACTAGATTGGCAGACGTTGCAAACGCCGGAACCCTCCGGACAAGAGCCGAGAGCACCTGCATCGCAGCCGCGCTGACGCGCGGGTTGGCGCTTGCGGTCTTCGCCAGGGCGAGCCGCAAATTTTCTTCCGTGGCGAAATCAGGGTTGGCTAAGATAAAGAACGAGTAGGCTTTTAGATATCGCGGGTGTAAAGGACTGTTCTCCGCCGAGGCTTGATTGATCGCCTCGAGACTGGCTTCCTTGAAAAGATTTTGGTCCGCCGGCAGAGATCTCGAGTTTTCGGCATAAAAAGCCAGGATCTTCAGCGCATTTTCAGAGACGGTTTCATCGATATCGATCGTGTTCCTCAGGACAAGCTCGAGGCTGCGCCTCGTAAAAGGATTTTTCGAAGCCGGCAGTTTCCGGGCAGCCTCCACGAAATACGGGAGCACCCTCAATGCTTCTGAATGCGCGGAGAAAAAAGGATCCAGGATATTGGCGATGATGCGCTCGAGATTGATGTCGTCGGCCAAGGAGGCGTTGGCCTTGATGAACGCTCCCGTAGCTTCCAAGATAGGCCCGACCGCTCTGAGATCGCCCCTTTTTTCGACCAGTTGGTGCAGATTGTACGCGGTCGCGCGGCGCGCCGGGTCTGCCTCGAGCCATTCGACCGCACGTCCGAGATCGATCTCAACGGCCTGCGCTCCTTCGGAGAGCCGCAGGAACGCCGTGACTCCGACGTCGGAAGCGAGTCTCGAGCCGTCGGGACTCTGCATCCTATTGTAAAGAGTGACGAAAAATACATTATCGGCGAGCGCTTCAGCGTCAGCGACCCCTGCGCTGGCGGCGAGAAGACCGCGGCGCATTCTCCAAAGGGCGCCCATATCCGTCTGCAGACGGGTAAATTGGACCTCGTCATTTACTTTTGAACTGATCCAGTCCGCGATGTCCTTTCTTGTCAGGGCGACATTTTCAGGCTTAGCGATGTCGCCGGAAATGTTGATGCGGGTTGAAGTAGGCGCCATCGCAAAATTCACGGCCTGGGCAAAAGCCCGGAAAGCCTCATCACCCTCTACCGCATCCGCATAAGCCGGAAGCGCGTGGAAAGCGGCCAAGCGGCGATCTTCGGTAGAACCAGATAGCCTTTCGAGAACAAGTCTGTAGCTGTCGAGGGAGGCATTGGACGGGACCGCCTGGATGAAGATCGCCAGAACCTTCAAGGCGGTAGTCGAAACCGTCCAGTTGGCATTCTGTATATTCTCCAGAATGGTGTTCATGTTCTGTGCGGTAAATGCGTTCTCATCGGGAGAAAAGCGGATCGCTTCCACAAACAGCGGGATCGCCGATAAGACGGCCATACGGTCCGACCACTCCGGACTGTCGAGTTTTCGGAGAATGAGACCGAGATTTTGGGCGGTTGCCCGTTTTTGCAGGTCTTCGTTGAGCCACGGCACAAGCCTGTCAATCTCGACGTTGACGGTCTGCGTCCCGCCGGACGGACTCAGGCTGAAGCCGGCAAGCCGGCTTCCGGCCGGCGACTGCACGCCGAGAGGAGCCTTCAGGAAATCCGTGATCGTTTTCTGCAATCCCGGCGTTTTTTCTTTCGCAAGTCTCGCTCCGTCCGACGCCAAGCCGAGCTCTTCCCCTAGGTTTTTCTTGTAAGGAAGCTTGCCTCCACGGCCTTTTTTATTCTTTAGAAGCGCTATTTTCAAGATCGTCTGAAGCATGACATCGGGGCCGGATCCCAGAGGCAGATTGATCGATTTGGGGAAATTCAGCACCGCCGGAGTATCGTAGCCGATGAAAACGATATCGATGCCCAGGCGGTGGGCGCGCTCAAGAGTGTCTGGGTTCACGCTGACCTCACCGTCCACGATGACGATCTCGAGCCGCGACTCATGCGTGCTTTCCTTCAGGTGCTTTTCGATGACCGCGTCGATGACTGCCTGGAAATCGTTCCCGTCAGGAGCGCCCTTTTCGACGAGCTTATCCAAAGCTTCCTGCACCTTGTGCTTTTTGCGGCTGTCTTTGTACTGCAGGAGCGGGTAATAGGCGTTGCCGTGAGCGGCCAGCGTCAGCTCAACACCCTTGTTTCTGGCAGCGGCCATGTGAAAAAGGCGCAGGTACTGCGTGGCAAGCTCGATGAAGATCTGGTTGATCGACTTAGTGGTCGGCCCTTCCGGCGCATCGACCGTGCGGGTGGCGAGCGTGCTTGAGCTGATGTCGACCGCCAGGCCGAGACTGACCTGCGCCAGCGCGCGCCGCACCTTCTGGGTCATGAAGATCTCCTGGGAGCGCAGGTTGCGCATGAGCTCTTCGACGTTGATCTCGTCGCCGTCTTCGCTCAGATATTTGACGATCTCCGGCGCGCCGGCAAATACGTCGAGAAACTTCTTGAGCAGACCCGAGGGGATCGTCACGCTTTCCAGATCCGCCGCTTCGGCTGTCTCGCCGGCGGTACCCGAAGGCTTTTTTTCACCCCGATCATCATCGGATGCGCCATCCTTCTTGCCGCTCTCCTTGTCCGGATCCCCGCCTTTCTTCCCGCCGCCTCGGCCGGTTTTGCCGTCACCGGCTGGCCGCGTTTTAGGAGTGTATTTGGGGCGGTCTCCTTTGCTCTTCGAATCGACGATCACTTTCTTTCCGCCTGCTTTTCCTACGATCTTCTGCGGGTAGCCCTTGTCGACGCCCGCGCCGAATTCCTGGGCCCACCCGGACCCGTCTTCGCCCTGCTGGACTTTTTTGACGCCGGGTTTGGCCGTATGCAGATAGTCTTTGCGGTTCTGATAAATATGCGCTCCGAGCCGGGATAGGTATTGACCGCCGGGCTCCGCGGCGGAGGCGGCCAGCAAAGCGTCGACGATCACTGAGATCTTCTCTGGTTCGAAGCCGTCGGTGATGAGCTGACTGTCAAGCTCTGCCCTTCTGAATACGTCCTGCTGGATCAGCGCCAGCGATGTGTTGCCCGCCAGTTCCGTGTGGCGCATCCAGAGACCGTTCAGGATGCCTTTAACAGCCTGACCGTAAATATCCTCCGGATCTTTTGTCTGAAGGAGCCACTCCCGGAGAAAGCGGAGGTAGGCTTCCTGGTGCTGCGAATAGACGAGCGGAAAGAGCATGGAGTTGAGCTCGATGTTATCGGGGATCGGGTATTTCTCCAGCCGGGAACGCGTCTGATCCACCCAATGCCCGATCTCGTGCCACGCCGTCCACGAGACCGCTTCTTCATCCCCTATCATGCCCCTGGCAATGGAGATAGCCTCATCCCGGAAGATCACCGCAAATTCGCCCTCGAAATATCCCGCGAGCCCGGGTTTGGGCGAGGCGCCCAGGACGACGGCGCGCGCCACCGGCATGCGGGACATCGCGCCCGCGGGGTTGATGCCGACCCGCGCGAGAATCTCGGGCGTCACATTCGTAAAATGCTCGATGATCTTGTGGGGCTGCGCGTAAAGATAAGGCGCCTTTTCGTTGGACTCAGAAACACCTTTCAGGATCAAGTAGACGCCGCGGCCCGGTTCGGCGAATATGCGCCTCAAATGCGCGAACTGCTCCCAGAGCTCCTCCTCTTTCACGTCCTTGTTCAGGTACATCTCGTAAATACTGCGCAGAGCCGATTCCAGAAGGGGATCCACGGTCCGGGCAAGCTCGTAGACTCCCTGCAGGATCTTGCGGTTCGGCTCATTGTCTTCGTTGAGCGCCATATCCGAAACGGCTTGAAGGAACGGCGCCAACACCTTATTGGCGAATCCCAGAAGATCGGACATCGCGCCGGGTTTTTTGAATTCATCGATCTGGGATTGGAGCGCCGGCAGATCGTAATCCAGGCTGAATTTTTCCTCTTCAGTCTTCATCTCAGAGGTTCCGGAAGCCGGTTTGGGTTCAGGCGCGGGCGGAGCCGTCATCCCGTCTTCGCCGTCTTCCTCGGCGATCTTTTCAGTCAATAGCTTTATTTTGATCGCGCTGATCCAGTCCGCGGACGCCTGCGGATCGGGGTATCGCCACTGAGGCTGAAGCGCCGCGTGTTCGCCGGCGGCGTTCAGCGAGGAGGTCGCATCGGGTGAGCCGCTCACAGGGACGCTCACGTTTCGGATATAAGTCTCCGATTCTGGCGGGGCAGCCGCCTGAGCCAGACGGCGCTCCATCGCATCGCGCACATTGCCCACGCCGCGGCGGTGATACTCCCTCAGGATCTTTACAAGCTGGTCGTCGCTGTAGCGTGTCGGATTGGCGGGCCAGAACTTATGGGCATGCTGGATGATCTCTCTGGAAAATCCTTCGCGTCCGGCATACTTTTCAGCCGGGTTGAACGTCAGCGCAAAATCCACCTCGTCCTCGACCTCGACCTCCAGCGTTTCTCCGGCATATTCTATCGTGAATCGCTTTTCTCCGCGGAAAAGCGGCGCCATCGCAAAAGCCATCTCCGGAGATACGTTGGCCTCGTCCCACACGACGACGACACGGGAAGTCATGGTCTTGCCGGGAATCTGTATCTTGCGCCATTCCGTATCTCCGGCTTTCCGCACACGGCCGACACGCGCCAGGAATTCCTTGATATCGACTTCGATCTTGCCGCCGCGCACCCGCATGCCCTGCGTGATGTCGGAAACTTTTAGGTCTTCATAGGAATTGAGCACGTACACCGGGATGCCCGCGACCGCCGCGTAGTTGACCATACCGGTCGTCTTGGCGACGCCGGTCTCGCCGTTGATCATCGCGACGCGCGGGCGGTGAACGCGGCCGGTCTTATCGATGCGCGGCTGCCAGGCATGCAGAAGACCTGTCAGGAATATCGCGTGTTCCGGTGTCATCTCCATGAACGCGCTCGTCGACACTTCATGCACCGGAAGCGCCCGCTCGCGGTTCCAGTCATCCTGCGGGATCTCGATGCCGCCTATCGACCGGACGATCTCATATTTCACCGTCACCTGACCGCTGGCTTCATCGTATCGGACCTCCATCTCTCTGGAGAGCGGGTGCCCGTTCTTCATAGCCGTCAGCGTCGTGGAGTAGGTCTTTGCGGGCGTCGTGATCACGTATTTCTCTTCCGCCAGGTTTTCGCAGCGGATGCGCATGCCGTTGGCCCAGACAATATCTTCCTTCTCCTTCAGATCCTTCAGCAGCACGCTCTTCTCGGCCGGCCGCGTCTCCACATGTGAAAACTCCTGGAAGATCTGCCGTTTGAGAAGCCCGTAATAAGTGCGCAGCTCGGGACGGGTGATCTCCTTTTTCTGGATCTGCTCCTTGAATGCGCCAAAGAGCAGCCTCAGGAGCACGTCATTCTCGAACATCCTCAGGTCCTGGTCCTCCAGCGCGCCGAGATAGACGGCCTGCGCCGCTTTCAAGACGTAATACATCGGGTCGGGATTTAGCGGCAGCCAGTGACGCTTTTTTTCCATCTGCACGATCGATGCGAGTTTGAAAATATCCGCCGGCGTGAAACCATACT
>CAZJAX010000078.1:0-9813 GCA_964543965.1 uncultured Planctomycetia bacterium
GTGCCGGACACTTCGGCTTCCAAGTCCGGGGGGCGGGCGCTCGAAGGCCGCATCGCCGTCGACGTTTCCGACGCAGGCCGTCAGTCTCTGAATATCCGGACTGCGGCTGCCGAAAAGCGGCCGATGCATCAGACGGTCGAAGCTTGGGGACGCGTCGCGCACGATCCCGAGCTGTATGAGCTTCAGGTGGAATTTTTGCGCGAAGAGTCGCTGAATTTTCAGCGCGACAGAAGTCCGACGATTATTTCGCAGGGCAGGGGCATCACCGCCAGAGAAAAGGTGGCTTTAAAGTTCTATGATCTGGGTTTGAGCCAGCAGTGGATCGAAGACTTGATCGCGGCCGGCGTACCCGACAAGAGGCTTCTCTACCACCATGCCGCCGACGGCGTCTGGGTGTATCTGCAGCTTAGAGAAAACGACGCCGTCTATGCGGAGAAAAACCGAACGGCCGTCATCCGCGTGCCGGCACTCGGAGAAGCCGTTTTCGAAGGCCGCATCCTGTATCTAGACGGAAAAGTCGACGACGAGACGGGCACGATCCGCGCCCGCGTTCTCTTAGATCGTCATCCGGAGGAGCTCAAACCGCACATGGCTGTCAGCGGGACGATCCAGGCCGATCTCGGAACGGTGCTTGCGGTGCCCGAAGGCGCTTTGTTTTTTACCGGCCGCCGTTCGCTCGTTTTCGTCGATGAAAACGGAACATTCAAACCGCGCGAAGTCGTCACGGGCGCGAAGGCAGGCGGGTATTACGAGATCAAAGAAGGCCTCATGCCGGGAGAAAAAGTGGCTGCGGACGGCGGTTTTTTCATCGATTCCGAAAGCCGTTTGAGAAGTTCTCTTGAAAGCAGCGGACACGCCGGACACGGGAGCGCGTCATGATCGCACGCATCATCGAATTTTCCGCGCGCAACAAAGCTTTCGTTCTGGCGGCGACGGCGATACTGCTCGCGTGCGCCTATCAGGCGATGAAGCAGGTGCCGCTCGATGCGATTCCGGATCTCTCGGACACGCAGGTCATCATTTATTCGAAGTGGGACCGCAGTCCGGATATCCTCGAGGACCAGGTGACGTATCCGATCGTGAGCGCGCTTCTGGGCGCGCCCAAGGTCAAGGATATCCGCGCATTTTCGGATTTCGGATTTTCATACGTGTACGTCATTTTCGAGGACGGCACGGATATCTACTGGGCGCGTTCGCGTGTTCTGGAATATCTGAATAAAATTCTACCCAACCTGCCGCCGGGCGTGAAAACGGAGCTTGGCCCCGACGCCACGGGTGTGGGCTGGATCTACCAGTACGCGCTTGTGGATAAAACCGATAAGCTGAGTCTTCCGGATCTCCGAAGCTACCAGGACTGGACGCTGCGCTATCAGCTGCAGTCCGTCCCCGGCGTAGCCGAAATCGCCTCCCTCGGCGGATTTCAGAAAGAATACCAGGTCATCGTCGACGCGGAGAAACTCGCGCTCTACGATCTGACGATCGACGACGTCAAAGAAGCCGTCAAGCGCGCCAATTCGGAAACGGGCGGACGCCTTCTGGATATCGGAGGGTTCGAATACATGGTCCGTTTCCGGGGCTACGTCAAATCCATCGAAGACATCGAGAACGCAGCCGTGATGCCCGGAGGAAAAATGGAAGTGCGGGTGAAGGACGTCGCCAAAGTCGCCGCCGGACCCCAGCTCCGGCGCGGGCTGTCCGACCTGGACGGCCTCGGCAACACCGTCGGCGGCATCGTCATCATGCGCTCCGGAGAAAACGCGCTCAACGTGATCAACCGCGTGAAGGAGCGCCTCGATGAGCTCAAACCCTATCTCCCCGAAGGCGTCGAAATCGTGGAAACGTACGACCGCTCGGACGTCATTCGGCGCTCGATCTCGACGCTCAAGCGCCAGCTCGTCGAAGAGCTCATTATCGTGAGCGTCATCATTTTGATCTTTCTGTGGCACATCCCGTCGGCTATCGTGCCCATCGTGACGATCCCCGTGTCGGTGCTTTTGGCCTTCATCCCGATGTCGCTCATGGGCATCACGTCCAACATCATGTCTCTGGCCGGCATCGCGATATCCATCGGCGTGCTCGTTGACGGCGCCATCGTCGAAGTAGAAAACGCCTACCGCCGCCTCGAAGAGTGGCAGGCCGGCGGCCGCAAAGGCGATTATCACGCCGTCCGCCTGGAAGCTCTCAAAGAGGTCGGGCCATCCGTATTTTTTTCACTGCTCGTCATTGCGGTTGCGTTTCTTCCGATATTCGCGCTCGTGAGTCAGGAGGGGCGCCTGTTCAAACCTTTGGCGATCAGCAAAAATCTCGCGATGGCGATCGCCGCCATCCTGGCGATCACGCTGGATCCCGCGCTGAGGATGCTTTTTACCCGCATGGACCCGTTCCGTTTCCGTCCCGTGTGGCTGGCGAAAACGGCGGACGCTTTATTTGTCGGGAAATATTATTCCGAAGAGCGACATCCGGTCAGCCGCGCGCTGCACCGCCTGTATGAACCGCCTGCGCGGTTTGCCCTGAAGCATCCGAAGACGATGATCATCGGCGCGCTCGCCCTGCTGCTCAGCTGCATTCCTGTGTATCTCAAGCTCGGGTCGGAGTTCATGCCTCCGCTCAATGAAGGCACCATTCTTTACATGCCGACGACGCTGCCCGGAATCTCGGCGGCGGAAGCGGAAAGACTGCTGCAGGCCCAGGACCGCGTGCTGAAAAAATTTCCCGAAGTTGAAAGGGTGCACGGGAAAGCCGGCCGCGCCGAGACGTCGACGGATCCCGCGCCGTTTTCAATGATGGAGACGGTCATCGTGCTCAAACCTGAGCACGAGTGGCGCCGCGTGAAGCGCTGGTATTCTGGGCTGCCTGAATTTCTTCATGAACCGTTCCGCCATGTCTGGCGCGACCGCATCACTTACGACCAGCTCGTCGACGAGATGGAGGCCGCGCTGAAATTTCCCGGATCCACCAACTCGTGGACCATGCCCGTGAAAAACCGCATCGACATGCTGAGCACCGGCATCAAGACGCCCGTCGGCGTGAAGATTTACGGCAACGATCTGAAGGAAATCGAGCGCATCGGCCTCGAGGTTGAAAACGCTCTGCGGCCCGTCCCCGGCGTGCGCAGTGTTTTTGCCGAGCGCGTCTCGGGGGGTTATTTCCTGGATTTCGAATTCAAACGCGAGCGTCTGGCTCAGCTGGGTCTGAGCGTATCCGAAACGCACGAGATGCTGATGGCCGCTGTCGGCGGCGAGGAAGTTTCCACGGCGCTGGAGGGCAGAGAGCGCTATCCGATCCAAGTCCGCTACGGCCGGGATTACCGGGACAACCCAGAGGCGCTCAAGCAGCTGCTCATCAAAACGCCGTCCGGAGAGCGCGTGCCCGTTTCGAGCATCGCCGACATCCGCTTCGTCCAGGGCCCTTCGATGATACGCGATGAAAACGGAAAACTGTCGGGTTATGTCTACGTCGATGTGACCGGCCGTGACATCGGCACTTTCGTCAAAGACGCCAAAAAGGCAGTGCTCGAAAAAGTGAAAGTGTCGGAAGGATATCTCGTCACCTGGAGCGGGCAGTACGAAAACATGGTCCGCGTGAAAAAGCGCCTGGCCATCGTCGTCCCGATCGCACTGCTTCTCATCGTCCTTCTGCTTTATATGAACACCAAGTCTTGGATCAAGACCGGCATCGTGCTTTTGGCTGTGCCGTTTTCGCTGGTGGGAGCCGTGTGGTTCCTTTATCTTTTGGACTATCACGTCTCCATCGCGACCTGGGTGGGGATGATCGCGCTGATGGGGCTGGACGCGGAGACGGGTACTTTTATGCTGCTGTACCTGGATATTTCCTACAAAGATGCTGTAAAGAAGGGGAAAATGAACAGCCGCGCTGATCTTGAGGAGGCCGTCATCCACGGAGCGGTCAAACGCATACGGCCGAAAATGATGACGGTCATGGCCGCGATGATCGGTCTTTTGCCCATCATGTGGTCGATGGGGACCGGCGCGGATGTCATGAAGCGCATCGCGGCTCCCATGATCGGAGGACTTCTGACGAGCTTTATCATGGAGCTTTTGATTTATCCGCCGGTGTACGAGCTGTGGAAGTGGCATACCGAGGGCAAGCCGTCGAAACGGCGCAAAGAAAGCCCCGCATAAAGCAAAGCGGTTCTCCGGGCCGGGTCAGGATGTTTGACCTCGCTCGGAGAACTGTGCATAATAAGCTCCATGCTCAAACTCAAAAGTCCGGCCGATTTCATCGGAAAACAAGGTCCCGGCGTCATCAGTTTCGGTTCCGGCCAGCCCGATCTGCCGCCTCCCAAAGAGGCGTTCCGCGGGATCGACGTCTCGCGCGACCTGCGCTACGGACTGATTCAGGGGGAGACCAAGCTCCGTGAGGCGCTTTCCAGGGAATATCCCGGTTCGACACCGGAAAATTTCGTCATCACCAACGGCGCTTCCGAAGCGCTCGACCTCGTGTTCCGCATGTGGCCGGGGAAAAAGATCCTGCTTCCGCGCCCCTATTATTATTCTTATCTGCCTCTCATCGAGATGGCGGGCATGAAGCCCGTCTTCACCGATCTCGTCGACGGCCGCATCGATATCGCGGATTTCCGCCGCAAGGTCCGGGGCTGTACCGCGGTGCTTATCAATTCACCTTCCAATCCCACCGGCCGCGTCGAGTCCATCGAGACGCTCAAGGAGATCGAAAAGACCACGCAGAAGCTCGGTATCTACGTCGTGTCGGATGAAGTCTACAAAGACCTGATCTACGAGCGCGAAAACTACGAGATCCAGGGCCGGCACGTCATCACGATCAATTCGTTTTCCAAGACGTACTGCATGTGCGGCGTGCGTGTGGGATATCTCTGGAGCGCCGACAAAAAAGTCGTCGAAGACGTCTGCGAAATGAAGACTCATACATCGATGAATACCAATCTCGTCGGCCAGGACATGGCGCTTTCGACGCTTAAGGCTCCCAAAGAATACACCGAGAAACAGCGCCTCATCTGGCGCGAGCGCAGGGATTTTATTTACAAAGGACTTCTGGATCTCGGCTTCGACCTCTGGAAGCCGGAAGGCGCTTTTTACGTCCTGCCCAAGTGCAAAAACGCGCGCAAGTTTCTGACGCTCTTGTACGAAGAGTACAAAGTCATCACTTATCTGGGTGAGTGGTTCGGCGCGCCTGACCGCATCCGCTTGAGCTATGCGCTCGACGTGAAGCAGATCAAAGAAGGTCTCGACCGCATCAGCCGCGCGATGAAGAAAGTGCAGGTTCTTTGAACAGAGCCGCGTGTCTGGCATTTGCTTTTTTGACCCTTTCGCTGCCCGCTGGCGCCGAAGATCTATCCGAGGAAAGACATCATGCTGCCGGCGTCGAGTACGCCCGAAGCGAAAGATATGCCGAGGCCGTCGCTGAGTTCACCCGTGCGGTCGAGATCAATCCTTCCAATGCTGGCGCTTTTTACAACCGCGCTCTGGCCTATTATTATCTCGGCGACATGGACCGAGCGATCGCCGATTACGGCACGACGATCGCTTTGGACCCGAAGAACGCAGAAGCTTTCAACGACCGCGGCATGATCTACGGCCGTTTCAAACAGGACTATGAAAGAGCTGTGGCTGATCTCTCCAGGGCGGTCGAGCTCGACCCCTCTTATGTGAATGCCCGCATCAGCCGTGGGATGGCTTATTCTTATCAGGGTCGATTCGATGAGGCGACGGCCGACTATGAGGCCGTCATCAAGCTCGACCCGGATCAGCCGGACGCTTACTACAACCGAGCCGCCATTTATTTGCATAAAAAGCAGTACGATGAAGCCTGGAAGGACTACCATAAAGCCAAAAGCCTCGGCGCGAACATGAATCCCGGATTCGTCCGAGAACTAAAGAAGCAGTCCGGCAGGGAAGAGTAGAAAACCAACAGGGAGAAGCCGCATGAAAAAGTTTATTCTGGCTGTTTTGATCTTCGTATCCGCTTGCCCCAGCGCTTTCGCTTCGCCGGATCGTGTGAAGAAAGCGGATGCGGGCATCCACTTCGGGGGCTTCTTCCAGCAGGACGGCGACATTTCTGACGGGTTTTTTGCCGGCGGCAGCATCGCGTACGGAGTGAACAAGAACGTCGCGATCGGCATGTCCGCGGGCTGGTCAGGGTCCGATCTGGAGGTCCAGCAGTCCGGAAATACCATTGACGGCGGCAATGTCAGCATCGTGCCGTTATTCGGAGAAATCATCTTCAGGGCGCCCAACAGATCAGCATTCGTGCCTTACGCGGTTATCGGCCTGGGCACGGTGCTGCCTTACGTCGAAGGAGGATCGCTCTCCAATGTCAACTTGAAGGCCACACAGAGAACGGGTTTCGCAGCAAAATTCGGCCTCGGCACGGACTGGTTCTTGTCGAATAACTGGATATTCAACGTCGATACCGGCTACGTTTTGACCGATTCCAACATGGATATCATCACGCTCGACACCGCGACAAAAGCAGACTCCAAAGACCTGGATTACTGGTATCTAACCGCCGGCGTCAAATATTTGTACGATTAAGACCCTCCAGCACCTTCATTGATTTATACGATTATTGAGCCGTTTTATCGTTTAAAATCTTTTCTTTTAAACCAGGTTTTTTAGCTGTAATATAGTGAATGTATACACGTCATAGCCTAGTTACACAGCCCCTTACTCTGCCGAAGTTCTATTGATTTAAGCCGGTTTTGCAGCATTTGACTTCTACCTATTTTGTGTTAGCCTATATAAGCTTTTTTAAAACAGGAGAAATAAAATGAAGAATACACTCAAGGGATTCGCCGTGCTTCTTTTGTTGGCAGCACCGATGTTGCTGACCTCAAAAGGCTGGGCCGGTGAATGGACCGACAAGAGCTATCACAGCGACGAAACGCATACGTACAAACACCCCAACCAGCGTTCCTTTACAGGACCTTTCGATTACGGCGGGAAGTCTCAGCCTGCGCCTGCGCGTGTCGAAGTGTCCGATAACTGCAACTGCTTCACGTTCGATGCGACGAAGTCCTCGGACGTCGACGGACAGAGGCTTTCTTATCTTTGGGATTTCGGCGATGGACAGACCAGCGACAAAGCGGTCGTCCAGCATTGCTATGAAAAGCCCGGTTCTTATAGCGTGACCCTCACGGTCAAGGACAGCTCCGGAATGACCTGCGACACCGGTGTGACTTCTTCGAAGGTCGAAGCCAACACCCCGGCTCAGGCCAGCGCGGGACCCGCGAAGGAAGCTTGCATCGGCCAGTCCGTCCAGTTTGACTCCTCGGCTTCCACAGCGGGCAGCCAGACATGGGATTTCGGCGACGGCGAAACCGGCACCACCGGGACTCACACCTACCAGAAAGCGGGCAACTACCGCGTTCTGCTCACGGTGGATGACGGCAAGGGCACGAAGTGCTCGGTCGCGCAGTCCTCGACGACGGTTCGCATCAATGACAACGCGTTCGTGACGCTCGCCGGTGTCGAAAGCACCTGCGTCGGCAGAACCGTTTCGTTTGACGCTCAGGGTTCGGGCGGCAAGTATACTTGGGATTTCGGCGACGGTGAAACATGGACCGGCGGCTCGAGAGCTTCCCATACGTATAACAAGGTCGGCACGCACACCGTCACGGTCACCGTGGACGATGGAAGCGGCTCCAGCTGCTCCACGGCTTCGGATCGTAAGACCATCACGGTCAACGAGCCCCCTGTGGCCAAGATCGGCGACATTGCTTCGTGCCTCGTGAGCGATCCGGTAAACTTTGACGGATCTGCTTCTTCGACCAGCACCGGCACGCTGTCCTACCTCTGGAACTTCGGCGACGGAGAGACGGCGGAAGGCGCGAAGGTCAGCCATCAGTACGCGAAAGCCGGTTCTTACCGCGTCACTTTGACGGTCAGAAACGGTGCGGAAGGCAATTGCAGCGCGGCCAGCGATTCTGCTGTCGTCACTGTGAACAGCCGTCCTGATGCGGTCATCAGCATCAGCTAATTAAGCAATAAAATAAGGGCAGCTTTCCGTGATCCGGGAAGCTGCCCTTTTTCTTAAAATAAAAAAGAAGCCTAGCCGATGAAACAGCGTAACATGGGTCTTAAGACGGTTATTTCGGTTCTTTTCCTGCTGACCGCTGCCGCATCGGCTCAGCTCTTCTCCCGTTCAGCTCTATCAGGATCAGCGGAAGCTTCCTCGTCCCGCCGCGGAGTACCCATAGAGATGGTGATTTCATCGGATGAGTTTCAAAGAATAAGGCAGACGGATCAGCGCTTTCTTTTGTTCGACGCCCGCAACCCGTCATTTTACGAAGAATCTCATATCCCCGGAGCCATCCTCCCTCTGACACCGGACTACTATAAGCAAGAAAAGCTTTTTAAAAAGGGACTCGTGCCGAATATGCCGGATTATGATGCCGCTCTGGCCGAGAAAATGAGAAATTATCCGAAGGACATTCTCATCATCGCATACTGTGAGACCGGCTGCCAGGCCAGCGCGGGGCTCGTGCTGGCTCTCCGCCGCATGGGATACCGCAAAGCGTTTGACATGGAAGAAAAAAGGCTATCCGGTAGAGAGTTTCACCCGCGTCTAAGCCCCAAACTAGTACTTTTTCCGAAACACCCCCGTTTTTTACCCCTCATAATATCGTTATTTTGCTGTAACATCCCTGTAACAAGCTTCGGATAACCTACGGATAACTCGATTGGGTCGATTCGCGGGGCAGGCGTTTCGACTTGTACCAAATTGCCTGAGTATCAATAAATCTTAAGGAAACAAAAAGGAAAACATATGAAGAAAAACAAATGGTTGAGGTTGGGGCTGTTGGGGGCACTGCTGTTTCTGGCGGGTGCCGGAGTGGCTTTCGCCGAAGACGCGGCGCCGGCGATTGATACCGGCGATACGGCTTGGATTCTCATGAGCGCAGCTCTCGTGCTCCTGATGACGCCGGGTCTGGCGTTCTTCTACGGTGGTCTGGTACGCAAGAAGAGTATTCTGTCTATCCTGATGCAATGTTTTATGATGATCTGCTTGATCAGCATCCAGTGGATACTCGTCGGTTATACGATGTCGTTTGGCCCCGATGTGAACCATCTAATCGGCGGTTTTGACTGGTTCGGCCTCAAGGGTGTAGGTGCGGCTCCGAACACTGATTATGCCGGAACGATCCCGCATACGGCTTTCATGGTATATCAGATGATGTTCGCCGTGATTACGCCTGCGCTTATTCTTGGCGCTTTCGCGGAAAGAATGAAGTTTTCGGCTTTCTGCGTATTTTCGCTTCTCTGGGCCACGATCGTCTATGATCCGATATGCCACTGGGTTTGGGGTCTCGGCGGATTTATGCGCAACTGGGGCGCTCTCGATTTCGCGGGCGGCACGGTCGTCCATATCAACGCCGGTATCGCGGCGCTGGTGACTGCGCTGGTGCTCGGAAAGAGAAAGGGTTTTCCCAATAAAATTTCTCCGCCTCACAACCTGCCTTTCGCGGTGCTTGGCGCAGGTCTTCTATGGTTCGGCTGGTTCGGTTTTAACGCCGGCAGCGCGCTCGGCGCCAACGGTCTTGCCGCCAACGCTTTCGTCACGACCCACACGGCAGCTGCTGCAGCGGGTCTCACGTGGGCTATTCTCGACTGGATACTTAATAAACATGCCACGATGCTTGGTATGATCACCGGCGCTGTCGGCGGTCTCGTCGCGATCACCCCGGCCGCAGGTTTTGTCACGCCGATGGATGCGATCTGGATCGGTATCGGCGTCTCTTTGATCTGCTACTTCTTCGTCGCGGTCGTGAAGCCCAAGTTCGGCTATGACGATTCTCTGGACGCCTTCGGCGTGCAC
>CAZJAX010000079.1:0-9768 GCA_964543965.1 uncultured Planctomycetia bacterium
GACATGCGCAACAAAAGTCCATCACGCGTCAGTCCAGCATTGTTGACCAGTATATCAATGCGTCCATATCTGTCAAGGGTTTTGTCCACCATTTCTTCGACTTTTTCGCTATCTTTTACGTCGATGGCGAACGCGATCGGCTCATACGCGTCCAAAGCTTTTATTTCTGCGCAAAGAGTCTTCAAGAGCTCTTGGTTGCGCGCCGTGACGACGAGCTTAGCCCCCTCCCTGGCGAACGCGAGCGCGATCTCTCTGCCGATACCGCGGCTGGCGCCGGTAACTATAGCGACCTTATCCTGCAATCGTTTGGCTGTCGATGACATGAAAATCCTCCAGAGTTCCGACGGTCTGTGTTTCTGCCGCGGGATCGATCTTTTTTAACAACCCCTTCAGCACCTTGCCCGGGGCGAGTTCTACGAACGTCCTGACGCCCTGGGAAATGATATAGCGCATCGAGTCCTCCCAGAGAGTGCGGTGGTTCATCTGCAGTACGAGGTTACGCTTGATCTGCGCCGGATCCGATTCGGTCTTTGCGGTCAGATTCGAGACGACGGCGATCTTAGGCGAAACGATCTGAATGTTCTCGAGCGCGGCCTCGATCTTCTTGCAGGCTGAGTCCATGCACTTGGAATGAAAACCCCCGCTGACGTCGAGCGGGATCACTTTTTTGGCGCCGGCCTCCCGGAGCTTCTCTATCGCATCTTCCACATTCTTGCGGAAGCCCGAGATCACGATCTGGCCCGGAGCGTTTAGATTGCCGACCTCGGCTCCCGTCAGATCGCAGATCTTTTCCACCAGCGGAAGCTCGGTTCCCAGCACCGCAGCCATCATTCCCGGGTGCTCGGCCGCCGCCGCATCCATGAATTGTCCTCGGCTGCGCACGAACTTGAGGCCGTCTTCAAACGATCTCGCGGCAGCGGCGCAAAGCGCCGTGGCCTCGCCGAGGCTTAAGCCTGCGGCAAAACGCACGTTGAGCTCTTTCATCTTAGCGTGCTGCTTGAGCACGGCAAGCGCGGCGATGCTCGTGACAAAGATCGCCGGCTGGCTGTAGCGGGTCTGCGTCAGTCTTTCGGAAGGACCCTCGAAACAAGTTCCGATGATATCAAAGTCCAGGATCTTGGAGGCTTGATCGTACACCTCTTTGGCGGCGGGATACGTCTGATAAAGGTCTTTGCCCATCCCGACGTACTGCGACCCCTGGCCCGGAAACAGAAATGCTGCGTCTACCATTCGATCACCATCGCTCCCCACACCAGGCCGCTGCCGAACGTCGCAAGCACGACCTTGTCGCCCTTTTTGATCTTGCCCTGTTGCAGCGCTTCACAAAGCGCGATCGCACAGGACGCGGCAGACGTGTTGCCGTATTTCTGTAAATTGATGAAAACTTTTTCTTTTGCGAGGCTCAGCCTCTCGCCCACCGCGTCGATGATGCGCAGATTAGCTTGATGGGGCACAAAGCAGGCGACATCGCCGATCTTGACCCCGGACTTGGCCAGCGCCTTCTCCACCGAGTCGGCCATCCCGCGGACGGCAAGCTTAAACACATCCCCGCCGCTCATCTGGAGGTAATGGCCTTTAGCGCTTATCGTTTCTGCCGTAGCGGGCATGCGTGAACCGCCGCAGGTTATCTTAAGAAGGTCGGCGTACTGTCCGTCGGAGCCGATCACCGTGGATAAAAATCCGCCCGACTTTGTTTCCGAAACGACAGCCGCGCCCGCTCCGTCGCCGAAAAGCACGCAGGTGGAGCGGTCTGTCCAGTCTATATAGGAAGAGATGAGGTCGGCCCCGACCACGAGAACATTCTTGTATGTACCGGCGCGCACAAACTGCTCGGCCGTAAAGAGACCATAAACGAAACCTGCGCATGCGGCCGCCAGATCGAAAGCCGCTGCATTTTTTGCGCCGATCTTATCCTGTAAAAGGCACGCGCAGGAAGGCAGCGGCATGTCGGGGGTCGATGTTGCGGCGATGATCAGGTCGAGATCCTCAGGCTTGAGACCCGCATTCTTGATAGCGGTAAGCGCGGCTTTAGCGGCCAAATCGCTTGTTCCCGTACCCTTCTCTGCGATCCTGCGTTCGGAGATGCCGGTGCGCGTACGTATCCACTCGTCCGACGTCTCGACCATTTTTTCGAGGTCGCGGTTGGTCAGCACCTTTTCGGGTACATAAAATCCGAGACCTGTTATTCCTACGCGCATGAAATCTATTTTCCTTTAATTGTTGGTTCTGAAGGCTTCGATGATGTGCTGATTGATCTCGTATTTGACGAATTCACCCGCAACGCGGATCGCGTTCTTGATGGCGCGGGCATTGGAGGAGCCGTGGCTGATGATGCAGTTGCCGCCGACGCCCAGAAGGGGCGCGCCGCCGAACTCGGAATAATCGATCTCTTTTTTGAGCGCGTCGAATGCAGGCTTGGCGAGCATCGCGCCCATCAGGGTCATAGGACTGCGCTTAAGCTCGTGCTTGAGCATTTTTCCGATGACGTCGGCGATCGACTCAGAGACTTTAAGCACCACATTGCCGACGAAACCGTCGCAGACGACGATATCGACCGAGCCGTTAAAGATATCGCGGCCTTCGACGTTGCCGATGAAGTGCAGATTGGACTTGTTGAGGAGCTGATGGGCTTCCTTAATATATTCGGTTCCCTTCGTCTCCTCTTCACCTATGTTGAGGATGCCGATGGAAGGCCGGCTTTTTTTAAGGATATAGCGGAAATAGACATCGCCCATCACGGCGTACTGGTAAAGATGTGAAGGTTTGGTATCGATATTGGCTCCGACATCGATAAGCAGCGTCGGGGTCTTAAGCGTAGGAAATAAAATGCCGATGCCCGGACGCTCCACGCCCTCCAGAAGACGCCACTTAAGCGTGGTGGCGACGACCGCCGCGCCGGTGTGCCCGGCCGTTACGATCGCGTCCGCCTGCCCGTCTCTTACGAGATCGGCGCAAATGGATACCGAAGCGTCCTTTTTCTTGCGGATAGAGATGGCAGCAGACTCGTCCATACGGACAAAGCTGCCGGCGTGGCAGACCGTGATATTTTTCGGAACATTCTTGTGCTTTTCCAGCTCCGAATGCACCAGGTTCTGATCGCCGACGATCGTGATGCGGCAGTCGTATTCACGCGCTGCCAAGATCGCTCCGGCCACGGCTTCCTGAGGGGCGTGGTCGCCCCCCATGCCGTCGAGGGCAATTCTCATGAAGCTAAGCTCATGCCTTCTTTTTCTTTTCCTTCGACTTGATGCGGATCACCTGGCGGCCCTTGTAATAGCCGCATTTCGGACAGACGCGGTGGGACGGGATGGGATTGCCGCACTGCTTGCAAGCGCTGGTCGCCTGGACCACCATCTTGTCGTGCGTGCGACGCTTGCGCGTGCGCGTATTAGAATGTCTTCTTTTCGGATTAGGCATTGTTCCTCGCTTTTTTTAGTAAAATCATTCGGTCGTCTCGCAGCCGCACGCGCCTTCGTTCAGGTTCGCGCCGCAGGATAAACAAAGTCCCTTGCAGTCCGGCTTGCACAGGATCCGGATCGGATAATCCAGGATAATCTCGTCCCGGACGTCCGGATCGATGATGACCGAATCCTGACCCTTGATATCATAATGAAGGGTGAAGTCTTTTTCAAATAGATTATTAAACTCTTCGAGGCAGAGCGAGCAGTCGAAAGACCTCTCCCCCTCCACATGCACTTCGACCGTCAGGTCGTCGTCGGACTTCGAAGCCTCGGCCCGTACGCGCAAAGGCTCGGAAAAATGCATCACGCCGATGTCCAGATCCAGCGTCGCAGGATCCAGCTCTTCCTCAAATACCTTAGGGTCGTCTTCCTTCATATTTTTGACAGAAATTTTCATCGGGCATCTCCTAGCGCAGTTTTTTATATTTTTTGTGTATTGCTTCAAGCACAAACTTGGGCACGAAAGAGCTGATGTCGCCATTGAGCAGGGCCAGCTGCTTGACAAGGCGGCTCGAAATATAGACGTAAGACTCGTGGGGCATCAAAAAGATGGTCTGGATCTCATTGGCAAGCTTGCGGTTGGTAAGCGCCATCTGAAACTCGTACTCAAAATCAGAGATCATTCGCACGCCGCGGATCATGGCGTGGGCTCTCTTGCGGCGGGCGTAATCGACGATGAGGCCCTTGAAGTGCTCGACCTTGACCCGGCTGCCGAGACCTGCGGTCGCTTTCTTGAGAAGCGCCACGCGCTCGGATACCGTGAAAAGAGGCGTCTTGTCGGCGCTGTCATGCGCGACCGCGACGATGACTTCGTCAAAGATCGTCAGCGCCCTCTCGATCAGGTCGATGTGTCCAAAAGTCACCGGATCGAACGTGCCCGGGTAAACGCCGCGCGTGAACTTCGATTTCATAGGGTGTTCCCTTTTTGAATCCTATTTGCATTATAGGGGAAGAACACGCCCCGGTTCAAATATTATTTACGCGCTCAAGGCCATGACAGGCCGTGTTTCAAGTTGTATAATGAAGCGCATGAAATCCCGCGGAAAGAATCTGAAGAGAATATTCCTTGCGGCACTCGCTCTTTCCATTCTGGGCGCGCTGTACGCGCATTTCGGCATTCTTCCGGGCCGGGCCAAGACCCTTGCCGTTGAAAAGATCCGCGAGGCTACGGGCAAGAAGGTCGTATTCGAGAAAGCGCTGTGGCTGCCGCTGCAAGGCTTCGTCTTATACGGGCTCGACGTCAGCGAAAAAAATGATATGCCCCTCTTTTCCGCCAAGCGCCTTGCGCTTGATGTCAAGATCATCCCTTTTTTCAGGGAAAAAAAGATCGTTTTCCGCAATGTCCTCCTGGAAAGCCCCGTGTATGATCTGGTGTTGGACCGCCCGAAGATCGTCATCGCCAAACCCCAGCCGAAGACCGAGATCTCCGGCCAGATCGGCGTACCGACGCTGGAGGACTCAAAAAAGATACGCCTCGAGGACGTCACCGGCGGCCCTGACGCGTTTCTGCCGGAAAACGTCTACATCGAACAGATCCAGATCTCCAACGGTTTTGTTGCTGTCCGCAAGAATGATAATTCAACTCCGTCCGAGACCATTCACGGCATCAACGTACGCATGGCGTTCCAGAAGCCGCCCTATCTGCACTTTGACGGCTCGTTCAGGCTGGGCGACAAGACCTACGCGAAGATCTCTCTCAAGGGCATGTGGGATCTCAAGCGCGCCTCCTATGAGTTCAAGCTGACGACCGATTGGGACAGCGTGCCTTTTTGGCTGAAAAACTATCAAAGGAGCAATTTTCTGACCCTTGAAGAAGGACGGGTCAGGCTGACGACTCGCCTGCGCAGCGTCGGTGAGGAAAA
Organism: uncultured Planctomycetia bacterium; assembly: GCA_964543965.1. GTDB lineage: Bacteria > Omnitrophota > Gorgyraeia > 2-02-FULL-51-18 > 2-02-FULL-51-18 > CAMDWQ01. The sequence continues at coordinate 5,324 of CAZJAX010000079.1, forward strand.
AGCTCTTTTTGACGCGGATGCCGAACTTCGGGATGCGGAGATCCGTATTAAGGAAGGGCGTTACCGCGGGAAGCTGCAGGTGAAAGCCAAGGGCCTTTTCAATTTTCTATCAAAAAAGGTCGAACGCTACAAAGGCAGTCTGGAGCTCGTGGATGTCGCGATTTCAGACCTTTCGCCCGCCATTCCTCTCATCGAGGGAGTGACCGGCAAGATCGATTTCCAACCGGATCTCTTGACCATCGAATCGCTGCGCGGCAAATACCAAGACGTGCCTTTTGAATCGCGCGGATCCGTCACCTCCTTCAAGGACCTTATCGTCAAGGGACAGATCTACATGCACGTGACGCTCGAAAAGATCGCCTCGCTCATCCCCGAGGCACAGAAAAGATTCATCAAGGACTTTGACATACGAGGCGACTGCGAAGCCCTGACCATGATCACCGGCTCGCTTAAGCGCCGCGAAGACCTGATCACCGAGCATAAAATGGTCCTGAAAAATGCGACGATGGCGCACCGCACCAAGAAATTCGAACTCGTCAACCTGTTCTGCGAGATCGACGCTGCAAAAAGCGGGTTCAAAGTCTCAGATGCGCGATTCGATCTCGGCGACAAAAAATACCGCGTCGAGCTTTTCATCCCTCCGGATGCATCCAAACAGGGCTCACTCACTCTAGACACGAAAGATCTTTCGCTTAAAACCGATTACCGCATGGAAGAAGGCCGCATCGCCATCCAAAATGCGGCCGCTTCCATGCCGGGCATATCCGCGCGCTTCGACGGCTTACTTCATCTCCTCGAAACTCCGGCGCTGGACATCGAGGGACGCACAGATCTGAACCTGGTGCAGATCTCCAAGTCGTTTCCGGAGAAGACAGCTTGGATGAAAGACGCCGGACTCGGCGGCGTCTTGCACGGCGCTTTCAGTTTTAAGGGGCCTTGGAATGATTTCCAGCGTGCGGAGGTCACCCTCAAGGCCGAGGGAAGCCCGGTCTTTGCGAAACAGACAGTGCGGTTGGAGAACCTGGCCGTAGAAGCGTTCATGAAGAACGGGCTCCTCACCATCACCCATGCGACAGCCAACGCTTACAAGGGCATGATCGGACTTAAAGGGCTCTTCGATTTCACCAAACCGGGCGTCGGCTTCGACGTCAACCTCTACATCAACGATATGGATTTGAACGCATTGGCGCACGCGATGCGCTTTCAGAACAAAAAATTGGCAGGAAAGCTTCTTCTCCAGCTTTCGATGCGGGGACTCTTCAACGCGAAAGAATCTTATGAGGGCAGCGGCACGGTGAGCGTGAAAAACGGCTGGCTCATGGAAACATCCCAGTTCAAGGCGATGGGCAACCTTCCGCTCGTGAAGGTCGAGGGCCTAGATCTGGTGGTGTTTCACGACTTGTCAGCAGCCTTTCGTGTGCACGAGCAAAAGATCTGGTCGCAGAACATCGCGCTTTTAAGCGACACGGTTCATCTGGATCTAAGCGGCTGGATCGGTTTTGACCAGCAGATGGAACTTCTGATGAATATCGAATACACCAACGCTGTATTCCTCGGAGCCGAAGACGCGGGCGGGCTCGCGCCGCTCATGGTCAATCAGGCGCAAGATCTGATCTCGCAGTACCGCGTCACGGGCACGCTCAAAGATCCGCGCTACGACAAAGTCTCGGCGCCTTTGACTCAGGCGCTTGGACGCAAGCTCGGGGATTTGATCCAGGGACTTACTTCTTAAAGCCCTTTTTCTTCAGATAGCTCAAGATCTCCCCCCGGGCTTTCCGGAGAGCTTTGCCGCGGTGGCTGATCCTGTTTTTTTGTGCGCTCGAGAGCTCGGCAAATGTTTTTTTCATGCCATCAGGGACAAACAGCGGGTCATAGCCGAATCCGTTGGATCCGCGCGCCGCTTCCGAGATCTTCCCGCGGCACTCCCCTTTTACCGCTGCGACGAATTTTCCGGAGTCGTACAGCGCCATCGCAGAGACGAATTTCGCCCTCCTCGACTTCTTTTTTGCCAGGAGCTCGAGCACCTTCCGGTTGTTGTCAGCATACGTGCAGCCGGGACCCGCAAATCGAGCGGAATACACGCCGGGCCTGCCGTTCAGCGCCGTGACCATCAAACCGGAATCATCGGCAAGAGTCAGCGCCTTCGTGTGGCGGGAATAATGGCGGGATTTCTTTCGCGCGTTGGCCTCGAAGGTCCGGCCGTCTTCGACGGCTTCGCGGCAGGCAGGATAATCGGCGAGCGTGAGCACGCGGATACCCGAACCGGCGAGCAGCGTCTCCAGCTCGCGACGCTTGTCTTTATTTTTGGTGCCGAGCACGATCTGCCCGGCAGGCGGTCTGCTTTTCATCAAGACAGTTTATTTCTCATGAGCCGATCAAGTCAAGCGTTCAGACCCAGCGGATGGTCCCGATTTTCAGGATCCAGCATTTTTTTAAATGACCCTGCCCTCGAAATCAATTATACTCTTACTCCAGATGAAGCCGAGCGATCTCAAAACAGACTGGCAGCGATATTACGCGCATCCCTACCCATTATCCGGCATCACGCGCCGCATTCTCGGCCGGAACATAAGCCGCGCGATCACCCGGTTTCTTCCTGACAAAACCGGCCTCACGATCGCAGAGCTTGGCGGCGCCAACAGCTCGGTTTATCCTATACTCAGCGCCGATCTGAGCCCGGCAGAGTATCACATCATCGACAAACACCCGACAAAAAGCGGCCGGTTGAGCGGCAGCGCTCTGCGCTACCATGAAAGAGATATTCTGGATTTCAAAAATCTTCCGCAGGTCGATCTGACTCTCAGCGTCGGACTGATCGAGCATTTCTCGCCCGGAGATACAAAAAAAGCCGTCCTCGCCCACATGAATATCCTGAAGCCCGGAGGCATTTCCGTGATGACATTCCCGACGCCTACGTGGCTGTATAAAATATCCCGCCGCCTTTCAGAGCAAACGGGATCATGGATATTTCACGACGAGAGGCCGCTCGCCATCAAGGAGGTTGCTCTGATCGCGCAAGAGCACGGCACGGTTCTGAACTCAAAGATCGTCTGGCCCATCGTTTTCACGCAGGCAATCCTGGTGATAAAAAAATTTCCGGGATGACTACTTAAGCCCCAGAGACTCACCCAATCTCAGGATGTCTTCCGGGAGATCCTTGGAGATCTTCCTGGCTTTTCGGATATCCGCGATGCATTCATTGTCATAGCCCAGCTTGTAATAAAGGCGTATTCGCGTAAGCAGCGAATTCAGGCCGAGCGGATTGAGGCTGACGGCCATATTCAGGTCGTCGAGCGCAGAGCGCAGATCGCCTTTGATATCATAAGCGATCGCTCGGTTCGCGTAAGCGCTTTCCGCGGCGGGATCGATGCCTATGGCCGCCGTCCAATCCGCGATCGCTTTCTCCATATCCCCTTGCGCATAATAGAGAGCGCCTCGGTTGATATAGCCTGAAAAGAATTTCGGGTTGATGGAAAATATTTTTTCATAATCCGCGAGCGCCGCGGCGGCATTCCCCTGTCTCTGATAAAGGATCGCGCGGCTGTTGTAAGCGCGGACATACTTCGGCTCGATTTCGAGGCAGCGGTTCAGATCCTTCAAAGCCAGATCTTCTTTTCCGGCGACACTGTAGGCGATGCCTCGCGCAAGGTACGCGCGGGCCTTGAGGGGCGACTTCTGGATCGTATCGCTCCAAAGACTGATGTCATTGCGCATCACATCGTTTCTCGCGTACGCCAGGATGAACAAAAAGATAGTGAATGCCGAAAGCAGGAAGACGGCGGTTTTTTTATTCAAAGCGGCGCAGACGGCAGCCGAGAGCGCCATGGAAAACGCGGCCACAGGCAGGTACAGCCGGTGCTCTACTGCTAGATCGTGGATCGGGAAAAAACTCGATTCCGGAAGCAGCAGCAGAAAAAACCAGACCAGAGAAAAACCCTTGAGCGAATGCCCCTTCTTGATCAGCACCAGCCCCGCGACCAGCACCGCAAGAACAGCCGCCAAACCAGCCAGCGCTGCGGGGTCCAGGATCGTGCGTGATAGAGGATAGTCATAGTCAAAATTCTGCCTGACGGGGCAAAAAAGAAGTCCTGCGTAGGTGAGAAACACTTTGAGCTGAGTGAAGAAGTAATGCAGGGTAGCCGGGCGTTCGCTGGCATCGATGACGAGCTGGAATTTTCCGACATTGAAGTTCCCGGAAAAGACAAGAGCCGCAGGGACCAGCAAAGTAACGAGATAAAACGGCAAAAGCCGGACGAAAGCCCCTCCCTTTTTTGAGAAAAAGATCCTGTCGTAAAGCGTCAAGGCCAGAGGCAGGGTCATCGCCATCTCCTTGGAAAAGATCGAGAGCGCCGCAGCCGCGATCGCCGTATACCTATAACCGCGGGCGCCTTCCTTCACGCCGCGGATATAGCACACCAGAGCCGCGAGATAAAAAAATGAGCTCA
>CAZJAX010000080.1:0-5695 GCA_964543965.1 uncultured Planctomycetia bacterium
CGATACGTCCGGTAGCCAGCGCTTCCGAAAATTGTCCGGGATAGAATACGAACGGCGAAGCGGTTCTCTGACCGCCGTCGAACGTCACCGATACGGCTCCTTGATCCAGCGCAAAACCGATATTCAGCACTTGAAGCTCGTCTAAGGGCGATACCAAAAGCGGGTAGCGGGTCGTTTCAGAGCCGAACTTGTCCGCATTGGCGGCGCCGAGTCGGGCCGCAGCCTGCACCGGATCCACCTCCAGATCGTCAAAAGCGGATGTCCCAAAAACTCCGCTGACCACAGAACCCCTGAAAGCCGTCCGCTCATCTTTGAGCTGCTCTGTGTCTGAACGGGTATCAGAAGCCAGGCGCGCAGCGTCGGGCTGCAGCCGCTGTTGATGAGCACTTATCTGTTCAGGCGTCGGCAAACCTCCGAGAAATTCACGGGCCGTGTCATCCTGGATCTCGGATAAGACGATGCGGTCGACGTCGAAGGCGGTGCCCGCCTGCTCGAAATGCTTTCGCGCTCCTTCCCGCACCGCCTGAAGGAAAATAGCCCCGATCTGCGCCACTCCCGAACCGATGATGACGTGGTCGGGGGGTGACACATCGTATTGATTTTTATAGACGAGGATGGAAACCGCGATCCCTATTCCGAGCTCGCGGGCTCTTTCCCGAATGATCCTTTCGGCGAGAAGATTTCCCTGATTGGCCGCGATACCCAATAATTTAGCATCGATATTTTTTAAATCTTTACCGGCCTGCAGAACAAGCTCGTCCGCGAAAGGCTTTTCTGCGGATACTGAACTTGCATCTGAGGTTATTCTAAGCACTTCAGACCGGGCATAGGACGCGATCGCCGGACCGCTGGTACGGTCTTCAAGATCGGGTCCGATATAATCGGGGTTGTTGTTTCCATCCGCCAATTTAAGATCGGTGTAAACTGATGAGCCTCTCGTTTCCAATCCGAAAAATCTGAAATCGGGCGACTGCGGGTTGCCGTTGAACAAAAGCAGGTGCGGGATCTCATTGATCAAGTAATTGATCTCCTCGCCTCCGAAGAAAGGCTTGCCTTGGACCAGCCTGCGGGTTCCGATCCCGGTCCCGGCGATGATGAAAAAGAGATCGCTATCAGCTTCACTGGCGCGCGTGCCGAACACGCTGGTTTCCCCGAGCGCCGCGCCGGTCCCATCATGCACCACCGTCACCGGAATAGCTCCGAGCGCTTCGTTGCGAGGAGCCAGATTCGCAAGCGAGCCCCCGACGGAATCCTTGAATGAAAAACCGATGCGGTTCAAGGCCGGGATATTGGGTTCTTTCGCCGCCAGCTTCCCTTCCAGATCAAAGAAGCCGGGCGCCGTAAAATAGACGCTCTGGACTCGGTTCGCATCGCCGTAATACTGGATCACGCGGTTGACCGCTTGAGCGATGCGGTCCACGACGTCTTGCTCCGTATCGCCTGCGGCATTGGTCTCCACCGTCACGCGGTGCCCGAGAAGGCCGTCGGCCGTCGACGCTTCAAATGAAATAGATGTGCCGCCCACCTTCCCTACGATCTTGATAGGGCCTCTATAAGTCTCTTTGATCTTCTGCGCGATGATATCCAAAACAGACTGCGGCATCCGATGACGGTGCTTCGTTAAAATCTGGACGGCTCCGCGTAGATCGTCCCTGTCGATCCTGTCCATAATACTATCCGCTATCGCCTGAATTTCAGCATTGGCTTTGCTCACGGCCAGGTCGGCGGCTTCCACCGCAGCTATCTTGGCTTCGATCGCCTCCAATTGTTTGCGAAAAGACGCCGCTTTGTCATAGCGATTTTTTGCTTCGGCCTGGATGATAAGGCTTTGAAGCGCGGTCCGGGTCGAACGAAGTGATTTGAGACGGTACCAATTCATGAAGCTCACGCCGTCATGAAGTTTCTTAATTTCCTCGAGCTGCTCAGGCTCCAGACCCTTGGTATCGTCAAAAGTCATGTCCTCGATCGTCTCAGAGCCCTTCCTGAAACCCCATAAACGCAGTCCCGTGATCCGGCCGTTTTCGTCGCGCTTGAATACGGTCAGGATCGCGCCGCGGTCGGAATAGCCGGGAGAAAGCTCATAATCGATATTGATGATAGCCGTTCCGAGCTCGGGGTAAGGATAAATGGCGGGCAAACCCAGATCTTTGAATTTCTTTCTTTCGTTGTGGCCTAAGATCACGGCTCCGGTCACGCTTCTGGGAGCAAATGTCTGGGTCGCGTGTCCCAAGATCCCGGCTCCGAACCGGGCCAAACCTCCGGCTTTGATGAACTTCTCTACGTTCTCGGCTTTAGCATGGACATACCCGGGCTTGTCAGAATACCAGCTGTTGATGATCTCAAAGATCTCTCCGAGCTGTTCCCACATATGCTCGCGGAAGACCCTGTCATCCGGGATCGTGTCGTAAGGTTCAAAAAACTCGCGCACTCTTTGCGACATCAGTTCAAGGGCTTCCAGCCCTCCGCGACCGCCGTAAGAGACGTCGAAGCCGCCCTCGGGTTTCACCGGCACGATGTTATGCATGTGCAGGTTCCCGTACAAGTCCACGTAAAAAAGGCGGAAATTTTTCAGATCGTTCAGCGTCCTTCCTATCACCTCAGGGTCGCGGTGGTAATTGACCAAGGTCGCGATCCTGATATCGCTCGGCTGAAGGTCTGCGCCCCTTTCGCGGTGCAGACGATTTATCTCGAGGATCCTGGCGTTGCTGGAGTCAATGGCTTGAGCGACGGCTTTGGACGTCTCCTCAAAGATATCCGGAAGGACCTCTAAGGGTGTCGCCTGAACGGCTGCATCACCGGGCGCCGCCTGCTTCATCTTTCTTATTTCCGCGTTTCGAGCCTTTTTAGCTTTCAGCACTGTATCAAACTTCCCGCGCACCTCCGCTAGATCGATCTTTTCAAATTCTTGGATCTTTTCTCCTGCGGGCAGTTTTTGATTGATGATGCGGATGATCTGATTCAACCGGTCGACCCATCGATTGAAATTCTTTTGATTCACCTGATCGAGTTCGATATCCCCCCAACCGGAATGCACGAATGCTTCCTCCGCCCAATACGCGATATGGTGTCCCTCGTTTTCCTTATCGTGGAAATCCACGCCCCTGTCGGCGAAGATGCGGTGGACCTGCAGGACGCCCATCGCTCTCCAGAAATCATGGTTTCCAAGGAACGTTTTCCCTTTTTTCTGCTCACGTATCCATTGCACGAGCTCCGCCACGGCAGCAGGATCGGGACCGCGGTCGTACTGGTCGGCAAGTCCGACGATACGGAGGTTCAAGATCGATGGATTGATGTTGTGGCCGATGATAAAGTGCTTGAAATCCTCCATCGACGATATGTCGCGATAGGCGTCGGCGGGAAAACCCATCACAAAACCGACCAGGGCCGCGAGCCTCCTGAAGCCGTTGTGGATATCTTGTATCGCAGCGACCATCTGCAAATTTCCGCTTCCGGGCTTTCTCAGTTCCTTTTCGATCTCCGCGACGACCTGCGTCTGCTCAAGAACATTCACTTCGTTCTGAAAAAAGTCGAAGAGAAGCGCGGCGGCCGCACGGATATTATGATATTCGGCGATATTGTATTCCTGTTCAAAAGCGGAAAACCGCTGGGCGAGCCTCTGATGATCCCCCGGACTCATCGTTGCAGTTCCATTCGGATCGGATACGAACTCCTTATAGATCGACTGGATCTGGGTGTGGACCGATCGATGATTTTGGGCGTCAAAAACGGCCTCGATAAATGCCTTTCTATCCTTATAAGGCAGGCGGTAAAGCCGGTAGGTATCGAAAAGCTTTTGAGCGGCTTCCTGAAGCTTGGTAACGAACGGATTGTCCCGGCTCGGCTCATCCATGACGCCGGCGTTCAGTTTTTTCCACTCATTTATTTTTAAAACCGCGGTTTGCAGGGGATCCGCCGGCGCCTCTGTCACCAGCCGAGCGCCCGGCTCGGTTACTCTTAGTACGGCTTCCGAACGATAAGTCCCGCCCCAAACGTCGTTGTCGAATACTTCCGCATCCAGATAGTACTGGCCGGCTCTGGTCGCTGAAAAAACAGCCTGATAGAGAATCGTCCCGTTAGGAAGCTCTTTGACCGGCTGCATCGGTATCGCGCGGCGCTGGTCCTGAGCGCCGTCTTCTGCGGGCATGTTGGTAAGCACCTGCATCGCGGGCAGATCTCCGCGGCCGGCGGCCGGTAAAAGCACCGCTGAAACAGTGACGGTCTCGCCGGATCGATAGGTAACCGCCGAGCTCTTTTTTGGGACAAAGGCTGTGATGACCGGCCGGTCGCCTTTATTCCAAGGCTCGGTAATATTCCTGCCGTATTTGGCGACGCTATTTTTTACAGATTCAAAAAATGGGCGAAGAACGGGATCGCTCTGCCAATTTTTCAGTTCTTCCACCCTGCGGCGGAGGCGAAGTCTCCAATTATGGCTTCCCACCGTCCCGGGAGTATTGATGCGTGCTGAAATACCGACAAGGTCAGGGAAGAAAAAGCTCGTATAAGCAGCCGGCGAAAGCAATACCGCCTCATTGACCCACTCCATCGCCTTCATGATCGCATTCACATTGGCGTCCGAAGAAGGATCGCTTTCCATCATCGCCGTGACGAGCGCGTTAAGATCGCCGTCCGTAACGGACTGAGCCTGTCCATGCCGGCGCAGATAGTCCAGATGGTCCTTGAAAAATATGAAAAGCCCTGTCCTGACCGATTCAGGCCTGGCTTCGCCTGTCCGGGTCTTGGCCGCCGCATCCTGGACCAGGCGGATCATGCCGGCAAGATCGTGAAGCGTCGTCACTCTCTGATTGTTGGGGTCTTGAAGATCCAGCGAAGAATGAACGGGATCATAGGTCGTGCCGGCGGCTCCGCCCGCATCGCCCAAATTCCAGCCGAACTGCTCGACCGCCATTCCGGGCACGCCGCTTTCTCTCCGCACGGTCTCCACGGCCGTATCGATCTTTCCGAGGTTCTCACCCACGACGCCATACAGACCCGTGTGTAAGATTTCTTTATTCAATAAGTTCAGTAATTCACTTCCCGGAGCCGGCTTCCACTCAGCATCGGCGTGGCGCGCTAGGCCAAAAAGATTTTCATGGAATAGCAGCACTCCCTCCCAGCGCCGCTGATGATCCGAGAGATGAAACCCGAATTTCTGCATCCACCGCTCATTCAATCCGTCAAAAACAGCTCCGGCTGAAGGATCGGAGGAAAGGCTCAAGACAACCAGCGCGTCCATCAAAACGCTGTTCAAGCCCTCGTTGTGAAAATGCGCTAAAAGCTCGGCAGCTTTCTTTCTTAGATCAGCCTCTGAAGCGCCCTCCGCCACACCCGCCAGCTCAAGACCGGCCAAGCGATAGGCCGCCGAGATCTCGGAGTAGGTCACCGGATACTCCGGAGACCATCCGATTTTAGCCATATAGCCTTTTTTAAGGACGCTCGTAAGCGGCGCAAAATGCTCAAGGGCTTGCGCTGCACCGGAAAAGGACTGTCCGGATCGATCGGAAAGTACCGTCAGCGCTCCCCTGACCGCCTCATCATTCGGTTTATAGGCCGCTTCATTCGCGGCAACTTTTGAGCGGATGCTTTCATAAAATTCGGACTTTTGAGGAATAGCCCAAAAAGCTTCAAGCCCTCTAAAGTGATCGATGCGCACCACGTCATACATTTCAAATACGAACTTGAACCGCTCCATCCACCA
>CAZJAX010000080.1:5705-9742 GCA_964543965.1 uncultured Planctomycetia bacterium
GTAGGTGGGGTTGCCCCATCCCTGCGCCAGGGGCGTAAATGCATCCGGCGGCGCGCCGCCTTCTTCTTTGAGATTGAAAAGTTCCTGATGGGCCCAGACATCCGCGCTGTTGCGTCCGACATACATGGGGATGTCGCCTTTCAGAAGGGTCTTTTTGGACTGAGCATGGCTGCGCATCGGCTTCCATTGTTTGTCGATGAATACCCACTGCAGGTACTGCTGGAACAGAACATCCTTTTGATTTTCTTTGACGAACGCTTCCACGTCAGCCGCGCGATGAGACTTTAGCCCCTCGTCGCTCCATCCCTGTCCGCCGCGTCCGCTCCAATTCTCCCAAGCCGTATTCCATCCGCCCATCTCCTGGCGGGCATTAAAAACGGCGTGATCGAGTATCCAGTACGAATTTTTTTCGACAAAGTCTCTGAAGGCTGCGCCGTCTGCATTGTCCTGGCCGAAAAATCCGTTCCCGTATAACCGCTCGAATTCCTCACGGAGCACCTTCATCTTGAAAGCCCGCACTTCCTCCATACGGACGCTTTCTGTGGCACGCAAACGATCAAGCGTCCCGTCGGCGGCGGCCGTGTCATAAGAAAGATTGGCCTGGCTGCCGGAAGGCGTCCCCTCGAGTTCCTTTCTGACGGCAATATGAATGGTGTCCGCGCCGAAAGCGCCCGTAGAAGAAAAGGGGCTGGCGTCGCTGGGGCTGGTCGGGTTGATAGGGAGATCTTCCCAATGAAGTCCGAGCGTGCTCAAGACGTCTAAAAATTCCGCGAGGACCAAAGGATCGCCGATCCCTTCATCCTTTTGGCCGGAAAGGCTGCGAAGCGGGATCGCCGTAAATGCCATTCTCTGCAGAGGGAAAGCCGGGATGCGCTCGGTCTGCGATAAGGGGTATGACGCTAAGCGCGCTCCGGCGGGTTTGGAGCCTTCGTATCGTACCAGCGCTATAGTTCCCGCGTCGTCCGCATCACCCGCCAGCTTCAGCTGAAAATCCTTCAAACCTAATACCGCGATACCGAAGTCTTCGAAATCAAATTTTTTAGCCAGGCTTGAGATATAAAAAAGGCCGGCTCTTTCCGTATGCGGCTCGATTTTTAACTGGTGTTTTAACAAATAAGCCTTGAGACCCGGCTGAGATCGATTAATGGAGTCGAGAGCGGCCATCCGAGCGCCGTCTTCGTCGGATGATCGGCTTACCATATCTACTTTCAGGATCGCGATCGAACCGGCAAAATCTTTTCCGCCGGCATTCGTTTGATATTCGGCCACGTCGAAATCATAGCGGACGATGCGCTTTTTCGCCTTCGCCATGACGGCTTCGACGGCGGCATTCAGGGCTTCGACATGTTTTTTCACCTTCGCGCGGGGTTCCGTCTCCGCATCGTCTTTGGGGATCAAGATCACTTGAATGGCCCCGGACGGAGTCTCGAAACCGACCGCGTTGATAGGGCTGATCAGTTTGATATTTTTCATGCCGAAGATCGTCCAGATACCCCTGAACTCCGGCGTGCTGATCCAATTACTCCTCTTCTGGACTTCACCGCGCTTCAGCGTAAAATCGACTTTCGCCAGACGCGCTCCTTCATCGGAAGGAGTATCGGACTGGGCGGCCGGCGAGGCGCTGCTTAATCGTGCTCCGCGAACCAGAAGTGTATATTCATATGGATGGCCGACAAAGCCTTTGTAGTCTCCGGACATTTTCATCCATCCGCCAAGTTGCATGGCGTGCTGAATAAATCGAGCGCTTTGCTTATGCTCTTCACTCCCGGCACCGGCGGCAGCCGTTTCTAGAGATATCACACCTCCTTTTGGGACAAAACTAAGCACTTTGGAATAATAATCCGTTCCAAGGTCGCCCATGAACCGGAATACATCAGCGAAACGGATATGACGGTAAGCCTTTTCCAGCAGGAATTCTTCCGGATTACGCGCATCCGCACGGCGAATCACTACATTGTCGCCGATACCAAGAACCTTTTTGGCGCGGTTTAAGTACCCTTCAATAAAATAGGAGCGGTCTACCAGGATAAACTTACCCTTTGGCAATTTTCTAAGGTAAGATGCCGCGTTTTGGCTGACACCGACATCCATCACAGGCAAGTCTTTGAGGGGGTCGAGAGGATTTAATAGCGGAAATTCGGAATCAAATTTATCGGGATGATTTGCATAATCGTTTTCAAAAGTCATCTCGCCCATTTTCCAAAGCATGCGTCGGGCATCATCGGTAGATTTATTATCTTGATAGGCATTCTCTGAAAATTGATGGATTACATCAAGCAGCCGATTCATTGCAGGGGGCATCGGCGGCCTCTTAGTACCTGAGAAATGAGTCTGAGCAATAGAGTGAGCAGCGATCTCGCTCAATTTTCCTGGCTCAGCGGTTATCATGCGGATTTGTTCGCCGTTCAACAAACTTAGGCCGTCTTTGGCCTCTGGGTGCTGTAAAAAAATCTCTGCCGGATTCCGTGTATCAGCCGCCAACGTCGCCTCGTCATAGACAGCTAAACGGCCTCCGTCCAGATCCGGTACCGGGGCCACAGATAAGCTGGATACAGCCGAAGAAAGCCGGTAAAATTCTTCGTCATCACGGAGATTTAAATTCCTGCCTTGTATCTCTCTGACGATCTGCCGGCCGGCTTGGACGGTCGCTTCGCTCGAAGGTCTGGCGATGTAGGTGATAAAACTGAGTTCGGGGATCCGGCCCCGGGCGGCCTTGATAAATCTAATCTTGATCACGCTTTTTGCTGCGTCGCCGGGGAACGGGAGTTTTTCCAGGACAGCCGTAACCTTGCTGGATGCTGAGATAGTTTCTTGAATGGATAGACGCGCACCCTGGACAGGGCGAACCGCCATCGCGTATTGCTGAACTCCTGTTTTTTTCTCGCTGGTCAATGACCAGGGGCCCTCCCCGAGGCCAAGATCAGGGTTTTGAAGAAATTCAACCGCATCTTTGGCGCCATAGAGTTCGAAACTCTCTACCACGCGTCCGCTGGGCATGATCAAAAACTCGCCAACGCGCGGATTTCTCTTTATTTCCTTTACCAACTCATCTGCCGTCTCAATGCTTTTGCGGATGAAATACTGGGGCGCCCAGTCTGACAAGGTTTCGAACTTGGCCGAGGCCATGCGGGCGGCAGCCGTCTGAGGCCCATACGCCTTCGCCACGCGGCGCACACGAACGATCTCTTTTCCGAATTCAGCGGTTCTTAATTCCCCGTCCCCTTTAGGCGCATAGATCACGTGGTGTCCGGGCGGTAAACTTTTTAAATCAGGCCTTTTAGAGCCTACCATGACGGCGATCAACGCCGCGCCGGGAGTACCGACCGCCATCCAATCATTTCCCAGGGGATCGGCTGCGTTGTCTCCCAAAAATACAAAATAATTTTCGTCAGGATCCAGGCCCATTTTTCCCATGGCGCTGATAAGGGCTCTTCCTTTGTCGGAGGGGTTGTAGTCAAGCGTAGTCGACCCGCCCTTTACGGTGTTCGGCGGCAGCTTTTCTGCCGTCAGCTTGCGATTGATATCTTCGGTAAGCGCGAAAAGCAGGCTTTGAATCGATGCGCTGTCCCCTGAATCTTTTTTTACCTTTTCTTTAGTCGCGGGATCATCTACTTTTCCCAACGGCAAAAAAGCCATCGCGTATCTTTTTTGCCCGTCGACCTCTGCTGTTTCTCTGGCTTCAAAAAGAGGGGCTATCTTTCCGAAAGCACCTGCGGTCAGGCCAGCGACACGCTCATTGAGGCGAGTTTCGTAGGACACAAACACTTCTCTCATCAACGCCTCAATTTTTTCAAATTCAGCTCTGGTGATACCCTCCACCAGCGCTTGCCTTTCAAAGCCTTGATCGCCCGAGCAGTATTCCAAGCCTAAAAGCGGTAATGTGACCAAATTGCCTATTTTGCTATTTTTTAGCGGCTCTATAAATTGTGCGGCGACTGTTTTTTGAGGGTCACCCGTGACGACCACAAAAGGGCCGTCGTCCAAAGCGTCTTCAGCGAACTCTTTGACTCCCGGATAAAATGTCCTAGTGGTTAAAT
>CAZJAX010000081.1:0-1751 GCA_964543965.1 uncultured Planctomycetia bacterium
CATGGCCGCTAGCTGGGCGGTTTCGCGGGGGTTGAAGATGGCTAGGCGGGCGCCGAAGAGCTCTCTTGTGATCTCATCCTGAAGGCTGTGCACTTTCTGGTCTAGCCACAGATAGTCCACTTTATCTTGCGAATCTTTGGGAGCGTAATTCTGTAAATTGGGATCTGCGACGCTGAAAAAGTCTTTGTCTTTGACCTGCTCATAACTCAATCCGCCCAGATATTCGGGGTGGAGAGCTTGAAGCGCCTGCCATGCGCGGACATCCGCGGCAAAAGTTTGTATATTTTCTCCTTTGAACGGCAATGAAATAATATTGCGGATCAGTCTGGGGCGCTCGATGCCGTCCGGCCCGCGTATTTTTAGGACAGCGACACGCTCGTCTCTGCGGACCGCCAAATCTTCAAAACCGTCAAAGCGGAAAATTCGCTCCACCATGGATCCCTCATCGATCTGAACACGGTCCAAATCAAGACCCCTGAGATCGCTTTCCTTTAGAACGGTACCCGCCTTCAGGGTCAGGGTCTTGCCTTCCGGAATATTCACTATAGAAGCGACGGCGACAGCTCCTTTTTTGACGATAAGCTTGCCCTTACCCTGATTGACGACGCGTTCCGCGTAGCCGCCCGATTCAACCTCTACATTGCCTTCGACGGAATCCGCGCGCGCGATATCGGCCGGGATCCCCAGAGAGCGGCGGATAGCCCTATTGCCTGACACCGAAGCCAGGAATTGATACCACTCTGAAAGATTGCCCAGATCTTCCCACTGGCTGCCGCGGCCTAGATCGATGATATAGACTTGTCCTCTGCCAAACTTCGCCTCTCTGACGAAAAGGTCATCCACCGCCTTCTTCAGCGCCGACCAGTCTGCGTCGCTGATTCCGGCGTGGGAAATAGCTCTCCAGGCGGCTTCATCGACCGTGCGGGACTGATACACCGTTTGCATGTAGCTCACGGGCAGCTCGGCTAAAGTTCCGTAGCCAGCGGTCGACGCCGGCGTACTTTCTAGAGCCTGACGGAGCGCCTGAGAAAATTCTTTTGTCGGAAATTCCAGGAACGGATTCTTGAATATGCTGTTGCCTTTTCTGTCCTCGCTGTAAAACAACTGGACGAGCTTACCCAGGTTCTTTTCCTTTTCCATGAAATTGGTCATGCGGCCTTGAGGATCGGCGGCCAGAGTTCCGAACTGCGTCAAGGCTTCACGGGCGATGATATCGGCTATTCTTTTCCACCGTTGACCCAGCGCCTTTTCAACCTCCGCCTGAGACCAGTCCCGGTCCTGAGGCAGGGTCTTAAGCAGATCCATGTCTTCACTTTGCAGCAGACTGACGCTTACGGCGCCTTTAACAATACTGGCGTCCTTGAGCTTGCTTTTCATCGCCTCTTTGTCGCCGAGACTGGCCTGGCCGATCTTTGCCGCGCCGAGGAACAGAAATCCGTCGCTGGCCGACCATCCGACGAACCTCTGAAGTCCGTCCGGCAGAAGGCGCATGACCGCCAAAGTGTTGATCAGTCCCGTTTCACGCAGCGTGCGATAGCGCGATCCCGGGAGAGTCCACAAACCGGTATAACCGTACAAAAGCCCTTCGTTGGCGGGCCTTGTCTTTAATCCGCCGTCCGAGACCAAGACGACCGGCTTATTGAGCCAATCCGGGATGGACGCGATGCGGTTTTTCAGCGCCCACATGAAGCCCGGCAGATCATGGCGCACCGTATCAGGCTCCACGCCCGAGACAGGGATGATGCCGCCGT
>CAZJAX010000081.1:1761-9560 GCA_964543965.1 uncultured Planctomycetia bacterium
TCCATCTCCTTGAGGCCACCCCACTCCATGTCCTCGCCATTGCCGTCTTCCGGCACTATAAACTTGGGCATATTAACGCTCACTGCCAAGCCGCATCGCTTGAAGCCCTTACAGTCAAATTCAAGATAAGAACGTTCCTTCAGAACCGTAAAATCTGAAGTGCCATTGTTTGCTGAGATTTTTTTGTCGTTGGCCAATACTAGACGGGCAGTCCCTAAAATGCCGCCGTTGTAAGTCATTCTCAGATACTCGTCCGAATTCAGGTACAGCGCCGGATTAAACCTCTGCTTGATTCCGTAAGGAGCATACAAGCTGGCGCGACCCTCGCGAAGATCCTTGGCTGCGGCATCGACTTCGGCTTGGTAGGTTTCATGATTAAACGCCAGACGCGCGCCTTCCGGCCGGCGATAGATGAATATGGCATGCCCGACCTGACGCTCCCCTTCACCGGGGCTTTGGCCTTGGCGGCGGACTTCGACCTTCTGCTGAAACCTTGACTCCGGCCTCCCGTAATAATAAACGTAGGGCTCGCTTGCGCTGGCGTCATATCGCGCAGTGTCTCCGCTGGTGCCCAGAACCACCGCGGATCTTGCTTTTACGACGTGGACCAGAAAATCCGTCAGCTGCTCGATCGAAGCTTCAGCCTTCAGCCGGTCATATCCGGACGTGCTCGCCTTTTGGCCGGTCTGAAAAATAAAGAGCCTGCCCTGATCATCGTAGCCGGCTATCGTAAAAGCCTGTCTCTTATTAAGACCGGCATCGATCCAATCCGCCTCGTTGCCTTGCGACGGCTGGCCCGTGAATTTTATCGTCGTTTGTAAAACGCTTCTTCCGTCAATGATCAGCGGCAAGCCTCCGATACCGTTCATCATCGGCAAAGGCTTGGCGGGTTCGCCGTCCTTCATTTTTATCTTAAAAACAGTCCGCTTGTCCGGATCAAAGCTCAGGATCCAAAAATTGCCGTTCAGTCTCTTGAAAGGCGTCTCGGTATGGATGCCCTGCGCGCCCTTTTGCTGCAGCTCGTCGTCTTCCAACTCCCCTTTGAGTTTTCCGAATTTAGCGATGATTTTCGGCTTCCAAACGCCGGGGCTCTCTTCGAACGGCTCTACATGGATATGATTTCCCAGGAACAAGTGCTGCTGGGTTCCGGGAAATCCTGCGATGATATTTCTGGATGAGAATCTTTCTCCGCCGACAGCCAGTTCCCGCTGAGTCTGCAGCTTTTCAAGATAACCTTTTAGCGTGCGCCCTGCATTGGTGTCGCTGAAAACAAGGTCGTCGTCGCGAAAATTGCGCTTCCTGACGCCTTCGCTATACTCCTGTATGACTCCGGTCATCGACAGGTCGTAGAAATAAAGTTCGCCGGTCACGCTGACCTGAGAAGGCCTCGGGAAATCAGCGGTGTTCTTTCTGTAAAGCGGCGTGGATGTCCTGGCGGGATCCATCATCACAGCGCTCGCGCCATCTCTCTGGTAGGGGTCGAACTCCTCGCTGCCTACGATCGAGATGCTGCGGTACGCCTGCACCCCGGGCTCGATATCCGTCAACTCGCCCATCTCTATCTTATAAGGAAGCTTGTCTGCCCACGAAAGTCTCGCGCCGTCCCTGAGCTTCAAGGCAGCGGCCTCAAAGACTTGCTTGGACACGTTTCTCCGCTGCGCAAACTGCTGCAAGGACTGCGCCGATAAACGCGAACCCAGCGCTTTTTCGGCATCGCGGAAAAAAGCCTCAGCGTCCGCATAGACCGCCGTAGAAGGAATCTGCGGCGCCCCATCACGTCCTTCGCTTTGGCCGTCAAATTTTACGACATCCTCGCCTGCCTCGCGAATCGTATAGGCATCCACCAAAAGCCTGCCGAAAGTCGTCGGGTCAAGCACGGGCACTATGCCCCGTCCCTTAAGCTCTTCATAGCGCGTCTTATAACGCTGAGA
The DNA here is from genome assembly GCA_964543965.1 of uncultured Planctomycetia bacterium. Taxonomy (GTDB): domain Bacteria; phylum Omnitrophota; class Gorgyraeia; order 2-02-FULL-51-18; family 2-02-FULL-51-18; genus CAMDWQ01. Next base: position 3,693 of record CAZJAX010000081.1, read on the forward strand.
GATCTGTCCGACAATACCGGCCGGCAGCCTGTTTTCATGAAAAACCGATTTATACGCTTTCAAAAGGCTCCGCAGCTGGTTCATCGCTTCTTCCTGAGAAAGCTTGTCGTTGCTCAGCATGTTCAGCAGTTTGTACGAAAGATAGAAATCCGAATCCTTGAACTGCTCCTCGTACTCTCTGGGCTTTTGGGTCAAGATCGCGATGTAAGGTCTGTCCGCGCTCTTTTCGTCGAACTTCGGCATCACGATCAGATAAGAAAGCTTTTCCTTGTCCATCAGAGTCGAAATACCCTCAGAGTGGAAACCGCCGGTAATGAGCGCCGCGACATGGACGCCTTCCTTTTTCATCCGCTTCATCGTGTTGTTGACCAAAGCCTGGTTGCGCTTGGAGGCCAACTCATAAAACTTCAAAGCATCGGGAATGGATCTCTGGAGCACGTCGAAATCAGTGTAAGTCTCGAAAGGCACCTTGTGCTTCTCGGCTAAGCGCTGAAGCTCCGCTTTGATCTCGGCGATCTGGCAAGAGGTCCGGTTCTTAATGAAGAATTCATAGTCCTTCGCCGTAAGCGCCGTGTCCAGCAGCTGGCTCAGGATATTGATGCAGCGCGAGACGCCTGCCAGCGCTCTTTCGTCCTTATCGGTAAATAATTTTTCCCTAACGTCGTTTTCAAAGTTTTCTGATTCTTCAAAGATCGCGATCAGATCGATCCCTTCATACATGACGACGTATTGCGAGTAGAGGATGATGTTTTTGTATTCGAGGGGATTGATAGAAGCTTTCTGGGATAATTCGGCCAGCAAGAGGTGGAACTTGCCCGCCGAAAGCTTTCCTTGCTTGTACTGCAGAGCTTCAAGAACGAGCTTCTCTATATCGTTTTTGGAAAGCTTTCCGTTGAGCTCGGCGATCAGCGCATCCCGTTCAGCGCCGGCCTTCTTGAAATCGATCTCCTTTTCGAGTTCGACCGTCTCCGAAAGTTTCTTAAGATTCGGATAGCGGAGGAAATCCGCGCCCTTTTCCTTAGCGACCTTAGTGAAATAGTTCCAATATTCGGTGAACTTGATCGAACCGTTCTTATGCAGAAGCTTGTGATTGGTAAGCTCGATGAGCTCGGGAGAATAGACTCTGCCTTCCAGCTCCTGAACCGCCTTCTTGAGACCCTTGAGCTCCTTTCTGACCGCGGATTTCTTTTCGATCAAAGACTTGAACACCGCGAGATTTTCATCATAAAGCGCCGGGTCGTCGACGCCGTAGAGCGAAACCTTTTCCTCGGATACCATTGAATAGAACTCACCGGCCGATATCTTGCCTTCCTTCATCAGCGACGTGGCAGCGGCACGCCGAACCTCTTCGATCGGGAAGCTCTTGATGATCGAAGTGTCGACGAAATCGTAGCCGCCCTCCAGAGCGATCAGGCTGAGGTTGTAATTCTTCACCAGGTTGTCGAGGATCTTTGAAATGGATTCCTGAGCGCCGATCTTGGCGTGAGCGTCTTGAATGTTGATAATGACATCTTCCGCCCCCTGCATGACAGCCTTTCTTGAAATGCCGGCACCTTCAGGGATCGTGATGCCGCTCAGCCTTGAGGCTGCCCGGCCGTCATTTTGGCTTTGTGTGTCTGAGATCTGTGACCATGCGGGCGCTGCGTTCTGTGCAAGCAAAAGGTCCTGCGAGCAAAACGTGAGGACAAGAAAAGCGGAAATAGTGCGCAGCCGCATTCCATAGGAGGAGCGGAACGGCGCCTGAATTTTATCTTTGCTTTCGGGGGTTATGCTATCGTTCAAGCCTATTCCCTTTAGTTGCTAACTTAATCTATTAGATATGAAATAGTTATACTATCTACTATAGAAAAAGGACTAAAAAAAAGATCACCCTCTTCCCATTGGATCATAGATAGAATTAACCGATCCCACTCGGTTTATTTTGTATGCGTGAAGTATACCGTTCAATTTTTTTAATTTCAAGAGGAAAACAGAAACGATAGCCTGATATTTTCTTATTTTTTTGTTTATTAATATATTTAAAATTTATTAATCGATACATTATGCAGATTCTGCAAGGGTCCTCGCCAAGCGGGCCGCCGATCTCAGCGCGCGGTCTATATCCAATGACCTAAGCCAGCGGATCGCAATCCCAAGCGCCGAGCCTACACTCTTTAAAAAGCTTTCGTCTTTAAACCCGAGGCCGACATTCTCCCCGACAAAGAATCCGGCAAAAAAGAGTACGGGGTCTCGGTAACCATCTTCTGAAACGAGCATGAAGCGGAACTTTGTGAGATCTTCCTCTCGGATCCGCGTAGACACCGCTTGCGGGGTATCCTGGGCGGCGGCTCCGAAAGCAAATGCGATGCTTTCAGGCGGAATACCCGATTTGGTCAGGGCGGTTACCGCCGACTTTCGGTCAGGATAGATTTCGAAGCGAACGCGGGGATCGATGCCTTCACCGCTCCTGCCGATGACTCTGAGCTTCATCCCCTGCTCCTGCGCTTTGGCGGCGATCTTCCAGAAGAGATCCTTTTGGGGGCCCGCGTTGATCTTAGCGATCATCGCTTCTTCGAGAACCATGGCTGAGGACGATTTGACGGCTCCGGCTTGCGCGGCCGAGATCCCGCGGAAAGCGCGCATCGCATTTCCGTCGGGCATGCCGGAACCTCGGCCGTCGAACCATTCGTCGAGCCGATCCAAAATTTCAGCGGGGGCCAAAGGCTCTCTTTTTATCAAAAAGCTCGTTTGGTCCCAGAGCCTCCTGGTCTCCTCGAGATCGCGCGCATCGAGCGCCTCGAGAACAGATCTGATCTTGTTCAGCAGAATGAGATCCCGCGCGTCCGCGATCGCCAGGCTCGCGGCCGCCTGCAATGTGCGGCCTTTTTTTCCGGCGCCTATGATCGCTTCAGCTTGGTGAGGAGCCGAGGCTGATTTCCGCAATTGTCCCAAATAGAAGGCCGCAGCCTCATCGCCCTTCTGCCAATCAGCCGCGGGAGTGACAGAGTAAAAGCGCGCTGTGACGCCAAAATCGGCGGATGCCAAAAGCTTAAGATCCTCCGGCGTCGCCGCGACAATGCCGACGGCAATAGCCTCGGATAAGGATCTCTGCGATGCCAGTCTCGCCGCCTGAGTGCTCGGACCCAATACGTCCTTTTTCATCGCATCGATCGCGGCAGCTAAATCAAAAACTGCGCCGGGCTGATAACCCGCCGTCAAATAATGCAGAATATCTTCGTAATCAAGGCGCGCTACAAGCTTGGCTTCAGGCGAGCTGCTGTCGGTCGCAGCGGCGACCGCGAGAGCTGAGGTCAGGTCAGCTGCCGCCTGCGGGAGACCCGGATCCGGAACAGGCGTTCCGGCCGCACGGGTCAAATTCAGCTGATAAAAGGCCAGCAGGCGCGCCGGGTCGCCTTGAGTCAGGTCGAGGATCTCGCTCAAGCTCGGATTGGCTGGAAGCGCCGGAAGCGGCTCAGCAGCAGGGGCGGGCTGCCTCGTGGGATTGATAAGGTCGTAGAACACGTCCGGATCAAGGGTCACGAGATCGTGGCCGGTCTGCTGGATCATCCCGATCATTGAAAAGACCCGCGAGAGATTGATCGATGGATCAGGAGCCCGCGTGAGTGCGGCTGCAAGATAGACGCTCTCATCCATGTTGAAACCGAAAACCAGCAAGGCATTGATAAGCTCCGCCTCATCGGAGCGGGCGGCGGCCAAAAGATCCGAGATCTTCGCGTCCGGCAGAGGGAGCGCCGGAATAGCAGAGCCGGGAGCGATCAAATTGCCGGCCGCTTCTAGCTTCACACGCATTTCTTCCGCCGCGCGGCGCTGCGCCGCTTCGAGATCATGCTGCTGCAAGACCTGCTCTTTGATCTTTTGCAGATCGAGCCCGCTTGCCGGGGTCCGCGAGAGGATCTGAGCGACGGCTCTTTGCAGCAATTCGGGGCTCACTTTCGAATCCGGAGTATCCGCCAGGATCGCGCGCATCACGGCTGCGATCAAACTGCCGATGCGCTGGTCGCCGCGAAAAGCCTTGAAGAATCCGGCGATCCTCGAAAAATCATTATCGAAGACGGCGGATAAGCCGGAAATCGAGGCGTTCGCAGGTAAAAGCGCCTGGATGATCTCTAAGACCTTTGCGTCGGATATCGCCGCTTCCGATCTGCGCGCCATCGTCGCGGCCAAAAGGATCAAACGCGGATGCACTGGAGCGATCGATGTCTTGCCTTGAGCCGCAGAGACCGCAAGATCCGCCAGGGCGGCGGAAAGGCTGTCCGGAAAACCGCGGTATTTGAAGCATGCGGTCAAATGGGTGCGGTCAGCCCCTACAGCCGCAACCATCGCCTGCACCGAAGTATCCCGGACGAAATCGATGCCTTGATCCGTCGCATCCATGACGCCCGCGCTCAAGAACATGGCGCGGACAGGCGCAAACGCCTTCTCGCGAGCTCGGTAGTCGATGATCTCCGCGATAATCGCGGCGGTCGTTTTACCCGCACGGTGTCCGCGCGAAGCAAAGATCATGAATTCCTGAGGATGCTGAACGGCGGCTTCGGGCGGCAGCGCCAGCGCCGTCTGCGCCATCAAACCGCCGATACCGACGTGGTCATCATGCCCTTCGAAAAAAACTTCGAGTTTTCGGGGGTCGGAACCCAGCGCCGCTAGGAGCCCGGCCATCGTCGCGCTCTCCCCGATCTGGACGGCTCGCTCATCATCGGCAGAAGCCGTCAGCACCCCGCCGTCTGTCAGGTCAGCGTTCACAGCCGGCTCGATCATTTCGGCGGAGACGAGCGGGATGATCTCGGCAGCGCCTTTGCCGGCTGCGTGGGCTTTACGCACGATCAGCATGAACTCGAAGGGGGAGATCTTTTTGGCATCGGCTTCCGGAAGACCCTGCGCCGTCTGGACCATCAAGGGGGTCACGCCCGCATTGGAGGGATAGGTTTCAAAGAATCCCGCAAGAAGACGCGGGTCGGAGGCAAGAGCCGCCATCACGGTAAAAAGAGCGGGCTGCCCCTGGATCACATACCGGCCGTTTTCCTCCGCCAGGATACCGGCGGCGGCCAGCTCGCTCTGCGCCAGACGCCTGAACACGCTGCGCTCGACCTCTGCAGCGTTGCCGTCCGCGTTCCTGGAGGACTGCACGGCACCCAGAAAATCTATAGGATGAGCGATGTCCGCGATCGGTTTGGGCAAAGCCTGCGCCGCCTGCATCATCAGAGCTCCCAGGCCCTTATTGGCCTCGTTGTGCAATTCAAAAAAGACGGCAAGCTTCCGCGGGTCGGACGCGAGCGCATCGATCAGCTTAGTGATCGTGAAACCGGGGGCGAGCTTCGGCTCGTCCTTATCCGTCGCAGGGGGGATATAAAGACCTGCAGCCGTAAGAAGCTTGAGGGTCGGCTCGATGCCGGTCTGCATCTCGAGATCATAAGCGATCGCGGCCAGGTCTTTGCCGGCCTTCCTGCCTTCACGGAACGCGTGCATGAAATCTGCAGGCTCGCATGCGTCGGCGACGGGCTTCGGCAATAAGGCGGCCAGCTGGGTCATCACGTCGCCCAGGCCGCGGTGCGCGGAATTCCAGTTCTCGAAGAAAAGCGCGGTCTTCTGCGGATCGTTTTGCAATGCATCCGCAAGCTGAGTCATGGTCACGCCGTCGGCTATCTGCAAGCTGCCGTCCTCGCCAGGGACCGGGATCAAGATCGATCCGGCCTTAAGTTCGTCGAAGATCTTGATGACCTTCCCCCGGCGGGACTCGAAGCGGGGTTTGGTGCCGGGCGAAAGGACGGCAGATCCCGGGGTCAAAAGAGCGGGGTTGCCGGTAAAACGGGCCAGATCGATGGAAGCCCAATCAATGACGCCGCCGGCTGTAAATCTGGCTTCAAGCTGTCC
>CAZJAX010000082.1:0-298 GCA_964543965.1 uncultured Planctomycetia bacterium
GCCTACGACGACAAGATCCAGATGCTCTTTGACGTCCTCAAAGCTGCCGGTCAGCGCCCAAGCCAGCTTGAACGCCAGGCCGCAGGCCGCAAGATTCGGATCACCTTTCCCGCCTCGCACGGCACTGACGATGGCGTAAGCCTCGGGGATCTCGTCTTTCGGCGTATGGTGGTCGACGATGATGACATCGGCGCCCTTCTCGTTGAGATAGCGCACATGGTCAGCGCCGGTGATGCCGTTATCCACCGTGATCACAAGCGTGAATTTCTGCTTCAAGAGCGTCTCTAGCGTCGCACGA
>CAZJAX010000082.1:308-9497 GCA_964543965.1 uncultured Planctomycetia bacterium
GCCGTCGTTGATGCGGTGCGGAATATGCGCTTCGACTTCGGCGCCGAGCTTTTTAAGAACAGGGTAAAGAATGGCGCTTCCGGTGATCCCGTCCACGTCATAGTCTCCGTAGATCAGGATCTTTTCCTTTGAGGAAACTGCTCTTCGGATACGATCCACGGCCTTTCGCATGTCTTCGAACACAAAGGGATCTTCGAGCAGGTCAAACGAGGGGTTTAAGAAACGGTTGATCTCGGAGGGATCCGAGAGGCCGCGGCGATGCAGGATCGCCGCGACGACCGGATGGATCTTTGTCTCCCGGGCTATACGCGATGCGTCTTCTACGGCCGGGTGGACCGCCCAGTTTCTAGAAGGACGCTCCAACGCTATTTCTTTTTCGATCCGGGCCAGTCGATAAGAACGGGCGCGGCGATATAGATAGTCGAATAGGTACCGCTGATCACGCCGACAAGCATCGTAAACGCGAAATCATTGATGACTTCGCCGCCTTTGAAAAACAAAGACGTGATCACCATGAAAACAGTAAGCGTCGTGAGGATCGTACGAGACATCGTCACATTGATGCTGGTGTTGACGGTCTCTTCGAACGATTCCTTAGAACCCAAGCGGCGCCGTTCACGGATACGGTCAAAAATCACGATGGTGTCATTTACGGAAAAACCGAGGATAGTCAGCACGGCCGCCAGCACCGGGATCGAGAGCTCTCTTCCGGTCAAAGCCACAAAACCCAGCGCGACAAGGCCGTCATGAAGCAGCGCCAGCGATGCTCCGAATGCGTACTTGAAATCAAAGCGCCAGACCACATATATCCAGATGCCCAAAAGAGAAAGTATGAGCGCCCAGACGGCCTTGGTTCTTAACTCGTGCCCGATGACCGGCCCCACACTCTCGATGCGGAGCACTTCAAAGGAGTTCTTCGGCATGTCCTTTTTGATCTTTTCCTGGATCACCGTTTCAGAGCCCTGCGATGAACGGATAAATATCTCGTTCCGCTCGCCCGCTTTCTGTATCGTCGCCGTGCCGTGACCGGCCTCAGCCAAAGATCGGCGGATGTCTTCGACAGATACAGGCTGATTGAAGCGGTATTCCTGCATCGTGCCTCCCGAAAACTCGACGCCGAAAAGCTTTTCTCCGCGCTGGATCATCGAAAAGATGCCCACCACGATAACGGCCAGCGATAGGCCGTAGCATATCTTGCGCACTTTTAAAAAATTGATCGCCGGCAGGTGGTTAAAAATATCCAGCATCCTTAGATTTTTCATGCCCCCCTTGAAAAGCAGGAGATCGAAGAAAGCCCTTGTCACGAACACCGCCGTGAACATGCTCGCCATCAGACCGATCGCCAGGGTCAAAGCAAAGCCCTTGATGGGCCCGCTTCCCATATAATAAAGAATGGCTGCAGTGATGAGCGTGGTCAGGTTCGCGTCGAAAATAGTGACAAAGGCCTTCTCGTAGCCCGCCTTCAGCGCGGCTGCCATCGGCTTTTTGAGAGCCAGCTCTTCACGGATACGCTCAAAAATAAGCACGTTGGCGTCGACGGCCATACCGATGGTGAGCACAGTGCCCGCGATGCCTGGCAGCGTAAGCGTAGCCTTGAAATATGCCAGAGACGCGAGAATGATCAGGATATTCAAAAGCAGAGCGAGACTCGCGATGATACCCCCGAAAAGATAGTACACGACCATAAAACCCACAACGGCTGCAAAGCCGATGACCGACGCTCCCACACCCTGCTCCACAGAGTCCTTTCCGAGACTGGGACCGACGCTGCGCTCTTCTTCGACGATGATTGGAGCTGGAAGCGCGCCCGCCCTTAAGACGATGGCTAGATCATTGGCCTGATCAAAACTGAAGCGGCCGGTAATGATGCCGCGGTCATTGATCTGGCTTTCAATGTTGGGCGCTGACTGCACCTTGCCGTCCAGCACGATGGCCAGCCTTCGGTTGACGTTTGCGCCTGTGATCTGGGAGAAGATCTTGCCGCCTTCGGCGTTGAGCTCAAAGTTGACGATGGGCTCGTTGAAATTACCGCCGAAATCGACGGCTGCATTCACAAGGTATTTTCCTGTCATGAGGATCTTGTCTTCCAGGAGGATATCGCGTCCGTCATCTTCTTTGGCCAGAATATAACCGTCCGGGACATTTCCTGCGATCGCATCCTTGAGACGCGTCGGGTCGTCATCTACCAGCATAAACTCCAGCAGCGCCGTCTTTCCGAGCAGAGCCAGAGCTCTTTCACGGTCTGTCACGCCCGGAAGCTGGATCACGATCCTATCGCTGCCCTCGCGCTGGATCGAAGGCTCCGCCACTCCGAACTGGTCGATGCGGTTTCTCAAGACCTCCATCGCCCTGTCGGTCGCATCGACCTTGGCCTTGTCGGAAAGCTTGGAGGTGTCGACGCGAAGCGCCAGGTGCATACCCCCCTGCAGATCGAGACCCAGCTTGATCTTCCCCGGCTTTTCGGCGGATCCAAAAGGCGGCCACGCGTACATGAAGCAAACTGCGATCACAACCGCGATAAGCGGAAAACGCCAGGCTAAGCTTTTCTGTGTCATGGAACCTTTTCCTTTAAGACTGTCTGGACTTGGTTACGGAAGCGATGGACGACTTCTCGATCTCGATCTTGACGTTGTCGGCTATACGCAGCATCACCGTCTTTTCGCCGACCGATACGACCGTCGCGTGTACGCCGCCGGCCGTAATGATCTCATCGTTCTTGTCGAGTTTTGCGAGCAAAGCGGCGTGATCCTTCTTAGCTTTCATCTGCGGACGGATGACCGCAAAATACATGAAAGCGATCATCGCGATGAGCATTACGAACTGAGGCTGTAAAAAGACGGGCGGTTCTCCCTGCATGCTGTATCTCCAAATTTTAAACTGGTTTGAGTACGCTTTCTTCGCGGTAATCCCGCTCAAAATCCCGGCGATATTCGCTGAAACGCCCTTCTTCTATCGCGCGCCTCATGGACTCGAGCAATTGTATAAAAAATGTTAAGTTATGTAAAGAAGCTAATCGGCCTGCTAAGTATTCATCTGAGTTAAAAAGGTGGCGGAGATAGGCTCGCGTGTGCTTTTTACAGGTGTAGCAGGGGCAGCCCTCCTCGATGGGACCAAAATCGCGGATGTAGGAAGCTCCCCTGAGCAAAAGCTTTCCTTTGCGGGTGAAAACCGTCGCATTCCGCCCGTTACGCGTCGGCACCACGCAGTCGAACATATCCACTCCCTGAGAGACCGCTTCAAATAGATCCAGAGGCAGGCCCACGCCCATCAAGTAATGGGGCTTTTCCTCCGGCAGAAGCGGCAGCGTGGCCGCCAGCGTCTCATACATGGCCTGGCTAGGCTCTCCTACGCTCAAACCTCCGATCGAGTAGCCCGGAAAATCGATATCCACAAGCGCCTTGGCGGATTCCCGCCGGAGATCCTTGTAGGTCCCGCCCTGGACGATCCCGAAAAGAATGCTGTCGAGGCCGTAATCATTTTTTCTTCCGGAGGCCTCCCAAGCGATCTTGCTTCGGCGCGCCCAATCGTGCGTGATCCGCAGCGACCGCTTTACATAATCGTGCTCGCTCGGATATTTGACGCACTCGTCCAGAGGCATGATGATGTCGCTGCCGAGCGCGTGCTCAATGCGGATCACGTCTTCAGGCCGGAGAAAATGCTTAGAGCCGTCGCTGTGCGACTGGAAGGCAACGCCCTCCTCGCCGATCTTGTTCAGCTTCGCGAGGCTGAATATCTGGAATCCGCCTGAATCCGTAAGGATGGGCTTTTCCCAATTCATGAATTTGTGCAGACCGCCGGCTTCCTTCATGACGGATTCTCCGGGACGAAGGTACAGGTGATAGCTATTGGATAGAATGATCTGCGCCCCGGCGCCGAGAAGCTCGTCGTTGGAGATGGTCTTTACCGTCGCCTGAGTTCCGACCGGCATGAAGACGGGGGTGCGGATACTGCCGTGAGCCGTCGTAAGCACGCCGGTCCGAGCGGCAGTCTTCGGGTCCTTTTTTTCGATCCTGAAAATTTTATCGGGCATTTTGAAGATCGCGGGTTACTTCCGAAACCTTCCAATTTTCAAAACCTTGGCGAGGTTGGCCTCTTTGGATATCTTCGGCACAATGGCTCCGGTCTTCGATGAAAAAAGCGTCGAGACGCCGGGGCCGTGGCCGGAAAGAAAGCTGTCCGAGTGAGAGATCACACCTATCGTGACGGCGCCTTCGAAATAATGGCGGCCGTAAGTGTTGTCCGCGTCAAGAATGGCGACGAAATCGCCGAAACGCAGACGATCCAGGCCATATCGCTTCACCGCTTTGGGATCCTGCGTTGTGATGTCATAGTCTCCGGTCGCCGGATCACCGTGCCCGAGACCTGATCCCATGATGGAAGAAGGCACGGTCATGGCGACGGGGACATGGAGCCTGGAGCCCGATATTTTCACGCCCCAGGGCGCGATCACTTTCGGGTCAAGGTTGTAGACGAACACTTCGGGCAGATCGAGAATCTTCAAGCCCTGACCGAATGCTCGGATCAAGATCTTATCATCGTAAGTAAGCTTATCGAGCGTCTTCGGGTCGAAGTCGACGATCATGTGCTCGACGCCGCCGTGATGCCCGGTGACGACGCCCTTGGCACCTTTTGCCGCTCCTGAGACGACGACCGCCTCATTGCCGATGCATGCCAGGAACTGCAAAGCCATGTTTTGCTTGCTGGAGCGCTTCTCCTCATCGAGAACTATCGAGACACCCGGCTCGATATGATCGCCGCGCCAATGAAAAGCGGTATCCCCGCACTTCACGTTGTAAACGATGCCTCCGACGCTGGGCAGCGAATGGCCCCGGCCCTCGGAATCCATTTCAAACTCTCCGAAACGTAATGGATTGGCCGGCTTGCCCTGTACAGCGACGCGTACAAGCCGGTCTTCGTTAGTCCTTAATTTCGTCATAACGCCTCGCTTTTTGTCCCACGTTTAGGTCTTTCAGCGACTGAAAGACGATGCCGAAAGAAACCACGAAAAATATCGCACAAACCGCATACACGGAGAATGGGGTGCCTTCCCCGATCAGCGCCCATCCGGTCATACCCAAAGCGTAAAGTCCGGTGAGCGCTCCATAGATCACCATCAGGACGTGGGCAGATTTTCGGCGGCTGGTCAGAAGCAGGCAGAAAAATATCGGAAAAAGGATCTGGACGCCCAGCCACTTGAGCGTCTCTTGAAGCGAGCCGGCCTCGCCGATCGCGGGCAGAGCCCAAAAAGCCCAAAGCAGATTCGCGAGGATCTGAAGCGTAAAAAAAGGAAGGTATTTTTTTATCATGACGGATGATATTACCACAAACCCTATAAAATCAACATCGTCTGCCTGCTTCCGCCTTCCGGTCAGACAGTGGGGCGGGCAGGGCACCCGCCTACAGCACTAGCATGGCATCGCCATAACTATAAAAGCGGTATTTTTCGCGCACGGCGTGCTCGTAAGCTTCCTTCAGCAGCTTGCCGCCGGTCATCGCGCTGACGAGAAGCAGCAGGGTCGTTTTTGGAAGATGAAAGTTGGTGACGAGCCGGTCCACTACCTCAAATTCGAAGGGCTCCCGGATAAAGATATCGGTCTCCCCTTTTCCCGGGATCACTTTACGGTTGAGCACGCAGGTCTCAAGCGTCCGCACCGCCGTGGTGCCGACCGCCCAGACTTTACGGCGCTCAGCTTTTGCCAGATTGATCGCATCGGCCGTTGCCGCAGAAATCTCGAAGTGCTCGGAATGCATGCGGTGCGTCTCCGGATCCTCCACCGGCTTGAACGTGCCGTAGCCCACATGCAGCGTCAGATACGCCACAACGACACCTTTCTTCTTAAGAGCCTCGAGCAGTTCAGCGGTGAAATGAAGCCCGGCTGTGGGCGCGGCTACGGCGCCCTCATTTCGAGCGTAAACCGTCTGATAGCGGCCGCGGTCAGCATCTGCGTCTTCGCGCTTGATATAGGGCGGCAAAGGCATGTGCCCGATGCGGGACGCCAGCGCCTTCGGGTCGCAGCCGTTCTTAAACTCGATGATCGGAACACCGTCCGCATCCCTTTTCCAAAAAACCGCTTCAGCGGCGTCCCCGGGAAACACGATCTCCTGCCCCTCCCTCAGAGCGGGCTGAACGAGGCACCTCCAGAGCACTTTGCTTTTTAGTTCTTCGGCTTCACCCATCGACATCGTCTCATCTTTGGCCGAAAGCGGTTTTTCGTACGGAGACAAGAGCAGGATGTCGACTTTGCCCTCAGTTTTTATCTTTTTTCCCAGAATTCGTGCGGGAAAAACTTTCGTGTCGTTCAGCACGAGCACATCGCTGGCAGGGATCAATTCCAGCAGATCTGAAAAGCGGCCGTCCTTGAGCGCGCCCGACTGGCGATCCAGGATGAGAAGGCGTGACTCGCCCCGTGTGCCGGGCGGTTCCTGAGCGACCAGATCCTTGGGAAGTTCGTAGTCAAAAAACTCGGGTCTCATGAGGCGATCGCAGAAATACTGGCGATCTCGGCGGACGGATAATAAAACTTTAGAATGTCCTGATATGTTTTTCCGAGAAGAGATTGTCCGAGCGTACCCCACTGGCAAAGTCCGACGCCGTGACCCCAGCCCTTGCCGTGAAAATAGACCATATCGTCGCGCAGCTCGAGACTGAAGAAAGTGCTGCGCATCTTGTCGCCGCCTATCCAGACGCGAAAATCTTTGGCGGCGATGACAGCTTCTCCGCTCGTACCCGAGATGCGGAGACGCCCGGCGCGCCCCGAGGGCGTCTGCGTGATTACGGCGATCTTCAACACCTGGCCGATGGAACGGCCGTTTTTGTTGAGCTTGCCCTCGATGTCGGCAGTCGCCACGCGCGCCTCCCAGTTAAAGTGCGGCGATATACGGCAATAATCGCACCGGACGCCGCCGGCCAGCGGAGGCACATCGATGCTCCAAAGCTCTTTGGCCGCGGCAGTCTTTCCGGCGCAGGTCGCGTGAAAATACCCGGGAAACACTTTACCTTGATGCGTCAAGACCATGCCTTTCGTCAGATTCACCGCGCGGTTGGCGCGGAAGCGCTCTGTCGTACTGCCGCCGTAAACTTGCGAGCTTGTACCGCTCTTCACATCATATTCGGCATTTTTTGAGACAGAGACTTGATAGAGAGCGTATGTGCGCGCCGCCACCGCCTGCGCTTTCAGCGCGTCCATAGGCCACCACGCCGCGACCTCATGATGAAGAACGCCGTAGAGATATTTTTCAATCCCGAGCGTGTTGATCGCATAGAAAAGCCTATTTTTATCTTTCAAGAGCGCCACCGAACCTCGGAAACGCGACTGCCCGATGACCAGATCCCTGTCTTCGAGCGGTTCGATCCGAACTCCGCGGCAAGCCCATTCCTCCTTGCCGATCCGTACGCCCTTTTCGGTGGGAACGAACCAGGCGTTGACGAGACCCTTGCCCTTTTTAGCGATCTGCATCGTTGGAAGAACGCGCACCACATACTCACCGCGCACATTCACCTTGAGCATCTTTTGGCCCTCGGCGACCAGCACGCGCACAGAAGTCTCAGCGGCAGCCTCAGGAAGGGGTCCCAGGAGAGAGAGGATAAAAAAAGATGAGAGCAGAGCCGTCTTGCCGGTTCCCATCAAAAAAGTTCTTTTGCTTTAGAAGCGCTCTTGATTCCCAGATGCGCGAACGCCGCCGGCGTGGCCTCGCGGCCGCGGGACGTCCTTTTAAGGAATCCGATCTTGAGCAGGTACGGCTCTACCACATCGACCAGAGTATCGACTTCTTCGTTGAGCGTCGCCGCGAGAGACTCGACCCCCACAGGACCGCCTCCGTAGCCCTCAATGAGAGCTTTCAGCACCTTGCGGTCGAGATTGTCCAAGCCGCTCCTGTCCACGCCCTGACCGTCCAGCGCCGTCGTGACGGTCTCGAGCGTTATCTTGGCATGAGACTTTACCTGGGCATAGTCGCGCACGCGTCTCAAAAGCTTATTGGCGATGCGCGGAGTGCCGCGGGAACGGCGCGCCAACTCCATCGCTGCATCCTTCTCTATCGGGATCGCTAGGATACCGGCCGAGCGCTCAAGGATGCGCGTCAGGTCGGCGGGTTCGTAAAAATCCAGATGGAATGAAATTCCGAAGCGGTCGCGCAAAGGCGAACTCAAGAGCCCTTGGCGCGTAGTCGCGCCGATCAGCGTAAAGCGCTTGAGCGAAAACTTGATCGTTTTGGCGTAGGGTCCCTTATCCACGACAAAATCGATCTTGTAGTCCTCCATGGCCGGATAGATGAATTCCTCAACAACTTTCGACAGACGATGGATCTCATCGATAAAAAGGATATCGCCGTCGGCAAGATTGGTCAGGATCCCGATCAGATCTCCGGCGCGCTCGATGGCTGGCCCGCTCGTGGCCAGGATCTTCGCTCCCATTTCGTGCGCGACGATGTGCGCCAGCGTGGTCTTACCCAAGCCCGGCGGACCCGATAAAAGCACGTGTTCGATGGACTCCTTGCGCTTGCGCGCGGCTGAGATGGCGATCTTCAGATTTTCTTTGAGATTGTCCTGACCGACGAACTCGTCGATCTTTGAAGGCCTGAGCGTGATCTCGACGATCCCGTCCGACTCGTCGGTTCCCTGCGCGTCCAGCAGCTCTTCACGCCCCACCCGGTCGAATGAAATCTTTTCCCGGCCGTTGTCTTTTTTTTCTTTTTTGAAAGAAGGCTTTTTGGAGCTCATCGGGTCTTCTTCTGCCGGTATACTTCGTTCAAGACTTCTTCCACGCTGGAAAGTCCGGCTGCACGCGAAAACGCCTTGCGTACCATATCGCGGGCTTCTTCCTTTTTATACTGAAGCTGGAGAAGGACCTCGATGCATTCGTTTTCGAGATCCGAGCTTTTAGGGGAAAGTGCGGAGGCGCCGTCAGCCGCCGAGGCGGTCTTCATGAGGCCGAAGCGGCCCATCTTCCCCTGAAGCTTTGCAATGATCTCCTTGGCCCTCTGCTCTCCTATGCCCGGCAGGGATTTCAGGTATTTCAAGTCCGCAGTGTCGATCGCTGAGGCGATGTCGGGAATCGGCTGGGATAGAGCGCGCACAGCGGCCTTCGGGCCGACGCCTGAGACCGTGATGAACTTCTCAAAAAAATCTTTCTCGATTCTGTTCGCGAAACCGATCAGGATGGGGATGCTGCGGGATGGGTCCGTCTGGTA
>CAZJAX010000083.1:0-796 GCA_964543965.1 uncultured Planctomycetia bacterium
CCGTTCTCAAACGCGGCGTCGCGCGCATCGCCGGGTATCTTCCCAGAGAAAGAACTTATTCCGAGCAGGGCATCCCCAATCTTACTTATGATGACGTGATGGGATTTTCAACCGATGTCGCGCTGGACCGCAATTATCCCTACTACCGCGCTGTAAAAAATCAGCCGGATCCGGCGGCTATCGAGATCGGCGCGCTCAACGAAGAGCTCCTTCGCTTGGGCGGTGTCACGGTTCCGATGAGTGAGGACGACCAGATAAAATTCGAGAAAAGGATGGGCATGACCGTTCCCCGCGTGCCTCAGATGTCGCGTACACCCCAGCTTTGGCGTCCGGATACTATGATCGGCAGCGACAACATCGATCCCTGGGACCGGGTCGCCGAAGCCCAGAGAGCCAAGCTCAGCAAAGACTCGAAACTTGCCGGCAGAGCCAAGGAGAAGAAGCTTTTTGAAGCCCAGCTTGGCAGGCTCGAAAAGGAAGATTGGTGGCTCAACCGCAGCGGCTTCTATCACCGCATCGTCCGCAATCCCGCTCAGCAGGACGCCGCCGCAAGCGCCGAAGAGGCGAGGCTGAGCGATCTGCAAGCCCGCCGCCGGCTTCAATCCGGGGCTGCAGCGGCGCGTCTGGCCAATACCCAGATCTCCTGGGAAGACTTAAGCGCCCGCATCGCTGAAGCTATCGAGCATTACAACATTCTTACGATGACGCTCGTCAGCGCTGCAACCGGCAGACAGATCACGCTCGCTCAAGTGAATGCCGAGCTGCAGAAGGAACTTTCTTTCGGCGCGACCCCCCG
>CAZJAX010000083.1:806-9468 GCA_964543965.1 uncultured Planctomycetia bacterium
TTTTAACATGGCCCGCGTTCTTCAGGAGACCGGGGGAAAGAAGCTTGCGGCCGCACTGGCGCTCATCAGCAGCAATCAGCTTTCAGGTCTCGGGCGTCCTCCGGAGTCGGTCGCGCCGCGTCTGATGCAGGCGCTGACGTCGATTCTGACCCAGCCTGAGACGATCACGCTCGAGCGCGATTTCGATGGCTATGTCGCCGGCCTCACCATTCTCAGTTTTGATGAAAACGGCTTCGACATATCCTACGGGCTTAGGTCGTCCGGCCTCATCCTCGTGCGTGAAAACCTCGACGGTTTCCGATCAAAGATCACGGACTCGGTCGCGGCGCTCGGGGCGCTTTCCAACAATCCTGCGCCTCGGCCCAGCATGCCTTTCAGTGAGCTTCTTTCGGACTTTCAGGCGCTCAATGAGGGGCCCAGGCTTTCAGCGGACGGCGCCGCCCAGGTCAAAAAGATCCTTAAAAAAATGGAGTTCGTCCCGAGCTCCGCTCTGCCTGAAGTGCGTGATTTTATGAAACGCGCCGTCAATTATTTCGTTCTGAGCCAGCCTTTGACCGATCCCTCTGTCGTGGTCAGCCGCAATGCCGACGGCCAGCCGCTGACGCTCGCCGATGCGGACAAAAATTTCAGTCTCAGCCTCACACGGGTGCCTGCTTCCGGCTCTATCGCCGTAAAGATCAACACGCCGTCAGCGTTCTATGATCTCGAAGTTCCGGGCGATGACCATCAGCGCCTGGCCCTGGCTTCGTTTATCCTGGATATGGAGAAGTGGCAGCAAAGAAAGCGGCTTATCCGCGTGCTGGCCGCTGCCTCGGGTTTTTTGACGTCGATGATCCCGCTGCTGCTCGACACCTACTTCAGTGCCCGGCCTATCGTGGGCGATCAGAGCAACGTCTTCGCATTCATCGGCATCACGTTGCTCGCCACCAGCATTTTTGCCGGTATCGGCATCGCGGGGGCGATCATATTGTCCAATAAATTCATCGGATTAAGAACGGCAAGCCTCGTCAGCGGATACCTGGAGTCCCGCGCCCGGTACGACGTCTCCGCCAAGGCCGCAGCTCGTCTGGCGGCACCCGAGAGAAGCGTCGGGATCGTGCAGAACATTCTGCTCGACCGCGCCGGCGGCCTCACCGGGCCTCAGAAGTCGTTTTTCATCGGTTTGAGCGATACGGCGGTGAGGACCTTCTGGAGCGAGTTGACCGCGACGGCTTCCAGATTGGGCTACAGCGATGCGGAAAAAATGTTCGTCGACATCGAATGGTTTTTTTCTCTGCCTCAGCCGGTGAGGATACGGCGCACGGATCCGATCGCGGAGCGCGTGATCAAGGCTCATCAGGCGTGGACGCTCGTGTCGGAATTTCTCGATGAAAAAGTTTCGCAGAACCAGAGCGCTTTCGCGCGTCACGACCTCGAGATCCCGCGTCTCTACGCCGATTTCCGCCAGACGGTGCGCGCGCTGGCCGAAAGCCGCAAAGCTTCTGCCGACAAGACGATACGCATCGCGGTCGCCGGCCCCGGTTTCTATCAGGAGCCGGTGGAGCTCTATCTTTTGGCCGTCGACTCGATCCGCAAGGCGGGCTTGAACCCTGCCGACTATCCCATCGAAGTCAGCGTCTTGGACAAAAAAGGCGCGAGCGGTATTTTCGACAAGTTCAAAGACAATAAGATCTTCTACGGACCGCAGGACATCGCCAAGCTGCAGGCGCTTCTCGGCGGCGGCTTCAGTCTGACGGAATACTTCGAGGAGACGGCCGAGGGATTCCGGATCAAACCCGCTTTCCGTGCGAAATTTACCCAGATCGACCATGATCTGGAGACCGGCAATATTTTCACGGCGCTGGATCTCTCGAAGCCGCAGGATTTCGCCGTTCTCATCAATGTCGCAGACTATATCCAGCCCTCGAGCCTTGCGCGGATCTATACCAATTTTGACAAGCTTCTTGCCAAAGAGGGTACGATCTACTCGGACAGCTTCGGCCGTGTTCCTCCCGCGAATATATCCGGGCTGCCTGAGCAGATCCGCGCTCAGATCGGCGCTCTCAGCACCACGGCCATTTTCCACCGCATCGACGGCGCCCGCTTTGCAGCGTCCCAGACGCCTGCCGAAAAACCGGCGCCCGTCCGCGCCGTCTCATCCGAAACGCCGGTTCCTTCGGTCAAAGTCATTATTTTGGAGGCTTCCCCTGAGTCTTATACGCTCAAGCGCGACTCTCTTGTTCGCAAGCTCGCCGAGCAGATGAAAATGACCCCGGCTGAAACCCGGGCGCGCTTCCTTTTCGAGCGGTCCGCAGGCGACGCCAAGAGCGAGATCGCCCGCGCCAATCTCGATCTTCTGGTTTTGGACGGCCGCGCCCTCGTGCTTGACGCGTCCAATGAAGTGCAGAATGCGGCTCTTCTGGGCTCCAATCTCCGCGCGTTCCGCCGCCAGGCGCTCGAGCGCCGCGAGCTGGTGCTTTCGTTCCTGGCGCGTATCAGCGAAGACCTCGAAGTTTCAGATCCTCAGGTTTTTTCTCAGTCTCTTTCGTCGCTCAGGCTCGCGCTGGCGCTGCTCGTCGATTTTCTGCCCAATCCCGCCGTCGCGGACTTTAGCTTCTCGGCTGACAGCCGCCGCCTGACGGTCGACACCGGCCTGCCGTTGAGCGAAGACGCCGTCGCGCAGGCGCTGGCCGATACGTTCACGCGCCAGGATTCGGGCTTCGCCAAAGCGGCTCTGAGCCAGATGACCGCTTACGTGCGCTCCGGCCGCGCCGACGTTCCGGCTCTTCTCAAGAGCGTCAAGGACAGGATCGATGACTCCTTCACCGGCGAAGCGGCCGAATTGGCCGGCGCCAAAGAGAGACCGCTCCTCGTGACGCTCGACGCGCTTTTCACCGGACGCCGCTCCGCGGCCGAAAGGGAAAATCTCGTCGCGCAGTACGTGGCGGACAAGAAGAGAAGCGATGAGACGTTTGCCCGGCACGGCATCGCGCCCAACCGCAACAAGGATATCTTTATCACCGGGGACCCCGAGCTCGCCGGCGACAGAGGACTCAATGAGGTGTTCGACGTGATCCTGAAGGATGCGGGCGCTGCGCTCGACTCCGTCAGCGCTGTCCGCTCCTACATCGAGAGCCGGAGAACCGTCGGCGCCCAGGACGTCATCGGCGTGATCAATCACGAGGACAAAGCGTTCGCTCAGGGCGAGGATCTTGCGTCGCTCAAGAGCTACCTCATCGAAGTGAAGATGAATTTCGTCCCGACCAAGGACACGCTCTACGGCATCTACGGCAAAGCTGCTCTCGTCGTGCTGCGCGGAGGCGACAGACGCCGCGTGGTACTGAAGACGATCTCGGAGATGCTCAATGAAGCCGTCGCCCAGGTCCGGGCAGAACTGCAGTCGGTCGGCTCCGCGGCATAACGCCGCGGGCCTTCCGAGGCCCCGCCTTCTTTTTATTTATCTAAAGCACCCTTCCTTGTAATATAATAACCGCAAGCGATCTTGTTCAGCTGTAATTCCATCGAAAAACTTTTCGGAAGGGGTTCTCATGTTCAAAAATGCCGGTTTTTTCCGCACCTTTTTTTCTTTCTCCGTTTTTTCGCTGACCGCCGTCTCGGCTCACGCGGCCGCCGCACCCGCGGCGCGCGGCGGACTCCAGGAGCAGGTGCTTTCGCTCTGGGAGCTCATCGTCGCCGGCGGCTCGTCCATGATCCTGCAGGGATTTCTCTCGGTCGTGGCCGTGGCGTTCATCATCTACCACTTCCGCTTCGTCAAAATGGAAAAACTTCTTCCGGCCGATTTCGTCGAAAACCTTCTCTCGCTCCTTGAGAAAAAGGAATATGAAAAAGCCGCTTCCGTCTGCAAGACCCAGCAGAACATGGCCTCGCTCATGGCGATGAGCGTCCTGCCGCGCCTGGCCAAAGGATCCAAGCTCGCTCCGGCGCAGGTTGAGAGCCTGGTGCAGGTCGAGGGAAGGGCCCAGATCGAAAAACTCTGGCAGAACCTGACGTACCTGGGCGACGTCGCCGTCGTGGCGCCTCTCGTCGGACTTCTCGGCACGGTCATCGGCATGATCAACGCGTTCCATTTTTTCAAGGCCGGTTCCGTCCATCCGGGCGTGCTGACCCAAGGCCTGGCCAAAGCGATGGTCAACACGGTCGCGGGGCTTATCGTCGCCATCATCTGCCTTTTCTTCTACTCCTACTTCCGCGGGAAGGTCAGCGCCATCATTTCCAAGGCCGAAGCCGTAGCCTCGGAAATGGCGCAGGCCCTGTCGCGGTAGCTTGCAAACGGGGAGACTCCGATGATCAATTTTAAGAATTCCGAGCATTCCAGGGCGCTGCCTCCGATCCAGGTCATCACGCTCATCGACGTGCTCTTCGTGAACCTGTCGTTCTTTATGGTCATGTTCCTTCACTTCAACTTCGAAAGCCAGCTGAGCATCTCCGTGCCTCAAGCCAGCTCCGCGGTCGAGGCCAAGGCCGCCTTCCAGGAGATCGTGATCAACATCCTCCGCGACGGCACGACCATCGTCAACGACAAGCCCCTCTCTATCGCGGACCTCGGCCAGATGCTGAAGAAGACCGCCGAGATCTACCCGGGCCAGTCGGTCGTCGTCCGAGGCGACGAGAAGACTTATCACGAGCACATCGTCCGCGTGCTCGACGCCTGCGCCAAAGCCAAGATCTGGAACATTTCTTTCGCGACGACTCAAGAGAGATAATGCGGCTTCGGGGTCTTCTGTTTCCGGTTCTGCTTTTGACGCTCGCAACGACCGCCCTCGGCGAATCGGCGCAGGACGCCTCTGCCGCGCCTTCGGCCACGCTCGACTTCGCCAACGGCCTCTACGCGCGCAAGATGTACGCGCCCGCGATCAGCGAGTACCGCAAGTTCATCGCCTCCAACCCCGGCCTCTCCGAAGACACCGCCTCCGCGTATTTCCGCCTGGCCGATTCCTACTTCTTCATGAAGGACTATGCGAAATCCATCGAGCAGTTCGAGTATTTCCAGCTCAAGTTTCCGGAGGACACAAGAAAGCCGCTTTCGCTTTTCCGCACGGGCATCGCTTACTATTATGAAAAAAATTACTCGGCCGCCTCGAAAGCGTTTTCGGCCGTCGCGGACACCAAGGCCGAGGACGGCGTCAAAAGCGGCGCGCTTTTTTATCGGGCCAAGCTGAGCGAGATCGAAGGCGCTCTCGACAAAGCCATCGAGACGCTGCGCGGACTCACCGAGGAGTATCCCGACACCGAGTACACGACCTACGCCTGCCTGCTTGCGGGGGATATTTTCGCGGCGCAGAAAAAGGACGAAGAGGCTCTGCGCGCTTATCAGGTCGTCACCGAGCGCTCCGGTCCCGAAGCGGCCGTCGAAGAAGCGGTGCTCAAGACCGCCGACCTTTATTTCTCTCTCAAAAGATATCCCGACGCCCGACGCTTTTATCGGCAAGCGCTTTCAAGTGCCAAGCCGGCGTCGATGGACCGCGTGCTGACGGGTCTTTTTTATTCGGCCTACCAATTGAAGGACCTTGAAGAGGCCAAAAAGCTTTACGCCTCCAATCAACCCTATATAAAGAAGAGCCAGGCGCGCTTCGACCTCGACTACGTCCTCTCGGTCCTCGCGGAAGAAAAAAAGGACTACGTCTCCGCGCTTGAGGCGCTCGACCGCATCCTGAAGGATCCCGCGGTTCCGGAGGAGATACGCGCCAAGGCTCTGAGCGCGCGGTCCTACGTGAGCGCTCAGGCGGCCCGCGAGGCGGGGAAGTTTGAGGAAGCGCTTTCCGGCTATACGGAGGTGCTGAAGGTCAAGGAAGCTGCCTATTTCCGTCAGGCGCTTTATCAGGCGGGTTTTTTGAGCGTCCGCCTGAAGAAGACGGCCGACGCGCGCGATTTCTTTTCCAAATACATCGAAAAGTACGCCCAGGGCGACGAAGTCGAGCGCGCGGCGCTCGAAAAGATACAGATCGATCTCGACGACGAGCTCTTCGCCGAAGCGGCCGAGGGCGCGGAGAAATTTCTCGAGACTTATCCGACAAGCCGCTTTCAGGACCTGGCGCTCTACAAGCTAGGCATGGCGCTCACCGGGCAGAAGATGTACGACCGCTCCGCCTCCATTTTCGAAAAGATCAGCTCGAGCCTTAAGTCCTCCGCGCTCTATCCCGACGCGCTGTACGGCGCGGCCGCCAGCTATGACAGCGCCGGCAACGTCAAAAAAGCCATCGAGTATTATGAAAAATTTTCTCAAGGCTATCCCTCGCACGCGCTCTATCCCGACGTCATGCTGCGCCTGGGCTATCTCTACGTGCAGGACAAGGACATCCTCAAGGCGGTCGGGTTTTATGAGAATATTCTTCTCCATGTGCCCCAGGTGCCCGTGGAGTCCGACGTCGCGTTTTGGGTCATCCGCTACGACCTCGACCATGGCCGCTACGAGAAGATGAAGCCCATCTTGGCGCTCCTGCCCGAGCGCTATCCTGACGAGACGCTCACGCACGAGATCAATTTTTTCCTCGCCGAGAGCCTCATGGGCACCAAGAACTACGCCGAAGCCGCCAAGTATTACGCCAAGGCGATGGAGGCCGCTCCGGACGGCGCGTATATCGCGGGTGCCAACCTCGGGCTCGGCGTGGCATCGGCCGCCCAAGGCAAGACGGACGAGGCAGAGACCTATTTCACAAAGGCGCTCGCGTATGAGAGTGACGTCGCGGTGACGCTTCGCGCACGCTTCGAGATCGCCAACTTCAAGCTCAAGCGCGGCGATCTGGACGAGGCTGCCAAGGCGTTCATGCATGTCGCGATCCTTTATGATGACGCCAAGTATTGCCCCGCCGCTCTCTACAAGGCGGGCGAATGTTTTGCCAAGCTCGGCAGCGCCGAAGAGTCCGCTCAAGCCTACGAGGAACTGGCCCGGCGCTATCCCAAGTCCCCCTGGGCCCGCAAGGCCGCCGCTCTGGCGGCCAGGTCCAAGGAAGGAGTGAAGAATGTTTGACGCGCCCGAACCTTTTTACACGAAGAAATGGTTCACGTCCGCCGCCTGGTCGGTCGGGCTTCATCTCGTATTTCTCATCGCGGCTCTATTTATCAGTATCGGCGGTTTTGAGTCCAAGCCCGAAAAGGAGCCGATGGATTTCAAACTCAATAAAGTCCAGACCAATCTCGTCGTACCCAAAGGCTCCGGAGGCGGCTCGGGCTCGCCGGCTTCCGGCAAAAAGGCGGCGACTCTGCAGTTTCCCAAGGAGGGAGCTTCTAAGGGTCTTAAGTCGCTCGACCCCACCAAGGCCGGTTCCCGCTCGGACGCGCTTCGGCCCGAAGGCCCCGAGCAGTCGCCGATGGAGACCAAGCTTGCCCCCGTGCCGTCCTCCGCGCGCAATCTCGACGCCATGATCCTCGAAAATGAAAAAGAGGAAGCGACGCAGCGTCTGGCCGTCCGCCAGGAATCGCTCAACGCCTTTTATCAGAAAGACGCCGAAAAAAGCGTGCGCACCGTAGCGCCCAGCGGCGAGGGTCTCATGAAGAGCCTGGCCAAGTCCCTCGGAAAGATACAGCTCTACTCTCCGGAAAACGTGGGCGTCAATCCTGAAGAAGGTATGCCCGGCTTCACGCCGACTCCGGGTTCGGGCGGCGGCGGTTTCGGTTTGGGGACGGGCTCAGGTTCGGGCTCCGGCCGCGGGATCGGCGACGGTATCGGTCTCGGCGAGGGGGAGGGCGATTACGGTCCGGGCCTTACCAAGTACGAAGCGCTCGATAACTTCCTTGATATCAAGGTGTACACTTACACAGATCTTCTCGACGGCCAAAAATACTTCATGATACAGATCTACGCGCGTAAAGGGGCTGAGGCTCTGAAGGTCATGCCGAAGGAGATCCTGTTTGCCATCGACACGTCGCTGAGTATTTCCAAGGACCGCCTGGATGAGTTCAAACGCGGCATACGCTATTGCCTCAGCAATCTAAATCCCGGCGATCTTTTCAATATCGCGGCGTTCAAGGAAGAGACCGTATTTTTCAGGCCCCAAGCCGTCAAGGCCACGCCTGAGCTGATCAAAGAAGCCGACCGCTTCATCTCGGAGCTGACCGCGGGACAAGCGACCAACGTCTACGGCGCGCTCGCCAAGATCATCGAGAAGCCTCTGGCCCGCACGCCGTCCAACATCATCCTCATCTCTGACGGCAAACCGACCTACGGTGTCGTCGACTCACGCGAGCTCATCAACTCCGTCACCCGCCTCAACGACAAGACCCGCCCCGTCTTCGCATTTTCCGGCGGCGCCAAGGTTAACCGCTACCTTCTGGATTTCATCGCGTATCAGAACCGCGGCTGGTCGCAATTCGTCCGCAAAGCCTGGGACATCCACGGCGGCCTCTCCGCCTTTTACGACAAGATCAAAGACCCCGTCTTTTTGAACCTGCGCTATCAGCTCAACAACGTGAACGACAAGGAAGTCTTCCCCAAGTCTCTCCCGGACTTTTACCGCAACGCCGAGTTTACCCTCTACGGCACCTACGAGACCGAAAACGATTTCTCCATGCAGCTTTTGGGCGACGTCGACGGTAAAACCAAAGAGCTCGTCTTCACGCGCTCTCTCGCCGACGCCCAGCAGGGAAGCGAGGACATCAAGAAGGGCTACGCCTTCAACAAAGTCTACTACCTCATCAGCCGCATGGTCGCCGAAGGCCAGACCCC
>CAZJAX010000084.1:0-9267 GCA_964543965.1 uncultured Planctomycetia bacterium
GCTCGGTGCTTTTGTGGGACGCGCTGTCCCGTTACGACGCGGTCATGCCTCTTTATATCCGCAATGACCTCCGCTGGGAAGAGGCTGAGATCTTTTGGCTGAAAACCTTTCACCGCGGCATCAAGTCCTCCAAGCTCCAACCTCTTAAGATCGTCGACCTGCCGATGAAGGACACGTATGACCGCCACTGGAGCATCACCGGGATCAAGGTGCCCGGGCCCCGCTCCAAGGACGAGTCGATGTACCTGCCGGGCCGCAATATCCTGTTCTTGTCCAAGGCCGCCTGCGTGGCGGCGCTCAACCGCATCGCCTCGATCGAGATCGGAGTGCTGAAAGGCAACCCTTTCAAGGACAGCACCAAAGCTTTTCTCCACAAAATGGAAGAGGTCCTTTCGCTGGGTCTCGACGAACCGATCCAGGTCAGAGCACCGTTTCAGAAGATGAAAAAGGAAGACGTGCTTCTGCTAGGAAAAAACCTGCCGCTCGAGCTCACATTTTCCTGCGTCAACCCTAAGGGTTTCGAGCACTGCGGCGACTGCAACAAGTGCATGGAAAGAAAAAGAGCTTTTTTTGCGGCCGGCGTCTTCGACAAGACCCGCTATAAAAAAGCGGGGATCTGATCCCGCGTGAAGATCCTTGTTTTCGGAGCCGGCGGCATCGGCAGCGTTGTCGGCGGATTCCTGGCGCGCACAGGGCACGAAGTCTCTCTTCTGGGGCGCTCCTGGCACCTCGACGCCATCCGGAAAAACGGCCTGGCGATCACGGGTATCTGGGGCGATTACCGCATCAAGGCGTTTGACCTCTATACGGATCTTGAGACGCTAAAAGCCGCCGCCGTTCCCTTCGACCTGATCCTGGTGACGGTCAAATCCTATGACACGGCCGCGGCGGCCGCGGAGCTCCCCGCGCTGATGAACGAAAATACGATGGTTCTTTCCCTGCAGAACGGCCTGGGAAATATCGAGGCGCTTCTCAAGACCGTGAAGCCTGAAAATTTTCTGGCCGGCCGCGCGATATTCGGCGTAGAGACCGATCCGGGCGCGGCGAAAGTCACGGTGATGGCAGATCCGGTCTATATCGGCGCGCTTCCCGGCTCCAAACCCAAGCTCAGCGCCGAGCGCATGGCCGCCTCGCTGAGCGCCGCAAAAATTCCAGCGCTGCCTGTCGGCGACATCATCGCTTCGATC
Source organism: uncultured Planctomycetia bacterium (assembly GCA_964543965.1). Taxonomy (GTDB): domain Bacteria; phylum Omnitrophota; class Gorgyraeia; order 2-02-FULL-51-18; family 2-02-FULL-51-18; genus CAMDWQ01. The sequence goes on from CAZJAX010000084.1 coordinate 1,188, forward strand.
TGGGCGAAAGTGATCTACAACTGCGCGCTCAATCCTATCTGCACGCTCGAAGGCATCCCATACGGAAAGATCCTGGAGAGCGACGCTATGCGCTCGCGGATGAGGGAAGTGGTGCGCGAGTGTTATGCGGTCGGGCGCGCCCGCGGCATCGCGCTCGATCCGGCCACCGCCGGCGAATATATCGAGCTTCTCGAGACGCGGCTCATCCCCAAGACGGCTGCGCATTATCCCTCGATGCTTCAAGACAAGCGGCGCGGGAAAAGGACCGAGATCGATTCGCTGAGCGGCGCCATCGCGCGCCTCGGCCGCGAATGCGGTGTCCCGGCGCCGGTCAACGAAGCGCTTGCCGGAGCGCTTTAAAAGCCCCCGCTTATCAGGTATCATTCTTAGATGAAAAAAATCCTCCTTTTTATCGTTCTGGCGGTTTTCTGCGGTCCCTTTGCCGCAGCTCAGCCGGATTATCCCGCCGAAGTCCGCGAAAAGAACGTGAAGCGCCACGAACTCTTTCAGACGTTCGCCGCCTCCATGGGCGACGGCAGCGGATCCGAATCAGAAGAGGGCGAAGCAGGAAGGCTCAGCCGGAACCTTGAGCGCTACGAACGCAAATTCTGCGCGCTCTCTGCGACCAATCCGATCTGCATGGGTTTCCGCCCGCTGAATACGGCCGGCGCCGCGCCGCGTTCGAGACGCGAGCTTGAGAGCATCCGCGATTTTCTCCAGAGCAATACGTCCGACACGTCGATGCCGCTGTCGTTCAAGGCGTCGCCGGAGTATTGGCGCAGTCTGAACGAGCAGCTGGACCCGGTCGACGCCGTGATCGAAAGGACGCTCGTCGAACACGCGCTCAATATTTACGACGGCGCCCTCTGGCAGATCGCGCTGACGCTTGTTCCGTCGAATAAAAGCGGAGGACTCGTCGACCTGCACACCGACCGGCTTCTCGGCGGCGAAGCGGGGGATATCCGCGACTTGCGCGGATACGGCCCCGCATTTCTTTACGGCGACGAAGAAAAAATAATGGACCGTTCCGGCGGTTTTTTCTTCCGGATGATCACCGACCGCTATCTTCAGGATGACCCGCTCGGGCAGAACGAGGTGCCGGGTTTTCCCAATTTCAGCCGCGTGCATCACGAGGACTGGAAGCCCGTCACCGGCGAGCAGGCCTGGGCGGCCATCATCGGCCCCCTGCAGGTCGCGTATGAAAAATACGGAGGAAAAATTCCCGCGGAAGCGCCCGAGATGAAGCTGGCGATGAGCGTCCTTCCGGCGTTGGAAGCGATGCAAAGCCCGATCGGAGCGTTTTATCACGCTCCGAAGGGGACTTTCGGCATCCATCCGAAATTGATCTCCGTGGAAAACAATCTTTCCGTCTATGCGGCGCTGAAAATGCTCGAGGCCGTGCTCCGCGAGAACGACCCGCCGGCCGCGGCGGACGTGAAATCGATGATATCCCGCCTCGATGATTTTTTCGAAAAATACGCTTACGACCCGGAGGCGCACGAGTTTGCCGTAGGCGGTTTTTACGTCGAAGGGCAGTTTGTCGCTCAAAAACTTCTGGCGACGGACTGCCAGACCTGGGCCGTCGCAGCGCTCGGACCCGAGTGGATCGATGAGCGCTTCGGCGCGGGAGAGTCTTACTGGATCTTGAAGACCGTCATCAGCCATTCGCGGCGCATCGACTCGAAGGGGACGCTGCAGGGGATCGGCTTCACGTCAGACCATGCCGTGCTCTCAGTGGAATGGACTTGCGGGGCTATCCTCGCCGCAAGGCGGGCAGCTGATTTTTATGCGCTGTCTGATCCCGAGAAGGCGCAGGACTTGCTCGAAGACGCCGCGCGGATGCGTGAAGGGGTGGAGCTTTACAAGACGGAGCTTCCCGGCGGCAAAGCGGCCTATCTTTACGTCAGCGAGCGCTATTTTATCCCCTTCGGCTGGTGGGCAAACCCTATTCCCAGCGTGTCTTCCTCGGCTTGGGTGCTTTTCATCGACCTCTCTTACGACCCCTTTCAGCTCGGAGGCGGCACTAAATACAACCGGATGAACGGCGTTTGACCTTTCCGGCTTTTCATTGAAGAATCGCGCCTTCGTGTTATAATCTCCTTCATGTCCACAAACCGTTTAAATCAAAGAAGTTCTGAAATCACGGCCGGTGATTATCGCGCGCCCAACCGCGCGATGCTGCGCGCCGTCGGTTTCAAGGATGCGGACTTCGAAAAACCGATCATCGGCATCGCGAGCGCTTGGAGCAATCTGACGCCCTGCAATATGCACATCGATCAGCTTGCGCGCAAAGCCGACGAGGGCGTACGCGCCGCGCACGGCGTGCCGCTGACATTCGGCACCATCACGGTCTCCGACGGCATCTCGATGGGCACGCAGGGCATGAAATATTCTCTTGTGAGCCGCGAAGTCATCGCCGACTCCATCGAGGTCGTTTCGAGCGCCCAGCGTTTCGACGGCCTGGTCGCTATCGGCGGCTGCGACAAAAATATGCCCGGCGCCATGATGGCGATCGCGCGTCTCAACATCCCCTCGGTATTCGTCTACGGCGGCACGATCAAGCCGGGCAATTACGAGAACAAGGACATCGATATCGTCAGCATTTTCGAGGCTGTCGGTTCTTACAGCGCCGGAAAGATCACCCGCGAGCAGTTCAAGGGCGTGGAGTGCAACGCGTGCCCCGGCGCCGGTTCCTGCGGCGGCATGTATACGGCCAATACGATGGCTTCCGCGATCGAAGCTCTGGGGATGAGCCTGCCGTACAGCTCTTCCGCCGATGCCGAGAGCGACCAGAAACGCGACGATACGATGCGCGCCGGAAAGGCCGTCATCGGCCTCATCGCCGAAGGCCTTCGTCCCCGCGATATTCTCACCAAAAAAGCTTTTGAAAACGCGATCACGACCGTGATGGCTCTCGGCGGTTCTACCAATGCCGTGCTGCACCTGATGGCGATCGCCAACGAAGCGCGCGTGAAGCTTACGCTCGCGGACTTTAACCGCATTTCGAAAAAGGTGCCTCATTTGGCCAACCTTAAGCCCAGCGGCAAATACGTGATGAGCGATCTAAACAAGGTCGGCGGCGTCGCGGGCGTCATGAAGATGCTGCTGGATGCGGGTCTCATCCACGGGGATTGTCTGACCGTGACCGGCCGTACCGTGGCAGAAAATCTTAAAGACGTGAAAAGGATCACCGATCGGGACATGGTGCGTCCGCTGTCCGACCCGCTTTATCCGACGGGGCCGATGGTCGTGCTCCACGGAAATCTCGCGCCTGAAGGCGCTGTCGCGAAGATCGGCGGACTCAAGGTGTTCAGGCACCGCGGACCCGCGCATGTGTTCAATTCCGAAGAAGAGACTCTGAAGGCGATCCTGTCCAAGAAGATCAAACCCAATGACGTGATCGTCGTCCGCTACGAAGGCCCGAAGGGCGGTCCCGGCATGCGCGAGATGCTTGCGGTGACGAGCGCTATCATCGGCGCCGGCCTCGGCGACTCGGTGGCGCTCATCACGGACGGACGTTTTTCGGGCGGTACGCACGGTTTTGTCGTGGGTCATGTGGCGCCCGAAGCGGCCGTCGGCGGCCCTCTTGCGGCGCTGAAGAACGGCGACATGATCGAGATCGACGCCAAGAAGCTTTCCATCCGCGTCGAACTGACCTCCAGGGAGATAGCCGCGCGCTTGAAAAAACTCAAACCCTACGTGCCGGCCATCCGCACGGGCGTGCTCGCAAAATATTCCAAGCTGGTGTCCTCTGCCGCCGAAGGCGCGGTCACCACGCATGACATCTAAAGACGGAGTTGCGGCAGATATGGCCCAGGGCCTCAACTACGTGATCATCGACGTTGAAACCCAGAAGGGTTTCAACGAGGTCGACCGCAAAAAACTCCACCTTCTGAAAGTGTCGGTCGCCTGTCTCTACGATTCGCGGACCAACCAGTATCTTGCCTTCGAGGAAAAGGAGATGCTGAAGTTCGAAGAGTATCTGAAAAAAGCGGACCTCATCGTCGGTTTCAACGTCCGCGATTTCGACATGGAAGTTCTGGCGCCTTATCTGATCACGCCGATCAAGAATTTTCCCGTGTTGGACATCCTCGTGGAGTTCGAAAAAGTACGCGGTCACCGTATCAGCCTGCAGAGCGTCGCGCAGGCCACGCTCGGAGAGTCTAAGTCCGGCAGCGGGCTCGACGCGATAAAGTATTATGCCGAAGGGCGCATGGACGAGCTTAAGAAATACTGTCTCGACGATGTCCGGATCACGCGCGACGTTTACGAATACGCGCTCAAACACGGCAAGGTGCAGTTCATCTCCAACCGCGACTATCAGAAATATGAGGTGCCGATGAACCTGACACAAGCAGTCGGCGAGATTAAAACACAGAAGAAAACAGAGAACGCTTTTCCGACGAGCCTTTTTTAAATGTATATCCGCGTCTGGCAGCACTGTGATGTCGAAGCCATCTCCAAGTGCCTTCTGATCGTCGGCGACGTCAGCGCCGATTGCTCGAATTGCCGCGAGCTCGGGATCGAATACTCGAAGGCGTCCCATTGCCCGAAGTGCGGCGCGGTATTCCGTTTCATCACGTCGCGCAGCGCCGGAAAACTGGACGGAGCCCGGGGATCCACCGTCAAGCGGATCAAAGAGCGGCGCCCGGACCTGACGTTCATCGATTATGATGACTACAAGGAAATTACGGGCAAACAGAATGCGCGGGACTTTTTTTCGTCCTAGAAGAATTGCCGTCGTATTTATATATCACATAACAAGGAGAAGGAAATGAAAAAGTCAGTTCTTATCGTATGGGTCCTCCTATTTGCGGCTGCGAACGTCTACGCGTCGGCACCGCAGACCGATGCGGAGCGCGAAGCTCACCGCAAGGAAATGAAGGTCATCAAGGAAGCGCAGCGCGCCGCCCGTCAGAACAAGGTGAAAGAGGCTCCAAAGAGATCCGAGCCTGGTTTCTGGAGCAAGGAAGCGGAGCGTTCGGGCCTTTCCCGTGTCGGCGCCGGCCCCAACTTTCTTGAAAGGCTGAACCCCATGCCTTTTTTTAAGTCCCAGGACGATCAGTACCGCGCCCGTAAGGCGGCCTCGACGAATCAATAAATTGATCCCGGCTCCGGCGGCATACGCAAAAATTGCGGCGGCCGCCGGAGTCTTTTTTTTACTGGCAATAAGCGCGCCCTGCGCAGAAGAACCTCTCTTGATCGACATCGAAAAGCTGAATCCTAAGATCGTCATCGACATGCGCTACAAGACGAAGGACAATTTTGTCGGCGAACCTCTGTATCCGTCCGACGCCCGCCTTTTCCTTCGCAAAGAGGCCGCCGACGCTCTGATGCAGGTCCAGCGCAGGCTGGAGAAGGCCGGCCTCGGTCTTAAGATATTTGACGGCTACAGGCCGCTCTCTGCGCAAAAAGTCATGTGGGCGAAATACCCGGTCGAAGGTTATGTGGCCAATCCCGCCAAAGGATCCAACCACAACCGCGGCATGGCCGTGGATCTCACGCTTGTCGACGCTTCCGGCAAGGAGCTCCCCATGCCCTCCGGATATGATGAATTTTCTGAGCGGGCGCACCGTGATTATGCGGGCGGAACCGAAGAAGAGCGCAGGAACCGCGCCACTCTGGAAAAGGCGATGCATGAAGCCGGTTTCATGGGCATCTCGACGGAGTGGTGGCATTTTGATTTCAAGGACGCCAAGAAATATCCTGTCCTGGACAGCCCGTTTTCTGCGGTCACAGAAGAGAGCCGGAAATGAAAAAGCTTCTGGCGCTGATCGGCGGCGTCTTCATTCTCCTTTTAGGCATCGTCGGTCTCATCATGCCGGTTCTGCCCGGCTGGCCGCTCATATTCGTGGGCCTCTCGATCATCGCTCCCGCCGCGGCCTTCCGCATGAAATACCGGATCGACCTTAAGCTCTACAAGCGCGATGTGGTCTATTTCTCCGAGTGGAGGAAGGAGAAAGTGGACACCGGAGTAACGACGAAATTTTTCCCGGTGTTCTTGAAGAAGACCGACGATCTCGAAGCGGCTGAAAATCAGACGAAGCTTGCCATCGCTCTCTCGCAAAGCCGGGAAGTGAAGGCAAAAAAGATCGGTTTTGGCGGCAGTTTCGCTTACCTGAACCAGGTGCACGGGGACAAGGTTGCGGTCATCGAGGGCGACGACTGCAAGGCCTCAGGATTTTACCGGTATGAGGGGACCGACGCCGCGATCACGAACATCGCGGGACTGACGCTGCTGGCGATGTCGGCGGACTGCCTGACGATATTTTTTTATGCGCCGGGCTGGGTCGGTATCGCGCATGCGGGCTGGCGAGGTACAAAAATGGGCATCGCCAAGAAGACGCTTCTGACGCTCATGCAGAAGTCGGGCGCGCCCGCATCAGAAGTACGCGTCATCCTGGGCCCGTCGATATGCCGAAAACACTACGAAGTGGGGGAGGAGTTTAAGGATCATTTCACGCCGCCTTATCTGAAGAAGGTCGGAGGCCGGTATCATCTGGATCTCGTGAAGGCCAACCGGAAGCCGCTTCTGCGCGCCGGCGTCCCGTTCAACAACATATCTGTGTCGGGTCTCTGCACGATCGGGCACAAGAAGCATTTTTATTCCCATCGGGCCGAAAAGGATTCTGCGGGCCGGATGGTCTCCTTCATCCAGCTTCACGCCTGAGCCTTAAGCTTCCTTTTTTTCGTCGAGGATCTCTTCCTGATAGATCTTGATCATCACGAAGAAGAGCGACAGGACCGTCGGCGCAAGGAATATCCCCATGATCCCGTATACCTGCATTCCGCCGAGGATTCCGAGGAACAAGAGAAGGTAGGGGAGCTTCGTCTTTTCCCCGATGAGAAACGGCTTGAGCACGTTGTCGATCAGGCTGATCACGCCCGCACCGAGTACGAGAAGAATGACCGCGCTCGTGTAATCTTTTGTGAAATAAAGATAGACGACCCAGGGACCCCAGATGATGGCCGCACCGAAGAGCGGTACCATCGCAGCCAGGAAGGTCGCCGCCGCGAAGAAGAGGGGCAGCGGCAGTCCCAGTCCCCAGAAGATGATGCCCGCAAGCGAGGCTTGGGCGAATGCCGTGAGGATCTGCCCGCGGAGCACGGCCGAGAATGTTTCGGAGAGCTGAGTGAATATCAGCTTTTTGATGTGCCTTTCGAGCGGCGTGATTTTATAAATGAAATCATAGATCCGGGCGCCGTCCTTGAACATGAAAAAAACAAGGAAGATCATGAAGAAGAAATTGATCGCTGCCAGGAAAAAGTTCTTCGTGATCAGGGCGGCCTCTTTCAGAGCCACCTGACCCACCCACTGGGAGGACGTCAGAGTGAAATTCTTGATACCCGACTGTATGAACTCGCGCTGAAAAAGCTCCGAACTTTCGAAGCGCCTGACCCAGGAAAATGCCCGTATCTGATCGCGCAGTTTTTCGAATCCGCCGTCGCGGAAGAAAGTAAGAGCCCAGTCGTAAATGCCGGCGGCCTCGCGCACGAGGTTTGCGATGACGAATACGACGATAGGGAGAAACAGCACGAAGACCAGCATGGTAGTCAGAAATGCGGCGATTTTCGGATTTTTGCCTGTTTTTGCCAGCACCTTCTGATAGAGAGGGTAGAATCCGAACGCGATGACTGCGGACCAGAAAATAGGCCGGATGAACGGCGAGAAGATCAAGAGGACGCTGTAAAGAACGAAAAGCAGCAGCGCTCCAAAAAAATAGGCGATGACGGTCGGGCGTTTCATGCGGTCATTGTAGCATAGATTCGCGCGGGGAGGATGTGCGGGATCCCGGCTTTAAGATCCGGGCGGCAGGCTGACCTGCAGCACATTCTTGAGATATTCGAAATCGATGGGCTTGGTGATATAGTCCCAGGCGCCTAGCTCGATGGCGCGCTGCGCCTCTTCTTCAAGATGGTTCCCTGTGACCATGATGATGGGGAGGGAAGTTTTCACGCTTTTGATCTGCTTCAGCACCTCGAAGCCGCTCATGTCCGGCAGCGAAAGATCCAGCAGGACCGCCGAGACCTTCTCTTTCAGTGCGGCATCCACGCCATTCGTGCCGTTTTCCGCCGTGAC
>CAZJAX010000085.1:0-9138 GCA_964543965.1 uncultured Planctomycetia bacterium
GTGGCTGCCGCCACGCCTCCTCGTAACGCCTCGTATCTACACCCCCAGTCGAAAAATGACAAGCCGGTGTGCTAAGATAACCCGAAAAGGAGTTTCATGACCCCCACCAACTACCAATGCCCCAAATGCGCTTCCACTGAATCCGAAACAGGGGAGATCCGAGTGTCCGGCGGCAACTGGAGCCGGATATTCGACATGGCCAATAAGAAATACACGAGCATCACCTGCAAAAAATGCAGGTATACGGAATTTTATAAAGGTACACCGAGCACGCTAGGGAATATCTTAGATTTTTTCACGGGTTAAGGCGGCCGCTTATGAAAGAACTTGCTGTGCGGGGTAAGGCCTGTTTTCACCGCAGCTTTTTCATCGTTTTCCTTTCATGCCTTGTCATTTTTTCTCCGTCGTCGGCCTCGGCATCTGATGATCTTCAGTATTGGAGCAGCTACAATTTTACGAAGAAGATCGGCCCGGGATCGCGCATCATTTACGAACCGGAGCTACGTCTGAGAAGCGACGCCAGCGACCTTTATCATCATGAGCACCGTGTAGGAGTGCAGCAAAAGCTGACGGATATTTATACGCTGGGCGTCCATTATGTGACTGTGCGCACGCAGAAACTCAGCGGCATCTGGCAAGCTGAGAATCGGGGAGAGCTGGATCTTGTCGGCAGGTGGAACTGGCAGACGCTCCGCGTGTCTCTACGAGGCCGCGCAGAGCTGCGGTACGTGGAAAACGACGGCAAGGACGAGCTGTGGCGTTTCCGAATCAGGCCGCATATGGCTTATCCCATGAAGTGCGGAAAGATCGATGTGACGCCCTTCATATCGGATGACGTATTTTATGATGCCGACGCCGGAGCATGGAATCAAAACCGATTTTACGCCGGCGTGACATTCCCCATCAAAAAAGAGGGCGCTCTCGCAGTGAATCTCGATGTGTATTATATGCTGGAAAACAAAAGAAGCGCCGCCGGCGACTGGAGCGCGAATCATGTCATAGGAACAAAGGTCTTTTTTTTGTTTTGAGTCCATCTGCGCCGGATTTCATGACATCATCAGGCGGCTTGGAGCATAGCTCGATGACCGAAGCCGCTGAAAAGAACATCCGCAGCATTCTTTCTCTGGCGGTCCGCTATTCAGAGGCGCAGTCTGCCGCCGTTGTTTTTGACAAACAGTGTCCTCTGTCCGCCACGCTGACCGAAGCCTACAGGCGCTGTATCCCCAAGGCCCGATTCATCGATTTTGACCGCGTATCCGCGGCGCAGATCCTTGAAATCTTGGCGGAGCTCAAAGCCTCGGACCTCGCGGTCCTCATCCAATCGACCAATTTCCGTCTTGATGATTTCCGTCTGCGTGTAGAGCTTTTCAACCGGGGGCTTAAGGTCATCGAGCATCCGCATCTTTCGAGCATGCAGGGGCAAGAGGCTCTCTACTATGTCGATTCGCTGGCGTATGACCCGCAGTATTACCGCGGCGTCGGCAAGGCCTTGAAAGAGAGAATAGACCGCGCACATACCGGGGTCGTTGACAGCGGCGGGGAAGAGCTGGTCTTTGAGGGCGGTTTTGAATCCGCCAAGCTCAACATCGGCGATTATTCGGAGATGAAAAATACAGGCGGCCAGTTTCCGATCGGAGAAGTGTTCACCGAGGCGCGGGACCTCGGGGCGGTGAACGGGCGCGTGCGTATCTTTTCTTTCGGGGATGCTTCCTTTTCGCTCAACAGACCTCCCAGGCCCATCACGCTTGTCGTCGTCCGCGGCCGGGTCGCCGGCGCGCTCGACTCGACGCCTGAGTTCGAACAGGTCCTTGCGCACATACGCGCGGATGAGGGGGAGATCTGGGTCCGCGAGCTCGGCTTCGGGATGAACCGCGCCTTTACTCAGACCCGAACAGTCAGCGACATAGGAACCTATGAGCGTATGTGCGGTATCCACTTGTCCCTCGGCGCCAAGCACTCGATCTTCAAAAAACCCAACTTCACCCGCAGCCAGGCGCGTCATCATGTAGATGTGTTCGCCGTGACGGAGTCGGTCAGTCTGGACGGGGAGAGGGTGTATCGGGAGGGCGAGTGGGTTCCATAAGCCTTGTGAAGCGCAGTCAGTGATGACATAATTGGGCTAAAGCGCCTTTGCAGAACGGGGCGCGGTAAAGATCGAGATAAAGGAGGTTTTGCGTGGCAGCTCTCGTAATCCTTTTGGCCGTCCTATTTATCGTCTGGATCGTTTTTGTCATGATGGTCCTGCCCGTCTGGTCCATCGTCCACTGCGCTCTGAAGCCGATGGAGACGCGTACCAAAACCCTCTGGATCATCGCGATGGTGCTGACGGGTCCGATCGGGTGCCTTCTCTACGGATTTTTGGTGTCCGAAAAACGTTTTTTCCGCTGGAACGCTGTCGTCTCCGGCGCGCTGCTGCTGATCGTCTTGGCAGCCGCGGTGTGGAGCGTGGGGAAGCTCGGCGAAATCGCGCGGGAGCAAGCCGTAAAGATCAGCGCCGCCGTTACGATGGATAGCTCGCCCGATCTCTCGCCTCAGGAGCGCACGCGCCTCCGCTTGGCGCTTTCGACTCTCAGCGAGGAGACTCAAGGGTTTTGGGCGATAACGAAGATACGCAAGTCGGTCTCGCTGATGAGGATCCTTTCCCATATGATGAAAGACAGCAAGATGACGCCCGAGGAGTTCCGCGATTGGACCGGACGCTTTGACGGCCGCGAACTGACGGACGAGAAGGACCTTGAGCGCGACGCTCAGCAGATCAGCAAGACCGCCCGGGAAGACGCCGGCGCCCAGCCTTGAGCGAGACCAGAAGCGAGTAAAAAAGAGCATCTCGGGGGATCTTGGATAAACTTGCCTTCCTTCAGGATTTAGCGGTGATCATGGCCGTCAGCGCGGTCATCACGATCCTTTGTCATAGGTTCAAGCTTCCGGTGGTGCTGGGTTACATCGCGGCGGGTCTCGTTATCGGACCCAACACCCCGCCTTATTCTCTCGTCAGCGATATCCACAACATTCATATCTTCGGTGAGCTCGGGGTCATTTTCCTTCTTTTCGCTATCGGCCTCGAATTCAGTTTCACGAAGCTCGCAAAAGTCGGCGTCGTAGCTTTCATGGCGGCGACGGTCGAGATCGCGCTGATGCTTGCGATCGGCTATGGCCTCGGAAAAGCGCTGGGATGGAGCTACATGAACAGCCTTTTTCTCGGTGCCATCCTCTCCATCTCAAGCACGACGATCATCGCCAAAATCCTTCTCGACACCAAAAAGATAAAGGAAAAATTCGCTCAAGTCATCTTGGGTATCCTCGTCATCGAGGATCTGCTGGCTATCGTGATCATCGCCGTACTTTCCGGTATCGCGACTACGGGTACGACGGAAGCGGGACAGATCATTTCGGCGATGGTGATGGTCGGAGGATTTGTTTTCGCTGTCGTGCTTTTGGGGATGCTGCTGGTGCCGCACCTTCTCAAGTATATAGAAAAATTTGAAAGCTCGGAAATGATGATCATCACGGTCCTCGGGCTGTGTTTCGGCGTGTCGCTCCTGGCGGCGCGCGCCGGCTTTTCGGTGGCGCTGGGCGCTTTTCTCATCGGGGCGGTTATCGCCGAGACTCCGCAAGTCAAAGGCATCCTCCATAAAATGGAATCCATCCGTGACATGTTCACGGCCATCTTCTTCGTCTCGGTCGGCATGCTTCTAGCGCCGCAGACCCTTCAGCAATATGCGCTTCCGATCCTGATCATCACGGTCATCACGATCGCAGGCAAGATCTTCAGCTGTTCGATCGCGACTTTTCTGACCGGCTATAGTTTTCAAACGTCGCTCAAAGTCGGATTGGGTCTGGCGCAGATAGGAGAATTCTCGTTCATCATCGCGATGCTCGGAGAAAGCTCGGGCGTCACATCGCCGTTCCTCTATCCGATCGCAGTCGCCGTGTCCGGCATCACGGCGCTGACGACGCCTCTTCTGATGCGAAACGACGTCTTCATCTCGGAAACTCTCGAACGCTTTACCCCGCGTCCGCTGGCGTCGGCTTCCAGCTTCTATACCGGCTGGCTCGAAAGACTCAGCCGGGAGGGGACCCAGAAATCCGCGCTCTCCAAAAGACTCAAACCTTATCTGCCGCGGCTTTTATTGTATGCGGCGGGAATGGGAGCCGTGCTCTACGCGGCGCATCATTCCAGGGCGACGGTGGATTTCGTCCCCCCTTTTCTATACTGGGCGGTGGCGGCCGTTTTCGAATTTCTTTTTGCTCTCGGATTTATGAATACGCTGAACCGGTTTCTATGGAACATTTTCAGGGTCAAGGATGAAAGCGCCGGATCGGCCGCTGTGCACACGGCCTTGGAAGGGGGGCTCCGTTTCATGGTCTGCGTGGCGACGAGCCTAGCGATCTTTCTTTGCGGAGCGCTCTATTGGCCCCTGTGGGCGCTTTTGGCCGTGGATGCGGCGCTTTTGGTGCTCACGGGAGCCCCGCTCTGGGGCTCGGTGAGCAGAGCGCATGAAAAGATCGAGCAGACTATTCTTCAGATCTTCGATCAGGAAAAGCCGCTAGGCGAGGAAAAGACGCGGGAAACCCGGCGTGAGCTGGAAAAGCTGATCCAGGAGGAGTACCCGCTCAATGCGACCACGGAGGATTTCCTGATCCCCTTCAATGAGTCGGCTCTGAACCAGCCGATCCGCGACCTCAATCTGCGTTCGCGTACGGGAGTCACCATCGTTTCAATTTACCGAGGTGATGAGTCGATCCCCAATCCTTCCCCGGATACCCGCCTTATGCCCGGAGACGCGCTGATGCTGATGGGGGATCCCGCGCAGATCAAGGATGCGGTCAAATACCTTTATGAAAAGGCCAAGCTGCCGCCTCCGGCGCCTGCCCAGCGCGAAGGCGCACCCAAAACGTTTTCGTTCGAAGTCCCGGCGGATTCTCCGCTCATCGGCAGAACTCTGCGCCAGATAAAGCTCCGCAGGAACACCGGAGCGACGATCCTCGGCATCCGCCGGGAAGAGCTTTCGATCAACAATCCCAACCCGGAGACCAGCTTCGAAGCCGGAGACACTCTGATGCTTTTCGGCTGGCAGGATCAGCTGGATCACGCGGTCAAATACTTGCTGAAGGGGTCTTCCCCGAAAGGAACCGATGTGTAAAAAACTCGCTCGTTCGGGAACCATGGTTCTTGTCGGAATTTTTTCCGGAGCATCTCTGCTTTTTGCCGAAGACCATTACGCGGTCAGCGTGCATAAGACCGTCAAAGGCTTTACGATGACGACGATGACGGCATTTGACGATGCCGAAGCCTGCCGGGACACAGCCTCCGACCGCAGCGCCGCCATGAGCGAAGAGTGGCAGCCCGTTATTTCCGATTGTCTCGGCTCTTCCCAGATGACGGAAGAATCTCTGAAAATATCCGGCCGCGAACCCGGCGAGCACCCTTATCTGGCCTTTCTCGACGAAAACGGCCTCAAAAACACGGTGATCTTTACCGAAGTGCCGCCGGTGATGCTGGATGCGTTCCTCCTGAAATGGCAGAGCGAACTCAAAAAGCAGGGGATGAAGGACGTCGTCATCGTCACGGATCCCAAAAAGCACAAGCTTCTGGATCTCGTGGGCAAGACAAAAGCGCGGTTGGCCGGAAAACCCGAGGACAAGGAGAGCGTATTGGAGGCCGCATTGGCCGCTGCCGGATCCGAGCCGGCCGAGGAGGCCGCGCCGCCTGCAGAGCCCGCCGGGGTTCCGGCGCAAGCCGCAGAACCTGTGCAACCGGCGATGATCAAGCGCGACAGACTCGTACTTCAGAACGGACAAACGGTGAGAGGGCAGATCCTGGAGCGCCGCGAGGAAGGCATCTGGTTCCGCCTCGACGAAGGCGTCGAAATGCTTTTTACCCGCGCAGAGATCAAGCAGGAGGTGACCGAGTGACGATCCCCCAAAAAGATCCCATCTGCGGTATGGAGGTAAGCCAGCCGCTGCGGTACGCTTCCGAGTGGCTGGGAGAAGCCTACGGTTTTTGTTCGGCCGGATGCAAATCCAAATTTGACTCCGACCCCGCCAAGTATGCCGCTGCGGCTCCGGTGCCGATGGCGGAGAAGCCCGACTTTAGACCGCTCATGATCGTGTTCGCTGCGGTCCTCGGGCTTACAGCCGTGAAATATTTTCTTGCGCGGGGTGCGGGCCTGCACGATGCGATGTCCGATTTTATGGGAGTGTTCTTCATCGTGTTTGCGGGTTTTAAATTTCTGGATCTCCGGGGTTTTGCCGACGCTTATCAGACGTACGATCTGGCCGCGATGAAAAGCCGTGCTTATGCGCTGGCGTATCCGTTTCTTGAGCTTCTGCTCGGTCTTGCCTACGCTTTACGCACGGAGATCGTCGCGGTGCACGGGGTCACGTTTCTATTGATGGTTCTCGGGAGCGCCGGCGTCTTCCGGGCGATACGAAGCGGCCAAAAGATCCGGTGCGCTTGCCTCGGCACGAAGATCAAGCTGCCCATGACTTATGTGACCCTGCTGGAAGACGCGCTGATGGCCGTCATGGCTTTCATCATGATCCTGACGTCTTAAAAATGCTTGGCGATCTCTCTCAGAATATCCACGTAGGAAATGATCCCTACTAGTTTACGGCTTAGGTGGTCGACGACGGGCAAGCAGCCGTACTTCATTTTTACTATGAGCTCGGCGGCTTCTTTCAGGGTGTTCCCGGGAGTCAGCGCCAGAGGATCCTTGCTCATGAAATGGCGCACGTCCAATAAGGCAAGCCCTTCTTTATCGTAATACCAGCCTGCCTCGGTTTCGTGCGGAGTGTAGGCGCGGTTCAGATCTGTCACCGAAAAAATTCCGATCAGCTCGGAAGCTTTGTTGACTACAGGCAGATGCCGGATGTGGTGGGCGCGCATCTTATCGTAGGCATCTACCATGTTTTCGCCGGGCGCAAGGACGACAGGATTTTTGGTCATGAAGCTCATGACAAAAATATTGTGAAGTTTTTCCATACCATTAGTTTAACTCAAATACCGGCACATTTTGATCCAAAAAAATAAGCGGGGTTGGATGCCCCGCTTATTTTTTGTGACGCCGGCTATTTAACCTGTATGGTTTTTGCGGGAACCTGGGCCGTTTTGGCTTTCGGCAGGCGTATCGTCAGAACGCCGTCTTTGCTTTCGGCGGTCATTGCGTCCGCCTCCGCATCGGCCGGGATCGTGAAAGTTCTCATGAACTGCCCGAAACTGCGTTCCATCCGGTATACCCCGCCATTTTCCGCCGTTTCCTCTTTCTCGCTTTTTCTTTCTCCCGAGATCGTCAGCGTGTTGTTCTGGATCTTTAGGCTGATCTTGTCTTTGTCGATGCCAGGCAGATCCAGCCGCAGAAGATAGGAGTCCGCGGTTTCCTGCACGTCCAGATCAGGCTCATAGGAGAGCGTGCGCTCAAATACCCCCCTTTGAGCCGCCCGCCCGAGGCTATCCCTGAACATGCGGTTCATCATCTGCTGCATATGATCGATCTCGTCGAACGGATCCCAAGAGGCTGTCGGTGATTGAAAGAGGGGATCGTTCCAGGGATCCGCATAGCGCAGGGCCCGATGACCCGCGCGCGTCTGGGCGCTGGTTCCGGGAGCGTAGTTTTGCGCTTTCGTGTTGACGGGGTAGGGCTTGCCGTCGTCGTCGCTTTTTTTGATCTTGAAAAGATAGAAGCTCTCTGCGGCCAGCGCGATCGCAAGCACGATGACTGCCGCTATGAGCCAGTGGTTGCTCTTCATGGCGGTTTCCTCCATTTTTTCCGATCCAGGCTTTCCGGGGAGTCAGGCCCGGATCCCGGGTGTCTGTACTTTATTTCCCCCTTGTTAAATAAATATCAAAACAAAAAAAATTTTTCAAGTCTGCGGGGGTGATTTAAAAATTTATATGATAAAAAAATTCGGCGTCAGACCGACCTAAAAAACAGGAACCAGACGAGCGCGAAGATGGGGATGAGGATGGGGAGGCTGTATCTCAGGACATACCCGAAGAACGAGGGCGTCTTGATCTTGGCCTGATCGGCGATGGACTTCACGAGAAAATTGGGGCCGTTGCCGATATAGGTGACGGCGCCGAAAAAAACGGCCGCGACGCTGATGGCGCGGATATGGTCGGGGTGGCTGGCCAGAAGCATGAGCACGCCGGCGCGTTCTTGTCCGGGGGCGTGAGCGCCGAAAAGACCGAGAGCGGCTGATAGGAAGTTGAGATAAGTCGGCGCGTTGTCCAGGACGCTTGAGAGGATGCCGCTGCCCCAGAAGAACTGGCCCGCGCTTTGGATGCCGATCTGAGAGGCGTATTTTTCCATCCACTGGAGCGCCGGGATCATGGTCGCAAAGATGCCGACGAAAAGGATCGCCACTTCCTTGATCGGGGCGAAATTAAAGTCGTTTGATTCGTGAACCGGCTTCGGTGTTGTGAAATAAGACAGGACCGCTGCCAAGACCATCAGGCCTTCGCGCAAAAAGGGCGGATTGTTGATGAATACCGACCCCAGGATCATCAAAAGGAAAATCAGATTGTGGCCGCCCAGAAAGCGCCATTCTTCGTGAGAGGTTTCTTTGTGTCGGACGGCGATAGGCGCCCGGCGGAAATTGGCGCTGTCGATGATGAAGAAGATCGCCAGCAGGATGGCCGTCGTCATCAGCCATATCGGCCAAACGTTGAACAGCACCCAAAAGAACGGTACCCCCTTGAGATATCCGAGGAAAAGGGGAGGGTCGCCGATGGGTGTGAGTCCGCCGCCGATGTTGCTGATGATGAATATGAAGAAAACGATGTGAAACGCTGTGATGCGGTACTTGTTCATACGTATCCACGGACGTATCATCACCATCGAGGCTCCCGTGGTGCCGAGAAAGTTGGCCAGTACGGCGCCGATCAGAAGGAATAGCGTGTTGACCGCAGGGGTGGCTTCGCCTTTGACGTTGATATGGATGCCGCCCGAGACGACGAAGAGAGAGCCGATGAGACAGATGAAGCTTACGTATTCGGCACCGGTGTGGAGGAGGCTGTGAGAGTCACGGAGACCTAAAAGGTAGTAAGCGATGACCACCGCACCCAGACCGAAGGACACGAGCGGGTAATTTTTCTCCCACCAGTGCTTTTGCGCGAGCGGCAGTACGGCGATGGAG
>CAZJAX010000086.1:0-9000 GCA_964543965.1 uncultured Planctomycetia bacterium
CCTCATCGGCATGCTGTTCCTGGCGTCGGCATCCGACTTCCTTTTATTTTTCATCGCGCTGGAGATCTTGAGCGTTTCGCTATATATCATGACCGCTTATCTGAAGGATCAAAGCCGCTCCATCGAGGCAGGCTTCAAATACATCGTACTCGGCGCGCTCTCGACAGCCGTGTTCCTGTACGGTCTAAGCTTCATCTACGGCGCCACCGGGAGCACGTCCTACCTTGAGATCCGTGAGCGCCTGGCGGCGATGCCGGCAGTGCCGGTCACGTTCGTGTTCGGGATGATCCTGGTGATCGCATCTTTGGGCTTCAAGATCGGCGCCGTGCCGTTCCACTTGTGGGTTCCGGACGTCTACGAAGGCGCACCGGCTCCGGTCACCTCGTTTTTAGCGACAGGTTCCAAAGCGGCAGGCTTCGCCGCTCTTCTGCGCCTCGTGACCGAAGTGTTCCCTGCATGCGCGCCGCAATTCACTCTCATCTTCGCGGTCATGGCGGCGCTCACCATCGTCTACGGCAATCTCGGCGCCATCCCGCAGACCAACATCAAACGTCTGATGGGCTACTCAAGCATAGGGCACGCAGGCTATCTTCTGATAGGCCTGGCGGCCTATTCTTCGTCGGGCGATGAAGCGGTCCTGTTCTATCTTTTCAGCTATCTCTTCAGCGTTACCGGTGCATTCCTCGTGATCGTGGCGATCTCACGGACCGTGAAAAGCGACGAGATCAAAGACTATGCAGGCCTCGGGCAGAGGTCGCCTGTGCTGGCGGCCGGCATGCTGATCGCGCTCCTGTCTCTGGCGGGCGTGCCTCCGCTGTCGGGATTTTTCGCAAAGTTCTACCTTCTTTGGGCGGGCGTGAAATCAGGTCTTCTGTGGCTGGTCGTCATCGGCATCATCAACGTCGTGACGTCGCTTTATTATTATCTCAAGATCGTAAAGGTCGTCTATCTTGAGAAGCCTGCGAATGCAGAGCCGATGAACGTGACAGGCGCGGAGAAAGCGTTTCAATACGCAGTGACGGCAGCCATCCTCTTTCTCGGAATTTATCCCGGTCCGCTCCTGGGTCTGATCAAAACGGCGTGTGCGCCGCTGATCTCCTAAGGGCTACTTCTTAAACAGCGTCTGAAGCTCCGACGCCGCTTCCTTCGAAAGATCCAGCGTACGCACCGGATACGGGATCACGATACCCTCTTTTTGAAAGCGGGCATGTATTTTTTTGATGAAATCATGGATCACTTGGGGGCTGTCCGAGATCTCTTTAGAGTGCATCGCAACGGTAAAATTGACGCTCGAATCGCCGAACTCTTGAAAACGCACGGCCGGTTCGAACTCGGGCGCACCGCCCTGCGTAGTTTTAAGCACATCGCGCGCGACATCCAGCACGACCCTCTCCACGCGCTCAAGGTCTGTGCCGTACTGGACGCCCATCTTAAGGGTCGTCATGACCTCACGCGTAGGAAGGTGATAGTTGGTGATGACGCTGCCGATGAGCTTCGAGTTGGGAATAATGACGGTGTTTTCGGCTCTCGTGCGGAGCTTGGTGCTCCTCCAGCCGACATCTGTCACGTAGCCCTCGTCACCGGTCTCGAGCCGCACGAAGTCTCCCGCCTGCACCGGCTTGTCGACGGCTACATAAAGCCCGGCGAAAAAATTCGAAAGCGTGTCCTGAAGAGCCAAGGCGACGGCCAGGGATCCGATACCCAGAGATGCGAGAATCGGCGTGATCGAGATGCCGAGAAGATCGAGGAAGATCAAAAGACCCAGACCGAGAATAAATCCGCGCGAGATCCCCTTCACCAGACCCGGCGAAACACGGCCGAAAAATTTCTTGTAGGCGTTCTGGTCGACTAAAGCCTGTGCCAGCCGGTCCAGAAGCACGACCAGGGAAAAGATTAATGCACCTTGAAGCGCCGTCTGAGTAAAGTGTTCCATCTTCTCCGGAAGCGGCAGAAGATTGGCTAGAAGCATGAGGCCTGAGACCCAGATCAGAAGATTGACCGGAAAAGAAAGAGCCCGCAGCACACCGTCCCAGGAAGTATTGCGGCTGCGGACCCAGCGGCGGATACGGAAGAAAACCACGCGCTTTACCAGCCAAAAGGCGCAGACCCATACGGCGAAGACGGCCGGCGCGTGCATAAATGGAGGGATCAGGGTTCTTACGCTCTCGGGTATCATGGAGGTTTATTAAAACAAAAAAACTGTGCGGAGGCAAGCTCTCCGGGCGGGGACCTACTACCTGAGGATATTCTTTGCGACGACCTTCAGCAGGTCGTCGGCGAGAAATGGTTTTTTGAGGAAATCCGAAGCGCCCGCATCTTTGGCGCGGCTCAAGGTCTCATCATCGAGGGAGCCCGAGACGAGCACGATCGGGATGTTCTTTGTATTCGGTTTATGCCGGAGCGCATTACAGTACCAGACTCCCGAAAAAAGAGGCATGCGGTTGTCCAGCAAGATCAGATCGATGTGGTGCTGGTTCGTTTTTTCGACCGCACGAGCGCCGTTTTCAGCGGTCAATACGGTGTAGTCCTCCGCGGTAAGCATCTTCTCTATCATCTCAACGGTATCTTTGTCATCGTCTACGACAAGGATCTTTTTGCCTTTCATTTTACTGCGGCCTCCCCCAATAATAACCCTGCCCGAACGGCACGCCGATCTGCCTGAGGGTCACCGCGTCTTCTTCGCACTCGATGCCTTCCGCCACGAGCACGGCTCCGAGCGAGTCAGAGACCTTCATCAATTTCTTCAAAGATTTCTGAAAAAGCGTGTTTTGAGAAATGTTATTGACCCACTTTTTATCGATCTTCACGATATCCGGCTCCAGAAGGATCAGACTTTCCAGACAGCTCCGTCCGAACCCCACATCGTCGATGGCGATGCGAATACCGATCTTCTTCAGACACCGTACCGCCTCGATCAGATACGAAGGATCGCCGATGATCTGCTGTTCACTGATCTCGACGCAATACTTCGAATAGTTGAGCACCTTTTCGAACGCCTGTATGAATGTGCGTGACGGGATGTCTATCATCGTGGACGGGAACACGTTGATATGCTGAGTGACATTGTCCGGAAGGTCGCCGCCAGCCCGTACGCAGTTTTTCAGGCAGTGCCGGTCCACGAGCGTCAGGATGTTGTTCTCCTGGCAGGCGCGGAAGAAATCGTCAGGCATCTCGAGGCCTTTCACGGAAAACCGGCTCAGGAACTCATAGCCGATCTCCGTGTTGTTGTCCAGGCAAAGAATAGGCTGGCGCACGACACGGTAGTCGTCGGAGCTTTTAAGCGCTTCCAGAATACTCGTAAAGCTGTCCTTCTCCTCGTTAGATGCTCGGTCGTCGTCGTATGACACCCGGTTCTTGCCGCTGTGCTTGCTCTTATGGAGCACGTGATGGGTTCGCGCGATCAGTTCGTCCACCGCCACGACGTCCGGAGTCACGACGATCATGCCCAGGCTGGCTGTAATGTTGAACTTGGATTCGAACGAATGCGACACCGGAGAGCCTGAGATGGCACGCCTGATCTTCGCTGCCACGAGCATGCCTTCGGCGAAGCGCGTCTGCGGCATGATGACCATAAACTCGTCCCCGCCGATACGCGCCACATAGTCGCATGATCGGACGCACTCATAGATCTTTCTCGAGATCTCTTTCAACGCGACGTCTCCCACCGCATGTCCGAGGGTATCGTTGATCACTTTGAAATTATCCAGATCCAGGATGAGCGCCAGGAGATCCGTGCCGGTGCGCTGTACCTTCTCGATCTCCCTTGAAAGCACGTCCTGAAGACCTCGGCGGTTGAGGAGGTTGGTGAGCGGATCCAGAAGCGCGAGTTTTTCGAGCTGGGAATTGACGGTTTTCAGTTCCTGCGTGAGCCTTTCGTGCTCACGGCGTATTTTATGCCGTTCGATCGCATAGAGAATAGTGCGCCTGAAAAGCTGGTGATCGGTCGCGCCCTTGACCAGATAATCCTGCGCGCCGAGAGCGATGACTTCGATCGCATGATCCGGACTGTCGAGAGATGTGAGGACCACGATAGGGATCTCGCTGATCTGATTTTGAAGAAGCGTCAGCGTCTCGACGCCTCGGCTTCCCGGCAAGCCCAGATCCAGGACGATGACGTCCGCGGGGGTCTGCTGCAGCGACTGCACCGCATAATCCAGGGTTGGCGCAGTCCTCAGAGAAAAATGAGGGCCGTTCCCGTTCTTCGAAAGCAGTATTTTTTCGAATAACATCACATCGTCCGGATTATCCTCGATCAAAAGGATATGGATATTATGAGTACGCATTTAGCGCCGTCCGGAATACTTTCGGAGAGGTAGGAGGGCTAGGCCGGGAAAAGCGGACCCCAGAAATAAAAAAAGTGAGCGAGGAAACGAAAAGCGGTTCCCGTAAACGGGCACGCCGTTGATATCGAACGATATCCAGCAAGTCATGAATAAATTATACCCGATATGATCGGTGAATATAAGTGCTGCTTATCAAATATATTTAAATATTCTAACCTATTTAAATACATATACTTATAGTATAAATAATACTCAATAAAACTGACTATTTTAATGCCTAGGGAAAAGAATGGAGAATGTGGAGCCCTGATCAGGATGGGTCTGAACGCTGATCTTTCCGCCGTGATAGGCTACGATCTTCTGGCAAATAGCCAGACCCACGCCGCTTCCGTCGTACTGCTCACGGCTGTGAAGGCGCTCGAATGGCCGAAAAATCTTTTCCGAAAACTTAGGGTCAAAACCGATGCCCTGATCCGAGACTGTGATCTCCCAAAACGCGTTCCCCGCCTGCCTGATCTCGATGAGTATGGACGGCGGCTGATCCGCTTTTTTGAACTTTATCGCGTTTGATATCAAGTTCTGGAAAAGTTGGTGCAGCTGGGATTCGTCGCCCTGGACTGCAGGAAGCGGATCGACTTTGATGCGCGCGTCCGAT
This sequence comes from uncultured Planctomycetia bacterium, assembly GCA_964543965.1. Classification (GTDB taxonomy): domain Bacteria; phylum Omnitrophota; class Gorgyraeia; order 2-02-FULL-51-18; family 2-02-FULL-51-18; genus CAMDWQ01. The sequence continues at coordinate 4,939 of CAZJAX010000086.1, forward strand.
TGGCGGATCAAAAGCTCCAGATCCTCCATGACGCGCGCGACGACGGCGTTGAGCGCCACCGGATGGAACAACTCAGCACGCTTGATGACCTTTGAAAAACGCAGCAGATCGTCGATGAGCTGGCTCATCCGGCCCGCGCCTTCCTGGATCTTCTGGAGATATTTCTTTCCGTCTTCGGTGAGATCCTGCTTAGAAGCGCTTTTTAGGAGCTCCGCGAAACCGACGATGCGCTGAAGAGGCTCCCTGAGGTCATGCGCGGCGACATAGGCGAAAAATTCGAGATGCTCTCTCTCGGCCTCAGAGCGCGCGAGCTCGGCGGTCTGCTTGATCACGGTCTCGTTGGAGATCTTTTGTTCGGTGATATCGCGGATCACGCCTACGATGAACTGATTCTTATTGCTGTCTACAAAAAGGTTCTTTTTTGTGACGATCGTGTGCACTATCCTGTTAGCGTCTGTGAAATTCTCTTCGTTGAGATTCTCGCGTCCGGTACGGAAGACCGCCTCGTCTTTTTCCCAGAAAACATCGGCTTCCTTCTTGGGAAAAAAATCGTAATCAGACTTGCCGATGAGCTCTTCGCGGGTATGCCCGATAAATTTGCAGCAGGCGTCGTTCAGGAGAACCCAGCAGTGCTTGCGGTCCTTGACGAAGATCGGATCCGCGACGGCGTTGATGATGCTTTCGAGAGTTTCTTTAGAATACAAAAGGAAGACCCCCCGAGAACTAGATTACCGCATCAGCCCTCGGGGGGCAAATAAATCCTAACTACCGCAGGCCTGGCAGTCTTCCTTGTTGTTCAAGGAGCAGGCGATGTCGGCCAGGCGCTCCTCCTGAGTCTTGTCGGCCGCGCCCTTTGTCGCGCTGGTGGAGGTCATCGGCGCCTGCGCTTCTTCCTTTTCGACGGTAAACTTGATCGCGTCGACGGCCGCCTTGGTACGCAGATAATACATGCCGGTCTTGAGCCCCCTCTTCCAGCCGTGGAAATGCATAGAGGTGAGCTTGGCGAAGTTGGCGTCCTGGACGAACAGGTTGAGAGACTGGGACTGACAGATGAAAGCTCCGCGATCCGCCGCCATGTCGATCAGCGAGCGCTGCTTGATCTCCCAGACAGTCTTATAGATATCCTTGATCTTTTGCGGGATCTCCTCGATGCCCTGGATCGAACCGTTGTGGCTCACGATCTTGTCCTTCAGTCGGTTGTTCCAGATGCCGAGGTCGACCAAATCCTTCAAGAGGTACTTATTGACGACGACGAACTCGCCCGAAAGCACGCGGCGGGTATAGATGTTGGATGTGTAGGGCTCGATGCACTCGTTATTGCCGAGGATCTGCGAGGTCGAAGCGGTAGGCATCGGAGCCAGCAAGAGGGAGTTGCGTACGCCGTGCTGGCGAACTTCCGCCTTCAGGGCGTTCCAGTCCCAGCGCGAAGACGGCTGCACATTCCACATATCGAACTGAAAAATACCCTGCGATACCGGCGAGCCCTGGTAGGTCTCGTAGGGACCGTGAACTTTGGCCAGGTCCTTGGAAGCGGACATCGCCGCGAAATAAATGGTCTCAAAGATCTCTTTGTTTAGCACACGCGCCTCTTCCGATTCGAAAGGCATGCGGAGCATGATAAAGATGTCCGCTAGACCCTGCACGCCGAGACCGATCGGACGGTGTCTTAAATTGGAACGGCGCGCTTCTTCGACTGGGTAATAATTGACGTCGATGATCTTATTCAAGTTCTTGGTCGCCACATACGTCACTTCGTAGAGCTTCTGATGATCGATCTGGCCGTCGATGATGAAGCGCGGAAGCGCGATGGAGGCCAGATTGCAGACCGCCACTTCATCCGGCGCCGTATACTCGATGATCTCCGTGCAAAGATTGGAGCTCTTGATCGTGCCAAGATTCTTCTGGTTGGACTTGCGGTTGGCAGCATCCTTGTAAAGCATGTAGGGCGTTCCCGTCTCGATCTGGGACTCGAGGATGGCGCTCCACAGATCCTGAGCCTTCATGACCTTGCGCGCCTTGCCTTCGCGTTCGTATTTCTCGAATAGCGCATCAAACTCTTCGCCGTAAGTGTCCGCCAGCCCCTTGGCTTCGTTGGGGCAGAACAGCGGCCAGCTGCCGTTCTCTTCCACACGGCGCATGAAAATATCCGGGATCCAGAGAGCATAGAAAAGGTCGCGCGCCTTCATCTCTTCCTTGCCGTGGTTCTTGCGCAGATCGAGGAAATCGAGGATGTCGGCATGCCAGGGCTCCATATAGATCGCGAAAGCGCCCTTTCTCTTGCCGCCGCCCTGATCGACGTAACGCGCCGTGTCATTAAACACTCGCAGCATCGGCACGATTCCGTTGGAAGTGCCGTTGGAACCGCGGATATAGGAGCCCGTCGCACGGATGTTGTGGATCGAGAGGCCGATGCCGCCGGCTGACTGCGAGATCTTCGCACACTGCTTGAGCGTGTCATAAATACCGTCGATAGAATCGTCCTTCATCGTCAAAAGGAAGCAGGAGGACAGCTGAGGCTTGGGCGTTCCGGCATTGAACAGCGTCGGGGTCGCGTGCGTGAACCAGCGGCCGGAGAGCAGGTTGTAGGTCTCGATCGCAGACTCGATGTCATCGCGGTGGATGCCGACAGAAACGCGCATCAGCATGTGCTGCGGACGCTCAGCGACCTTGCCGTTGATCTTCAGCAGATAGCCCTTTTCGAGAGTCTTGAAACCAAAATAATCGTAGTCGAAATCGCGGTCGTAAATGATGGTGGAATCAAGGATCTCCGCGTTCTTCTCGATGATCTTGTAGATATCTTTGGCGATCAGCGGCGATTTCTGTCCGGTGCGGGGGTTGACGTAAGTGTAGAGGTCCTTCATCGTCTCGGAGAAGGACTTCTTGGTGCTCTTGTGAAGGTTGGACACGGCGATACGCGAAGCGAGGAGCGCATAGTCCGGATGTTTCGTCGTGAGGGACGCCGCGATCTCGGCGGCGAGGTTGTCGAGTTCGGAAGTCGTGACGTTGTCGTAAATGCCCTGAATGACCTTCTTGGCGACGTCGGCGGGATCGACGTGTTTGGGATCGAGGCTGTAGCAGAGTCTTTCTATGCGAGCGGTGACTTTATCGAACTTGACCGACTCTTTCCTGCCATCTCTTTTTATAACCAGCATAAAAAGTTTCCTTTTTTTTAAATTCGGAAAATATGTTTTCCGAATTTAATCCGCCGGTTCTTGGCGGATCAGTTAAAAATCAGCGTCCAGACTGAATCCCTGTTCCTCCTTGGAGTTCCCCATGACACCTGCTTTTTGATATTCAGCGACACGCTTCTCAAAAAAGTTGGTCTTTCCTTGAAGAGAGATGAGTTCCATGAAATCAAAAGGATTGGTGGCTTTGAACATCTTGGGGTATCCGAGAGCGACCAGGAGGCGGTCGGCGACAAACTCGATATACTGGCACATCATCACCGCATTCATGCCGATAAGGTTGACCGGAAGGGCGTCCGAAACGAACTCCTTTTCGATCTCAACGGCATTGCCGATGATGTCGTAGATCTTCTCCTGAGGCAGCTTCTCCTGAAGCATGCTGTAGAGAAGGCAGGCAAAATCGCAATGCAGGCCTTCGTCGCGGGAGATCAGCTCATTGGAAAACGACAGGCCCGGCATCAGACCGCGCTTTTTAAGCCAAAAGATCGAGCAGAAGCTTCCAGAGAAAAAGATCCCTTCGACGGCCGCAAATGCGACCAGACGCTCGGCAAAAGTTGCGTTTTTCTTCGATATCCAGCGCAGCGCCCACTCGGCCTTCTTTTTCACGCAGGGAACGGTCTCCATCGCGTTGAAAAGACGCTGCTTTTCAGCCGTCTCCTTGATATAGCTGTCGATCAGAAGCGAATAGGTCTCGGAATGAATGTTCTCCATCATGATCTGAAAGCCGTAAAAGCAGCGGGCCTCGGGAAGCTGCACTTCGCGCATGAAATTGATGGCCAGATTTTCGTTCACGATGCCGTCTGAAGCGGCGAAGAAGGCTAAGACGTGCTTGACGAAGTGCCTCTCGCCTTCCGCCATCTTGTCCCAGTCTTTTTGG
>CAZJAX010000087.1:0-8866 GCA_964543965.1 uncultured Planctomycetia bacterium
CACGCTGAACCAGGTCCTCGGCGCGGCCAACGGCGCCCTGACGGCGACGAAGTTCCGCCAGGACGCGGCCACAACCGTGGCTACGGTCGCCGGTACGACGACCGTCAACGGCCTCGGCAGCGGCGTGAACGTTACCAACGGCGTCGACCTGAACGGCATCAACTTCACCTTCAACAACGCGCCTATGACCGTTACGGGCGGCGACGTTGCCATCACGCAGACCGGCGTGCTGACCTTCGACAACAACTCGAACGTCAACATCACCGGCGGCGGCCAGTTCCTGCAGGACGGCACGGGCACTGCGTTCACCGGCTCCGACATCACGACCGACGGCGGTAAGATCACGTGGAACGACCCCACGCTGACGGATAACGTCATCATGAATTCGGCGGGCGGCGACATCACGTTCAACGACATCATCGACAGCGACGCTCTCGCGACGCTCCGTGACCTCACGCTCGACGCAGGCGCCACCGGTAATATCGCGCTCAACGGCGTCGTCGGCGGCACGGTGCGCCTCGGCAACCTGACCTTCGTCAACGCCAACAACGTGACGACGGCGCAGGGCGTCTCGGCGGCCACGATCACTCAGCAGGCGGGGGTTGGCACGACGTCCTTCAACGGGACGCTCAACACCAGCGCGGCGGGCGGCATCAACCTGACTGGCAACAACTTCACGTTCGGCAACAACGCCGGGACGGACACGGTCACGACCACCGGCAACGGCGGCGTCACGGTGAACAACAGCGGTCTTCTGACCCTGAACGCGAACGCCAACATGAACCTCGACGGCGCGTTTCTGCAGAACGACAGCAACCCTGGCACGAGCGCCGTGAGCATGGCCAACCAGATCACGACCACCGCGGACAACGTCACCTTCAACAGCGCCGTGACCCTGATCGGTAACTCGGGCGTGGATTCGAACAACGGCAACATCACGTTCGCCTCCAGCGTAAATTCTGACGGTACCCCTCGCAACCTCACGCTTGAAGCCAACACCGGTGACATCTCGACCCAGAATATGGGCACGCCGCTGGCAGGCGACCGCCTCGGTACCCTGAAGGTCAACAGCGCCAGAGACTGGAACGCCAACGGCACGATCTCGGCGCAGGCGATAAAGCAGGACGCGGGCACCGGCACGAGCCGCTTCTTCTCGAACATCGACACGAATACGGCGCCCGGTATCGATTTGACCGGCACCAATTTCCAGTTTGACGGGAATGTGCTAGCGGACAACGGTCTCATCAATGTCAATGCTACCGGCACTATCCTTGTCGGCACAGCGGACCTGCTGGACACGATGATCGCTGACCAGGCCATCACGATGCGCGGCGACACCATCACGCTCAACAGCACGCTCGAGTCTGATGACGATGCAACCGGCAATGAAGGTGTCCTGATCACGGCCGACCGCCAGCTGACCAGCGACATCCTCGCGAACAACACAATCACCACGCATGGCGGAAACGTCGTCATGCGAGCCAACGACGACGTCCTTTTCACCGAGATCGCGGACATCGCGTCCAACAACGGTAATGTCTCCGTGACGGCTGACTTTGACGGCAATCAGAACGGCGCGCTGACCATGGCCTATACTTCCGCCGGTCTTCCGACCGACGACCGTACCGAGATCAACGCCGGCAGCGGGAACATCGCGCTTTCGGCCGGTGAGGATGTCACGTTGGGCGGTCTTAGGACGACCAGCGCATCTTCGACAGCCGTCAGCGTCACCTCAACAGATGGGAAGATCATCGACGGCGGTGAGACGCTAAACAACACTGAGTTCTTCGATATCGACGCCCGCAACGGCGGCGTGCAGCTGAATGCCGAACACGGCATCGGCCTCACGAGCGACCCGAACGGGGCTCTCGAAATCTGGACGACTCAGCTTGCGGCCACGACGGTCGATGGCGACATCAACATCGACTTCAACGATCCGCTTGTACTCGCGTCCATCGACTCGGCTCCGGGCAGCGGTTCCGTGACGGTCACCAACGCCAGTGTCACCGGCGGTCCGGGCAATATCACGATGAACCAGCTGGCCGATTCGCCGATGACCGTGAATAACGCCTCGACGACGAACGGCACCATCAACTTCAACTCGATCAACGACCTTATCGTGACGGGTAACGTGAATGCTCAGGGTGCGAACGCGGCAGTCAATCTCACCGCAGATGCGGCGCCCGGCCAGAACGGACAGGGAGATGTCATTATCCAGCCCGCGGCTATCGTGAGCAGCGAAGGCCCCGTGACGATTCTGGGAGTCAATGCGCGTATTTTCGGAACGGTATTCGCAGGAGCTCTTGCGACGATCACCGCCAACGCGGATATCTTCCTCGGACTTGTTCAGGCGAACATTTTCAACCTGAATGCCGGGCGCAATATCGAAGATACCAACGGAGACGGTACCAATCTTCTGGGCAACTTGACCTCGTTCCTTACAGCCGGCGGATTTATCGGCCGCGCCAAGGATCCGATCGAGTTTACGCTGAACAACGGTGACTTGGTGCTGAACGTCGGCGGCTCCGCGGACGGTGTTTCTGCCGCACTTCACGGATCGCTTCCGGGCAATATCGAGACCAATCTGACCGAGGGACTCATCCTCTTCAATAATCATGAAGTGGCAGGACGTCCGCTGCCCTTGTTCCGCACGAGCGTGGAGCAGATCCTGAACCTCATCGCGTTTGACCGCAACACCAACGGCATCCAGGACCTGCAGCAGGGAGCCAATCTCCGCCGCGGTCTGGGTCTGGTGCCCGGCCTCGAGAAGCCTTTCGTTCCGACGGTCGACACACAGACCGCCTTCAACAAGGCGCCGAACGTCATGGTCAACGAGAAGCAGTCCAGACTCTGGACCCGCAGAGTGCGTCCGACCGTTACCCCGGCCGTTCCGACAGCCGTCAAGCCTGTCGTGGTGCCCGTCGAGACCCCCGTGGTCAAGCCGGTCGTCACTCCGGTGGCTACACCTGTCGTCAAACCTGCGGTCGTCAAGCCGACGCAGTTTCCGCCTTCGGCCCAGCTTCCGATTCCGCCGGCCGACGTGAAGCCGATCGTGAGACCGACGACCCCGGTCGTTGCCAAGCCGGTTGCACCCGTGAAGACTGTCGCGACAGCGCCCGTTTCTCAGGCGCCTACGTGGATGCAGACGGCGCAAGACTGGTTCCGCACCAACGTGCAGAGACAGCCTTCCGCGCTGCAGCCTACACCGCTTACCGGCAACCGCTTGTTCCAGCAAAACGTTGAAGAAGCGCCGCTGGACAAGAACAAGCAGGAGACCGGCAACTAAGACAGACGCCGGGAATAAAAAAGGAGCAGGGGAGAGATCCCCTGCTCCTTTTTTGTTTTATAGGGACTTAAGTTTTAGCGGGAAAAAGTCGCCGACGAGCTCTGGGCCTCCCAGAACGTCACTCGCGAGATCGGAAGTTTTTTGGATTTGGCGTAATCGTAGATGAGTTTTGCCAGGGACTCTGCGGTGGGGTTGTTATCCATCAGAAAATAGGGTTCGCCGAGATCCTGCAAGACCTTAACGAAAGGATCGTTTTTCTTCAGGATCATTTTGTGATCCAGCTCGAGATCCACCCATTTCTGGATGATCTCCTTGATGTCGCCGAAGTCATAGACCATGCCGCGCTTATCCAGCTTTCCGGCCTCCAGCTCGATCTCGATCTTGCCGTTGTGGCCATGAGGGTGCGCGCACTTGCCGTTGTAGTCCATGAGGCGGTGCCCGTAGCAAAAATGAATCTCTTTAACGACTTTATACATGTCTCCCATTATACTATCGACCGCCCGCCGTCTACCACTAATACAGTGCCGTTCATATAGTCGCTTTCGATGAGGAAGCGGACGGCATGCGCGACGTCCTCGGGGGTTCCCCAGCGGCCCAGCGCTGTTTTTGCGGCTGTTTTGCTGTGCTCTTCTTCAGACATGCCCTCGGGTTTCATGACCGGACCCGGAGCTACGGCATTGACGCATACGGAAGGGGCCAGATCCCTAGCCAGCGCTTTTGTCAGCGAGATGAGGCCGCCCTTCGAGGTGCAGTAGGGGGTGTAATCGCGGTAAGGCCTGAACCCGCTCCAGTCTGCAATGTTGACGATTTTTCCCTGCTTGCCGTCAGAGAGGCGCGAAAGGTCATTTTTCATACGCAGACCCAGCACCCTCGAAAGGGTAAAGCAGGCTTTAAGGTTGGCGTCTATGAATTTGTTCCAATCGGCTTCGGAGGCGGTTTCCAGGGGGGTTTTGTAAAAAAGAGAGGCGCTGTTCACAAGCGCGTCGACCCTGATTTTTTCGTTTTCGAGGCTCTGCGTCATTTCGAGGATTGAATCGGTCCTAGACAGGTCGGCTTGCTTCAGGTGGCAGCGCACGCCGAGCGCGCTGATATCGGCTTGAGTTTTTAAGGCATCTTCTTTGGACTCGCGGTAATGAAGCACGATATCGGCTCCGTACCGAGCCAATTCCAGAGCGATGACCCTCCCGACGCGCCTGGCGGCGCCGGTGACGAGAGCGGTTTTGCCTTGGATTTCCATGAGGTCATCATACCGCAACAACCCTCCTTTTTAAAGACCTCCTTCAATTTTTTATCAAAAATTCATAGGATCCTTACAATCCTGTGTTAATTTGTGCGCGAGACGGAAACACGAGGCAGCCCTGGTTTTGTGGTAAACTTATCGTTGAAATGAAAAAAATAGCTTTCTACGACATAGGCACCAACTCGATCCATATGAAGATCGTGCAGTTCAACCCTGATCATTCTTTCGAGGTGCTGGACCACGAAAAGGACATGACGCGGATCGGCAGCGGCAGCTTCAAGGCGCGTAAACTGGCCAAAAGCGCTATGAAGCGGGCCTTGAAGACTCTGGACCGTTTCGCCAGGATCGCACGGCGTGAAGGCGTGCATAAATCTATCGCGGTGGCCACCAGCGCCGTCCGCGACGCAAAGAACTCGCAGCAGTTTTTACGCGCTGTCCGCCGAAAAACAGGTTTGAGCGTGCGCATCATCTCCGGCGAAGAGGAGGGCCGCCTGATTTTTCTTGGAGCTGTCTCCGGCATCGAGCCGCCCAATGAATCAAGGCTCATCGTCGATATCGGAGGCGGAAGCGCGGAGTTTGTGCTCGGAAACCGCCGGCGCATCGAGATGGATTTGAGTCTTCCCATGGGCGTGGCGCGTCTCACGGACCGCTATTTGAAAAAGGATCCGCCCTCGGGCGACAATCTCCGCAGCCTTGAAGAAGCGCTTGAAGACAGGCTCGAGCCGATTTTTAAGATTTTAGAAAAAAAGAAGTTTTCCGTGATCGGCACGGGGGGCACGCTCATCAACCTGGCGTCCAGGGTCTACGAAAAGAAGGAGAACCGCGAGCTGAGGCTGAGAGGCTACTTCGAGCTTCAAAAAAAGGAGTTTTCACGCCTCCACCGCAAGCTCGTGCACATGAGCGCCAAAAGAATACGGAAAATGCCCGGCATCGACAAGAAGCGTGCGGATATCATCACGGCCGGGAGCGTGCTTGTGGCGGTTCTCCTTAAGAACCTTAAAAAAGATCGTATCTATATATGTGACAAGGGGATAAGAGAAGGTCTTATACTCGATTATCTGGCAAAAAAAGGCAAAAAGCGGACGCGTGTACGGCCCGCCATGAAACTGCAGTGGTTTGGACAGAAACCGTTTTTTAGTGGTAAGATGATGAATTCTTAGGGGATTTTTCAATGTCAATTTTCGATAAGAAGCACAATTATCCCGGTAAGCTCTATATCGTAGAAGGTGTCGACGGTTCTGGGAAGAGCACGCAGATCGCGCTTCTGAAAAAATGGCTCGAGTCTGAGGGGGATTCGGTCTTTTTTACCGAATGGAACAGCTCCGATCTCGTCAAAGAGACGACGCGCGAAGGCAAGAAGAAAAATATCCTCACGCCGACCACGTTCAGCCTGCTTCACGCGACTGATTTTGCTGACAGACTCAACTATCAGATCATTCCGCCGCTGAAAGCGGGCATGATCGTGCTCGCCGACCGATATGCTTATACGGCATTCGCTCGCGACGCTGTCCGCGGAGTCAACCCGGAGTGGGTGCGCAATCTGTACCGCTTCGCGGTGAAGCCGGATATCAGCTTTTATTTTGATGTTCCCATTCAGATAGCCTGCGACCGCATCCTGTCCAACCGCGCCCAGATCAAGTTTCACGAAGCAGGCATGGACATCGGTTTTGCCAACGACACTAAGGAATCGTTCAAAATTTTCCAGGGAAAGATCATGGACGAATACAAGAAGATGGTGCAGGAGTTTTCGCTGACGGCCATCGACGCGACGCAGGAGATCCACGACCAGCAGGAGATCATGAGGGACCTGGTGAAAGCCGACCTCAAGGGGTATTCAAAAAAAAGGACGATCTATGCCCGAAAGCCCAAAGTTTTTTGGCGAAAATTTAGCATATCTTAAGCCGTTCCAGATCAAAGGCAAGCTGATCGCGATCGAAGGCACTGACGGCGCGGGCCGTTCGACGCAGGTCGCTATGCTCAAGAACTGGCTGGAGGTCCAAGGATATGCGGTGCTCGAGACCGGCTGGGCGCGCTCCAACCTGATGCAGAAATCCATCGAGATGGCCAAAAGCGGCAACATCATGGACCGCATGACGTTCACGCTGCTGTACGCGACGGATTTCGCCGACCGCTTCGAGAATCAGATCATCCCCGCGCTCAAATCGGGACATATCGTGCTCACTGACCGGTATATCTACACTGCTTTCGTGCGCGATGCCGTGCGGCAGCCCGACCAGCAGTGGATCCGCAATATTTTTTCTTTCGCGATCATTCCTCATCTGGTGATCTATCTCAACATCAAAGTGGAGGATCTGATCCCGCGCGTGATCGAGTCGGGGGGCATGAATTACTGGGAGGCGGGCATGGACCTGCATATGGGCCAGGACCTCTTCGACAGCTTCGCCAACTACCAGACCGCGCTCATCAAGGAATACGACAAGCTTGCCAAGGAGTTCGCCTTCGAGTCCGTTGACGCGGATAAGAGCGTGGACGAGATACATGACAAGATCAAGGAAAAAGTGAAAGAAATTCTCGGCGCCCCCAAGAAAAAAACGGCCGCTTGATGTCAAAGCGCCACATTCTCATCATCGACGATGAGAAAGACATCGTGAAGCTTCTCCAGTACAACCTCGAGAAGGAAGGCTACGCCGTCTCGACGGGACTGACCGGGGAAGAGGGGCTGGCCGCCGCAAGATCAAAACAGCCCGATCTCATTGTTCTCGACCTTATGCTTCCCGGGATCGACGGCTTGGAAGTATGCCGTCTTCTTAAAGCGGACCGCTCGACTAAACAGATCCCGGTGCTGATGCTGACCGCCAAAGGCACCGAGATTGACCAGGTCGTGGGGCTCGAGCTGGGCGCTTCCGACTATATCCCCAAGCCTTTCAGCGTCAAAGTGTTCCTGGCCCGGGTGAAAAATATTTTCCGAGGCCGCGAAAGCCAAAGGGAGGAGTCAGCCGTCCTTAAATCCGGAAAGGTTGTCCTGGACCGGGAAAAGCACAGCGTGACCGCTGAAGGCAAGCCGGTAGCGCTGACAAACCTTGAGTTCAAGATTCTCGCGTTTTTAATGGAAAACCCAGGACGTGTTTTTTCGCGCGACCGCATCCTCGACGGCGTCTGGCACGGCGAGTCCTTCGTCGTCGACCGTTCCGTCGACGCCCATGTGAAGAGCATTCGGCAGAAGCTGGGCAAATGCCGCGACCTCATCGAGACAGTGCGAGGTTCCGGATATCGTTTTACCGAGGAGCGTCCGGTTGACCGTTAGCCTCATTCTTGGCTGGGCCGCTGCCGCCGTAGTCGGTTTTTTTCTTGCCTATGAATTTTATTTCCGACGCAGGCTCGACAGGCTCGCCTCATCCGGTTCCCGTGAAATTGCCGCACGCGTCGAAGAAAGAGACCATATCGCGCAGGAATCGGCCGGCCGCATCCTAGCGACGCTGGCGAGCATGGCCGAGGGCGTCATCATCGTGGACGCTAAAGGAAGCGCCGTACTTGTCAATCAGGCTCTCCTGGACGCTCTCGCGCTTAAAAAAAATTCCGTGGAAGGCTCCTATTTCTGGGAGATCTTTCGTGACTCCGAAGTCAATGAGATGTTCGAAAGCTGTCTCAAAGAGAGGCGGGTCGCAAAAAAAGAACATTCGATACTTCTGACCGAAAAGACGTTCGAGATCCAGGTATCGCCGATCACCGGCGCGGGCGATTTTTTCGGCGCGGTCGGCGTGTTTCATGATGTGACACGTCTGAAAGAGCTTGAGAGGACGCGCACCGAATTTGTCGCCAATGTCTCACACGAACTCAAGACGCCTCTGACATCTATTCTCGGATACGTCGAGACGCTTAAAGAGGGAGCCGTCGAGGACGTGGAAAACCGGATGAAGTTCCTCACGACCGTCGAAGAACAAGCGAAGAATCTTTCCGCTCTTGTCGAGGATCTGCTCCTTTTGTCCTCCGTGGAATCGGGGAAGAGCGCGCTGCGCATTCAGGATGTGGATTTCGAGAAAATGGCAGAGCGTGTGCTGGGCTATTTTGAACGCAAAGCCCGTGAGAAAAAGATCACATTATCCCGCAGCATCGCACCGTCTCCGTTCCTGATCAAAGCCGACGCCGCGCTTTTCGAGAGGGCTTTTTCGAATCTCATCGATAATGCAGTCAAATACACCCCCGCAGGAGGAAAGGTCGCGGTCAGCGCCTCGAGATCCGGCTCCGCGGTGCGCATCACTGTGGCCGATACAGGCATCGGCATCGGAGAACACGATCTCCAGAGGATCTTCGAGAGTTTTTCCCGTGCCGACATTAGCCGTTCGCGCGAAAGCGGCGTTACCTGCATCGGCCTCTCCATA
>CAZJAX010000088.1:0-8663 GCA_964543965.1 uncultured Planctomycetia bacterium
GAAAGATAGGTCTGGAGCTTCTGATTCACCCGGGTCTTCACGTTCGCGACATAGGCTTGGCGCTGGGCGAGCTCCGGAAGCGCGCCGAGGCTGGCGGCCAGCGCCTCGGGAACTCCGTGCAGGATCGGCGTGACTACGACGTCAGAAACGCGGGCCGACGCGCTCTTCGAGACGTTACCGTAAAGCGTGATGGGCCGCGAAACTGAAACGTCCTGGATCACGGTTCCTTCGACGGAAGCGCGAAGTAGAAGCTTCGTTTGGGCGTCCATCTCGTAGCGGACCTGGGACGGCGTAAAACCGGCGGTCCAGCGAGCTATGCCCTTAGAGATCCGGAGTTCATCGATCAACCCATCGAGCGGCTCTTGTCCACCATATATGGAACCGACGATGACGGTATCCGAGCCATCGGCTAAAGCGCCGGCAAACGTGCCGCGAACACCCTCTTCGACACCGTTCACATATAGTTTCTGCGTGGATCCGGAACGTACCGCGGCGATGTGATACCACGTGTCTTGCTGAAGCGATGTCGTGCCGGTCACGGTCCACCGGTTCGCCGAGCCGCTGTAAGAGACGAAGCGGACCTTGTTCGAGGCATCCACGAGCAACCCCCATTCATACCAATAGCCGTCGCGGTAGATGAAACCCTGCTGGGTATTTATCCTATTCAACTTGACCCAGAAATCGATCGTAAAGTCACCCGCACCAAAATCGAAATCGGCGCTGTCCGGAACCCTCAGGTAGTCTCCGGAGCCGTCAAAGGCAATAGACGCGCCGGGCCGCGGCGTCTTCTGTGTGATCGGCACACGCGTGACTTTCCGCTCCATAGTTTTGTAGACGGCCGCATCGGCTTTCATGGCGGGATGGGGCGTGATGACCCTCGCGGAAGCGCTAAAGTCCTTGAACGGAGTACCCGAGGTCTGGGCGCGCAGAAGCAGCTTCGTTGCGGCGTCCGGCGCGGTACGCTCGGCCGAAGGCGTGAAAGCCGACGTCCAGCGTGCAAGACCCTTCGTAAAACGGAACTCGTCGGCCCAACCGTTAAAATAATTCACACCAGCCTCGTGGGCACCGATGAAAAAGCGCGATGCGCTAGCGACTGTCTGCGTCGTCGTGCCCGTCACCCCCTTTGCTTGACCGTCCACGAACACCTTCACGGAATTCCCGGCACGCACGACCGCAACGTGGTACCACTGTCCGGTCACCGGAGTCCATGCGGCGTTCGCGACAACCGCGACGTCGTTCATATAAAAATCAAGGTTTCCGGCATAATAGCGCAGCGCGATCGCCGTGCCGCTGCCGCCGGTTTGCGTCTGGGAGAAAAGATACGCCGGTCCGGTCGTCTCAAAGCGGTACCAACCGTCGACCGTGAAATCCCCTGCGCGAACGTTCAACTCCTCATTGCCGGTGACGGTCAAGTATGAGCCGCTAAAATATGAGGAGGCGCCGGGCAGCCAATCGACACGGTCTTCAAAGCCTTCAAAAACCTTTCCTGTCTCGTAATCGATCTTTTCAATCCACTGATCGTATTCCGCTGAAGACGGATCGCGTCCCAGAATACGGCGGTAATGATCGTAGATCACAGGAGAGACTTCCTGCCGGAGGATCTCTTTCTGCAGTTGGGCCTGCTGAACACCGATCGCCGTCAGCGCGCTCTGCGCTTCGGCCTCGATCTGATCCGAGAGAGCCTTGACCTGAGCGTCCAGCTGTTCGTAAGCTTCGGACGTCTGCGCGTCGAGCTGAGCCATCGCCTGGCGGATCTGATCCATCGCGCCGCCGATCTGATTGAGCGCATCGCCTTTTTGGTTCTTGGCCTTCTTGCCGCTGGCTTTCGTGCCGGAAATGTCGTTGAACTGGTTCTGCAGAGAATCGAGCTGTCCCTGAAGGGTCTGCCGCTGGGGATCAACCTGGCTGTCGATGGACTGGGTGGTCAGGTTTTTCTGCAGAGCCAGAGCTCTCAGCGCGGCCAAGCGCTCGTCTTCGACGCTTTGTTTGGCCTTCAGAACCTCGCTCGGAAGCGCTGCCCGCGCGTTCTTGAGGTTGACCCGTTCGATGTTGCCGGCGGCGTCGTAAAAATATTCGATCAGGATCTCGCCGCCCTGGCTCGTGACCTTGGAAGGCTTGTTGTTCTCAAAGAGCGTGATCGTGTGATCCGCTTTTGTCTGAGTCTGAAGCGTACCGGTGGAAGAGGTGTATTCCTGAGTCATGACGGCCGAGGACTCGATGATAGCGCTTTTAGCGATTAGGACGCAGGAGGCTTGTGCTGCAGGCGGAGTCATCTTTTGGAAATAGGGTTTATCCGCCAAGACCGCCATGACGCCGTCAAGTGAAGATGCCTGCGCGCTCAGATTGGACGGCGTACCCGCCAGGAGGCCGCCCTGGGCATCAAAACTCAATGTGCCCGGATAGCCTGCAAGCGTGTAACCCGTGATCTGGTTGGACGCATTTTTCTGCGTCGTGAAAAAAAGATTGGCCTGGTCGGCGAGCAGGTACTGGATCTCATAGATGCCCGCGCCTGCGCTGGAGTTGCCTGAGTTGCCGGAAGAATTTGAAAAACCGTGCGCCGAAGCCTTGACCGCTGTGACACCGGAAAGATTGAGATTGTTCAGCGTGACGACGCCCGACGTCGCGTAATAACTGCCGCCGCCGTGGATCTTATTTGTGCCGCCGAACGAGCCGGGCACTAGCTCCCACTGGCCGTTGCGCAGAACTTTGACGTCGTAGTTGGCTTCGTAATCCTGAGTGTATTCGCCGTTGGCCGCGCCGTAGGCAAACATCGAGAACGTGACCGACTGCAGTATCTGGGACCGGGAAAAAGTGTGCGTAGATTCCACGTTGCCTATGCCGCCGCTGTAGTGACGGCTCGAGTCATACTGCCACGTCGAAAAATCTCCGTCGAAGCTCAGCCCCGGCGTGCCTCCCAGATAGGTGTGCTGAGTCTGGGCGTGGACTTCTTCGAGGGTCAGCGCACCGTCGATTTCGAGGCCCAGAAGAGCGCCCTGGGCATCGTACTTGAGAAGCGCATCGCCGGTGCGGACCCAAGTCTTTGTCACAACGCCGGAGCTGTTGAGATCGTAAGCATATTCAAAGCTGCGCCCCTGAGCGTCGATGACCTTGGAAAGCCTGCCGGACTGATAAAAATAATGCATGCCGTCGGGATAAATCTCTTCGAGAACCGAGCCGTCGCCGAAAACCTGCTTCAAGCCGGAGCTGAACGTGACCGCCGCGCGCTGGAATGTGTTATCGGCGTTGAGAGCGATGTCCGTGATCAGCGTGCCGTCCGCCAGGAGTATCCGGGCGATGTTCGAAGGCTTGTCCGTGTCGTAAAACGCGGTGGAACCATCGGGAAGCATCTTCTCTGCCAGACTTTCCTGCGCGATCTCTTCCCCGTCGGCGCCGGCTGCATAGGTGTAGGCGTACTTCTCCCCGCCCTTCTGGAGAAATAGAAGTTTTTGATTTTCTCCGTACGTTCTGACCGCACCCTCTTCATCGGTGACGATGGTCAGCGCGCCGGAATAAGCGTATTGATAGGCATGCAGCGGTCTGCCGAGACGCGTGACCGTGACGCCGCTGATCTTTGACTGCACATCATAAGCGTAGCTCGACAGAACGCTTGTATCCTCATCCAGGGACTCGCGAAGCAGGCCGCCGCGGTACATTTTGCGGTTCTTTTCTTCGAGGTCCTGAATCTCGGTGGATTCGGCGCCTTGGACGTCGAAGGTATACGAGTATAGAAACGTCAGTGCATCGTTTTTCTTGATCTGGCGGATCTTTCCGTACTGATAGAGGACTTCCAGCTTGTGAGGGTTTTGCGAGTCGGGATAAAGGATGGTCTTCAGGAGGACGTCGTTCGCGTCGTAAAAAGATTGCGCGCTTCCTTGAGTCACCGTGTAGCTGCCGTCGGCGGCATAGCCGAACACTTTGGGCGCCGAACCGGAATCGATCACGCGGGAAACCTTCTGATCCTGCGCATATTCGATGATCTGCTGGTTTTGACGGACGGCTTTCTTCAGGTTGAAATCGAGGTCGTATTCCATCCCAGTAACCGCGTCCGCGGCCGGAACGATAGACTCGTCAAGCACCGCGCGGATGATATCCGCTTCATAATCGAAATGGTAGATGATGTCTTCGGGTGTCGTCAGAGTCGCAAGAATGGATCTGAGCTTTTCGAGATCATAGTCGAAATCAAGGATGGACTCGTCTCCGCGGATGACACGCTTGAGATGTCCATCCTCGTAATACCGCTTGTCGCCTCCAGCGGTCACAAACGTAGAATTCTTGACCGCGCCGTCGTCGCCGAAGACTAGGTCGTGAACTTCGGTGCCGTCGTCTTTAAGGATGAAGTCGATACCGCCGTCGGGTTTGTAGAAGATCGTCGTGTCGGCAAGCTTCACTGAAGCGATACTGCCCTGCGCATCATACTTCGTTGTGACGCCGCCTTGCACGAGACTGGTGCCGAGTAAGTTGCCGAGGCCGCTTTCGGAAAAATTGAAATTCGTGAGAGCGCCGGACGCGTCACGGGCAGACTTGAGCGCGCCATTTTCGAATTCTAGCGTCGAGCCGTCCTTCTGGACGATCTCGAGAAGACTTCCATCCGTTCCGTAGTAAAGCGCATCAAAAGAGATCCAGGCTGGCGACTCACGGCGATTCAGATCGAGCGTTCGGGGAGAGGCCGAGAACGCAGGACGATCCAGCGTTAAGTCTCTTTTGACGACCGTCGGCACGGGGCGGACAAAGTCGAGGACAGGCTTCGTAAAACCGGTATTCTTGGCGGTTGCAGTGGTTGTCTTGAGTGTCACGGACAGCACCGGCTTCGTCAGCTGGGCGTAAAACTTGCGTGTGACGGTCAATGCGGGCTTCTTAATATTTGAAACATTTTTATACGAGACGCTAGGCGTGACGACCGCAGTGAAATTGATGGCGCGCAGCGTCAGCGAGGTGACGTTCAAGCGCTTGGCTGTGATGACAGGCTTGGCAAGTGTTGTGGTGCCTTGCAGCTTGTTGAAATTCTGGGTCAAAAGAGGGCTTGCCAATGATGCTTTGGTGAAACTGGCAACATTGCCCAGGTTCTTCGTCGTATAAGTGGCATTGGCGGCGGTAGCCGTGATCATCGTAGCGGCTCCCGAAAAGGCGTCGAGGGAAATGGTCGGCGTTGCGGGGCGAGGCGCGCCGTTATTGTAAACGTAAAGATTCGCCTTCGCGCCTTCCATGCGGAGTTCGCAGAGGTACCCGCCGTACACACGACCGTTCGCGGTGACCGTGGCCGTCGTCGTCTGGTTCGTCGAAGAATCGAGATCCGAGCGCTTCGCGGTCCAAATGCCATTCACATAAGAATACGTGAGCGTCCGCGTGATGTTGCCGGTCTTGGTTTGGGTCGCCGTAAGCGACATCGTGGTGGTCGTGTTATTGACCGCGGTCGGATAGACGATCTCGATGGCTCCGCTCGTGAAAGAGGAGGCTTGCGCACCCGTCAGGATGTCCCTTCGCTCGGCACTGGTGCCCGAATACTCGTAAACCGAGACAAGGCCCGAAGCCGAGACGTCCTGGATGCGATAGCTGTCCGAACCCCAAAACAAGCCGTAAAGTGTGTACGAACCGTCCGGACGAGTCCATTTTGAAAGTGCCTTGTCCGATAAACGGTACTCATAGACGCCGACCCCCGGGGTCGTGAGCGTCACGGTGGTCGCGGTATAAGCCACGGAAGTGGTGACGTTAGCGGATGTCGTGACTTGGGTCAATTTCTTTGCGGTGTAATAGTATTTCGTGCCTGTCGTGTCGGTCAATATCGCCCCATCCAGCTTGCCGAAGGCGTCCCAAACGAGCGAGGTCAGGATGGAGCCGTCGTTGAGACGTATCCGGCTGACGGATCCATTGGCAAACGTATGCTGGATGCCGTACTTATCGTTGTAAAGGCCGCTCTGTAGTTTGCCGGCGGAATCCCAAACCACGTTTGACAACGAGGAGTTATCTGCCATCAAGATGGAGTTCACGACACCGTTGTTGTAGTAATATCTAGTACCGACGGTATCCGTGAACATGGCGTAGTTGAAAGCGCCATTCGAAGAGAAAATGGCATTGGTCGAGACGGAACCGTCGGCGAGCACGATGCGCGTAACCGCGCCGCTCGAGTAGGTCCATTGGTTGCCTGCGGGATCGGTGAGCTTGGCGGTCGTCAAAAGATTATTCGAGGCGATGAAAGGTCCGGTAAGAACAGAGCCGTCCGTCAGAACTATCGACGAGAGGGTTCCGGAGGCGTAATTAAATCTTCTGCCCTGGGCGTCGGTCGACGTCGCGCCAGCCAGCGAATTTCCATTCCATGTGAGATTGGTCAGGATCGGTCCGGCCGCGAGCTTGATCTGAGTCAGCTGGCCGTTGGTGATGGTGTACTGGTTGTTTTGATGCGTAACGAGTGCATTCGTAAGATTGCCGTTGACATCGAAGATGATGTTCGAAACGACGGAACCACCTGGCAGTGTCGCCTGGACGACGGCCCCATTTGAGAACGAGATCAC
Source organism: uncultured Planctomycetia bacterium (assembly GCA_964543965.1). Classification (GTDB taxonomy): domain Bacteria; phylum Omnitrophota; class Gorgyraeia; order 2-02-FULL-51-18; family 2-02-FULL-51-18; genus CAMDWQ01. Next base: position 6,507 of record CAZJAX010000088.1, read on the forward strand.
TTCACCAGTTGAGAGCGTGATGTTAGCGCTTAAGACAGTGTTGGTCTGCGTCCAGCTTATGTTGCGAAGGACGGTCCCGTCCGCGAGACGGATCTGCGTCGGCAGCGAGCTGCCGTTGGAAGGATATGTGTAAACTGCGCCATCCGCCGTCAGCGTACCGCCAAACACCTTGTTGCCGCTCCAGAAAATATTAGACATCACCGAACCGTCGGGATAGCGGACCGCAGTGGGCTGGCCGGCGGCATATGTCCAGCGATTGCCCGAAAGGTCCGTGTAATAGCCGTCCTTCAGGTTGCCCTGGGCGTCCCAGACGGCATTTTCGAGCAGCGTGTTGTCGGCAAGCTTCATCTTCGAAGGGTAGCCGTCGATATAAGTGTAGACGTTGTTCTGCAAATCCCTGAGATCGCCCGACTTGATCTTGCCGTCAGCCGCCCAGACAATATTGGAAAGCACGCTGCCGTCCGCTGCTGTGATGGTCGTCAGTTCACCGGCGCTATAGATGTATCGATTTTGAAGCGGGTCGGTGAGAAGCGCATTTTGCATATTTCCTTCTGCGTCCCAGGTAAGGCCGGTGAGCAGGGAGCCGTCGGTAAGCTCCACCGACACCACTCCCCCATTCGCCCAAGTCCATTCGCAGCCGTCGGCATCGGTCATGAGCGCGTCTTTCACGCTGCCCTGAGCGTCCCAAACGATGTCTGTAAGCACGGAGCCGTCGGCCAAGAATACCTGAGTCACGACGCCGCCGGCGATCATGAAACGGCGGCCCGCTTCCGTCCAAGTGCAATCTTGAATGTCGGAACCGCTCCAGACGATGTTTTCCAAGAGCGCTCCGCCAACAAGCACAATCTTATTCAGGGCGCCACCCTCGAAAGTCCAGACATTGCCCTGCTCGTCGGTCAAAATTCCGTCGGTTGGATTGTTCTGTGCATCGAAAACGAGGTCTTCAAGAACCGAGCCATCAGGCTGGGTCACGCGCGCGATTTGGCCGCCGGCATATTCCCAGCGATTTCCAGAAGCATCCGTAAGAAGCGCGGCATCGAGAGCATTGGCATTCCAGGTCATGCCCGTCAAAACGCCGCCGGGGATCTGAATCGAATCGAGCACGCGGGCGCTGAAACGGTAGACGTTACCGTCGACATCATACAGATCGGCATCTTGGGCAGCGCCCTCGGCATCCCAGACGATATTGCGGAGGATAGAGCCGTCGGGCAAGTTCCAGGTGTCCGCATTAAAGGCCGGGCCGGAAAGAGAATCTAGCACGACGCGGATACGGCCCTCGATCTCTTCGGCTGAGAAAGAAAGCTGAGTTCCAAGGGAATCTGTAATGCTCTGCAGGATGCCCCCATCGTAGGCGGTGCGGCGGCCCGTGACTTTATCGAGGACTTCTTTCAGTTTGCCTAGGGCGTCGTATGTCGTTTTTGAAGCGGAGTTCTCCAGAACCGTTGACAGCACCGCGCCTTGCTCGTCTTCAATATAAGAATAAAGCGTTTCCACGCCTTCCTTCGAAACGGTTTTCTGCACGCGGCCGTTTTCGTAAAACACGTTCGTGCCGTCGGGCGTAAGATATCCGAGCACCTGACCGTTTTGAAAAACCTGGACGGAGCCGTCGGAGAGCCGGAGATCCGCGCTCTGGATGCTGCCGTCACCGGCCAGCGTGATATTGCGGAGCATCGTGCCGTCCGGGCGCTGGACGGTCTCAAGCTTGTCGCCGACGTAGCGGAGGATGTCACCGTTCTCGGTCGTGAGGGAAAGGTTGAGCTTCTGCAGGTCGCTTAGGACGTTTTGCTGTTCGACCGCCGCTTGGCTGGCTTCTTCGTTGGCCGAGCCGGTTTCGCCGCCCCCCATCCTTCTTTGATCTTCCAGTTCAAAACCGGCTTTGGCATCCAAAAGCATTTGACGGGGATCCGCCGCAAAAAGGAGGTTGGACCAGGAAAAGGTGAGAACGAGGATCGAGGAGATGATTTTCAGAAAAGGCTTATGACGCATTGGTCCCCCGGGTTTATGTAAAACCTTTATAAAGTCGGGCACAGTGTCTGTAAAACTACATGATTGATGTTGGTGTGTCAATGGGAAATCAGAAAAAATAAGCCTGATTTTAACTTATACATAATAACGCTTAAGCAGAGCAATGTCGGCTTGAATATGCCTAAACCGGAG
>CAZJAX010000089.1:0-8631 GCA_964543965.1 uncultured Planctomycetia bacterium
CATACTGCAGCCCGAACATGCCCTCTTTGTCATAGACCGCCGCGGACTGCGAGATCTTCCACATCCAGTCGAACTCGCGCGGGTCGATCAGAGGATAGCGCTGCATCACGAGCTGGCGGGACTCTTCGTAGCTGAAGGGTTCCAGGCGCACAGGGAGAAAACGGTTGATGAACGCGGATGAAAATTTGTGTTCGACCGGCGAAGATATGATCATGTTCACCCACTCCGGCAGGACATACTCGGCCGGCTGGCCCTTTTCGTCTTCGACGGTGATGCTGCGCTGATTGTTCATGCGTGAAAGAAAAAGGTTGAGGATCACGCGCTGTCTTTCCGGGATCGCGTCCATCAGGTGGAAAAATAGGAGCGTCTGTTCGTGGCGCGGACTGCTTTTTTCCTTCTCATAGTCGGCCCGCGTCATCGCATGGCGCAGCAGGAATCCCAGCGCCATCCTGAATTCTTTGGAAGTGTCTTCCGGCCTGATGCCGTAGCGGTCAAAATCCGCCTGCAAGAGAGGCATCACCGACGATACCAGGTGCATGCGCCCCATGTGCGGGTGGCTCCAGAGCGTCTCAAGCTTTCGGCCGGTCTTATGTGCGAATTTTTTGACCAGGTCGTAGTCGTCGGCACCCTCGGCGGGCATCACCGCGACCGGCATGCCGAGCGACAGCCCGTAAGCCATCGCGCGCATGGCGCCGTTCTGGGACTCAAGATCTTCGGGATAGAAGATCTCGCTGTAGTCGACGCTGGTCGCCCCCGCCGTCGGCGCCATCGGGATGCCGCCGAACGAGTCCTGCGTCACTTCGACGGGACCGCGCCAATAGCTCATGTAAAACGCCATGTCGCCGAGGATATCGACGAGAGACTTGCGGTCGCCCTCGGATAAGCGCTCGAAATACGAGACCATCACGCCGCGGAACAGGAGGACTTTCATGTCTTCTTCGGAAAGTGAGGTGTTTTTCTCCAGCGACTTGCGGATACCTTCGGCCATCAGGATCAGCTGGCGCGGCGAAAGCTCTTCTTTCGAGGGATGGCGCTTCAAAAACGCGATGTGGATGGCGGCCATACGGTCTTTTAGGGATTCCGGTACGCGGCCGAGGAGATCCTTGCCCAAATAATGGTTGATGATGCGCTTGGCGTCTTCGGGAGAGATCTCGTTGTCCGTCCAGACTTTATGAGCTTTCGCGTCGACCGAGCTGGGGACAGGCAGTCGGTCGAGCGTGCTGCCTGAAGGATTCTGCGTGACGAACAGCCTGAAGTTCTTGTGGCGCTTCAGGACCGGGCCCTTGTGGCGCTTCAGGACCGGGCCGCGGTATCCGGGATAATACTGCGACAGATCAAGCTCGGGCTCCGAGGCGACCCGCGTCAAAAATACCATGATCTCCTGGGAATTAACTCCTACGGCGCCTTCGTCGAGGTTGACCGAGCCGCCCTGAGTATAGGCTTTCAGGAACGGGATCAAAAATTCTCCGGCGGCGTTGGGCGCGCCTGTGATGATGAACTCGTCCCCCTTCTTGGACAAGCGTCCGAGAAAGATCCCGAGATCGATGCCGTCGAACATGATCTCGTCGTATTTTGGGACGCCGATACGCGACGAGATCTCCCCGATCGACGCCGTCTTGCCGCCGCCCGGATGGCCCTCGATGACGCTGATGCGCCCATGTTTCCAGGCGATCGCCAGACTCGCCAGCTGGCGCACACCGCTCTCGGTCGGCGCCAGGAATTGCGCTGCGTCCGGGATCTCTGGGTGCTCGGTCGGGATCTCGATGCCGTCGGCATAAAAAACGACGATCCCCTCCGCAGTTTTCCGGAAACCGACACGGTTCTCGGGATCGGTCATCTCTCCCGGGTAGAATGAAAGCTCTTTGCGGTATGAAGGACGCAGTCCGATACCGAGCGTGTAATAAGCGATATTTTTTGCCGTGCTTTCGAGGAATCCGGGTTCCTGACCCCGCGCTTTATACGCTTCGGAGATCTCAGCGGCGAATACATCGAGATCGAGCCGGCTTAGACGGATGTGTTCGTACAGATCTCCCTTTAGCTGGGCCTGGTAGCCTTTCTGCGCTTCGAGAGCCGCCCTTCGGGCGAAAGACCGGACCTTGGATCCCGGCGGTATGCCGTAGCGGTCGAGCGCCCGCTCCATATGATCGCCGGCCCACTCGGCGCTGCGCTCGACGGACAGGTTGAGCGCCGTGAAGCGGTCGAGCTCCGGACCTGCCAGACGCGTGTCTTCTTCGGCGTTGGCGGTCGCGACAAATTTGAGGTTGGGCGGCGCGTGCGAATAGAACCATTTTGCCAGATCGAGCCGCAGGGACGGATCCGCTTCCATGGCCTCCCACCGCGCTTTCTGCGGATATCCCAAAAGCAAGGTGTCGAGAGCCGCTGCGTCGGCCGCGGCGGCGCGCAGCTCGGCAAAAAGGCGGTCGGCATTTTCCTGCGTGATCATTTCTTCGATCGATTCAAGACGGCCGGCCTGGAAGAATTCATTCAGCAGAGGCGTCGTCTTTTCATTCAAATGCGTATAGTCCTCCAGGATGGCGACAAGCCTCGGCGGGGCTGTGCCGGCAGGTGATTTGGCCGCCAGAAGCCGTGCCTGCAGGAAAAGATTGGGCAGGATGCCGAGACCGGAACTCAGGTCTGCTTTGAGCCTCCGCTTGGCCTTTTCGACGGCGCCAGGGGGTTCGAGATCGACGGTGCCCCGGGGCGTCCATCCGCCGAGCCATTGCCGCTTTCCGTGGACAAAACTCAAAGGGACGCGGATCGTTTGGCTCCGAGGCTCTGATGCGCCGAGCAGCCTCTCGACAGTATCCGAAGAATCTTCCTGAGCGGCATTATTGAAAATAATTGTCGGCGAGGCTTCGGCCAGCGCGCTTGAAAGCGCCGCGGCTGGATCGAGGTCGGGCACCGGCATTCCGTACCGCCCGAGAATTCCGTCGATGAGTTCCAAGGCTGTTTCCCTGTCGGCTGTGTTTTTCCACATGAGCGCATAGACTTCTTTGACTGCAAGCGCGAAGGCGCTTTTGGCATCTTTTCCTCCCCGCATCCCGCCCTTCATGCGCTCGAGCGTGCGCAGGATCAGGCGGCGCGTGACATCCTGCGGCGAATCGATCGTGTTGACCGTATTCTTTGCGTCCCAGATCTGCGCATGTATCTCGGCGAGCGTCTGGGCGATCGCGCCCGAGAAAGCCGCCAGCTCCTTGTCTTTCATGAAAAAATCTTTGACCGTGACCGGCAGGTCTTTGGGATCCGAATACATCTGGTAGCGGGGGATCATCGCGGCGACCCGCGGAGGCACGGGATAGCGCCCTGCGTTGTTCTCGGAATTGACCGCAAAGAAACGCATATTGTTGCGGCTGACGGGAGCCGTGCGGACAAACTCGCCCGGTTTCGAAGAAGCGAACTCCGGCAGAAACTTTCGCGGCTGGGAAGCGATCTCCGGGTAAAGGTGGAGATAGAGGCCTCCTTCGGGGTTGGTGTTGATCTCGTTGAAGATGTGCGCATTTCCGCCGTCGGAGAGCTCTTGGACATAGGAGGCCTCTTTGAAAAGAATGCCGCCTTCCTGCGTAACTTCGAAGCTGCCTCGCACGTCCGAGGGTCCGGTCTCGGCGTTCACGGTGCGCTCGCTGATATTCAGGCCGATCATGCGGGCGAAAAGACGGCTGATCGTCGTCTTTCCTTCACCGGACGGACCCTCCAGCTGAGCCGTGCGGTAGCCGTATTTCCAGTCGCGGGCAAACTGGCTGAGCACGCGCGCTTCCATGCTTGCGAGGGAAAATCCGTAGAACTCGTTCAGAAGCTCGGAGGGCGTCTTCGAGCCGCGCATCTGCACGGCTTTTCTGAGATCCGCCCCGAGCTCAAGCTCGACGCCGTCAAAAAGCAGCTCTCCCTTCGCGCCGAACGTGAGCTTGGGCTCGTGCCCCGGCGTCAGGTCCGACCGACGGAAGACCTCATCCAATCGATTCCAATCCTCCCCGGATCGAAGGCGCAGCTTCAGATAACTTTCGGCTTCTGCAGCGAACACGTCCTCCTCGCGGAGACCCGACTCCTCAGAGCGGCCCTTCACGCGAAGCGCGATCTGCAGCATGTCCATCAGGGTCCAGTCGGGATCATTTTCCCACGGCGTTTTTTTCAGTTCTCTGGACAGGGCGATAAGCTTCCGTTCTATCGCAGGGCTGACGCCGGCCTTGCCGGCGATATACCCTTCGCGGGACGTCCTCATGGAGCTGGTGAAATGCACGAGCGTGCGGCTCAGGAACGAGTCATCCTGGATGAAACTCTGGCGGTCCATCGTGAAAATAAACTGCAGGTTCGGCGGAAGAGCGACTTCATACCCGCGGTCCGGGACACCGACCTTCTTCTCCCAGAGAACAGGGTTGAGCTGGACGCGCACTCGGCTCGGATAGGCTTCGACGCTGTCGATGATGATGGTGTGCCGGCTCTCGGGATCGGCCGCGGCGCGCCGCGCCATTTCCGCGAGAAGTCCTTCGTGCCATTCCATCTGGTTCTGCCAGGCATCCGGCTTTTCCAGGTACACGGCCGCGGATTGCCTCACGACAGAGTCCTTTAGAAGCTCGTCCATCTGCCTGACCACGTCGGCGCGGACGCTCGGGTCGTCAGGAAGCCCCAAGACGGTCATCAGCGCCTTTTCCTTCAAAGCGGGCTCTGCTTTTCCGATCAAGTCATCGATCTCTTCATCGTCCATCTTTTCTTTGGGCATGTACATCCCAAAAAGATCCTTGCGTTTGGAATAAGGGCTCGAAGATAGGCGCACGGTCTTTCCGTCCCCTTTCTCGAGGCTCGCCATCTTATCCTCGACGATCGGGACGTCATCCTTGTCTGAGACGATAAGGAGCGCGCGCGATACCTGGTAGGAGCGCTCGACCGTCGCATCCAACGATGACTGAAACGGAGACTGGCCTTCGGCGGCCTTGCGGGACGTGTTCTCGTAATCGGCGAAGTCGATGATCTCCTCGATCGCATCGACGCTTGTGATGCTGCTCAGATCGCCGGTCTGTTCAGCTCTGAAAAAGATGCTTTGACCTTCCGCTGAAAGCGTCAACGCATCATAGATCGCCTTCACGAACGACGCGCGCGCCTCGGGCGTATCCAGCACGCGCGCATAGACATTGTGCGCCGTGAGGATGAACTGGCGGATCACGCTGCCGAAATTGTGCGTGCCGTCTTCCTCCACGTTGCGCAGATAGAACAGGCTGAAATCGACGTTGAACCGCACCAGGTCGCGGATAGTCAGGGAGTCTTCGCTCAGAGTGCTGGAACGCCCGATGATCTCCTGCGCGTTCCGGAAAAGATGGATGCTTAATCGGATGATCTCATCCTGCTCGCTCTCCGTCAGCGCCGTGCGCTTGATCCCCTCAAAATACGTGAGTTCGTGCTGTTTGATCAGGCTGTAGAAGTAGGTCTCTTTTTGCGTCCATTGACCCTTGATGACCTTGAGGTACGTCTGGTAATCAAGGCCGACGGTCAGAAGGCTCCCCTCGGAAATAAGCTGGAAATACATGATCGCGATCATCCATTCGCTGCCGCGATCCTGGTAGACGCGGCGGTCGACAGCGCCCTTGAGCGCCTTGGAATTGTCCCAGCATTCTTTGCCCAGGCGGTCTTCGATCGTCCGGCGCACCTCGTCGGGCAAAGTCATGACCGAAGACACGACCGGCTTGCTCGAAAAAATACCCAGAATTTTTTCATGAGCGGCGATATCCTCCCGAAGCTTCGCCAAAGGCGTGGTCGTCGGTATCTCACCGGCCAGCTGCTGCCTGAGATTGGCGAGCCTGCGCTCATAAACCATCTTGATCGCTCCCTGGGCGATCGTGGTGATATCAGCCAGCCGAGCTCCCTGCGTCATCGCTCGGTAAAGCGCCGTGCGGAAAGCCTCGTCGGCGAGCTTTTCGGCATCGTCAATTTTCAGCTCGCTTCCCTGCCGCGCAAGATCCTGGTGCAGCCTCGCCAGGCCGATCATGCCGGGGATAAAGTCATTTCTTTCGGCCGGCTCTTGCATACGGCTTCTTATCCATTCATATATCTTCACGCGGCCGAGATCGACTTCGCCCTCTTCCGCGATGATCTTTGAATTCTCAGGAGCTAAGGCCAGCCATAATGATTGCGCCAAGAGGTAAGTGTCTGACGTTTCCGGATGGGCACCCTTGAAGCTATTGATCATCTGCACAGCGCGAGAGCCGTACTTGGCCAGATTTTCCACCACGTACAAAAGTCTTCCGGGCGTAAAAGGATTCTTCTCGGCAGGGAGATCTTTCGAGAGGCTGGCGAAAGTCTGCACTGCTTGCTCCATGCCAAAGTTGGCGCCGACCGAAGCGTTGTCGATCGGCGTAAGAAGAAAATCGAGATTCTCGGCAGTGACGAGCGCAGGATCCGCATTCGCATAGGCTTTGTACGCTTTGAACATCTGCCACGCCAGCTCCATCCTTTCCGGTCCGACGGTAGTGCGGAACCTACCCCTCATCTCACTTAAATGCGCCTGTTCGGCCAGCGTTCCGTTGATGGCGACGAAGGCCGTCATCGTGCGGATCGCAGCTATGGATATATTCACGGCCGAAACGTTCACAACATTTGATGCAAATTTGAAATAGATCGAGCGTGCTTCTTCGGGCCGGACCGCAACGAATGCGCCCAGCGCGTTCAGAGCGGCTACATACTCCCCGTCGGGCGAATTACTCGCTGCAGGGGCTACGATAAGCCTCAGGATCTCATCGGTCGCATGAACCGCAGAGGCTTTGAAAAATGCAGGCAGCGCCTCCATCGCATATACACGTCCGAAATCTGAGCCCGCTATTTTCTTAGCGATGATCTTAAGATTTTCTGCCGTCGCAAAGACAGGATTGGCCTGGATAAATAGCGAGTATATGGCGATGCCCATGCTGCGGGTGTATTCACCGGATCGGGTCATCATTTTTTTCGATAGAAAATATCTGAAATTTTCGGGAGTAAACGGGTTCTTGTCCGGAGGCAGCCTCTGGGCAGCATCCAGGAATATGCCCACGGCGGTGCTGACGCTGTTGTTGCCTGTGTCATACCCGTTTATGATCTGGCGCAAGATCTCTTTCAGGGCGTCGGCGGTGGCAAGCTGAGGATCGGCTTTCACGAATTCGCCGGCCGCTCTGATAGCCTCCAAGCGGACTTCATGATCAGAATCTCTCATTTTTTTTATGACAGCTTTCATGTTTTCAGCCGTCGCCCGGGCGGCCCGGTCTTCATTAAGCCATTGCGTGATCCTGCTGATATTCACGACCTCAGGATCAGCCTCCGGAGAAGGTATCAGCCTGACCGACTTTCCGCCGGTGGTATACCGAATATAGACAGATTGCATCCAACGATCGAACCGGCCGGGCAAGTCTCGCAGAAAATCCCATAGATCCCGGAACCTGTCCCGCAAGGCCAATCGGGATCCATCCGGGTTCATTTGACGGTACAATGCGACGCGGAAAGCCTCGTCGGCCAACGCCTCAGCTTCGTCCAGGCGCTGCTCTGCCCCCTGACGCCTGAGCTCCTGACGCATCCTTTCAAGGCCGATCATGTCGGATATAAACGTGCTCTTTGGACCGGTGTCTGTGATGCGCCCGCCTATCCAAGCCGACAATTCGTTGCGGGTCAGGATCGCGCTCCCTCCCCGATCGAGAGGGATCTCTGTCTGTTCGGGCCCAAAGGCCGTCAGGAACGCCCGAGTCAGCTCATGCATCTCCGAGCCTTCAGGGTGAGCCTCGGCATAATACTCGAGGAACTGCAAAGGCCGCGTCGAAAAACTGCCGATATTCAGGACTGTAAAGATAAGATTATCCCGCGTGAAGGGGGATTTTTCGGGCTGCATCATTTTCGACGCCCTGACATAGGCGGCGCCGGCTCTCATCGCGGACAGCTTGACTTGATTGTCGGGGTTAGCGAACATCGCGATGATGAATTCCAGATTCTCAGGCGTGGCCGTCGAGGCGTCCGCGTCCGCATACACGGCGGCCGCAGAAAGAGCGCTTTGATACATTTTTCTCTGCATGCTCAGGTTCATTCCGATCATCTTGTCCAGCCTGGAAACGATCTTCTTCAGATGTTCTGCCCGCGCAAGCGTGTGATCGACGTCTACGAACGTATACATGGCCTTTATCGCAGAGGCGGTCATTTCGCCGAAGGGGTCGCTCTGGCTCAGCAGCGCTTCGACGCGTTCTAAATTTGAGGCATTAGCGTATGTCGGATCGGTCTTGGCCGCGGCTGCCAGAGCTTCGAGTGAAGCGATCCGAATGAAAAACTCCGGCTGGGAGAGACCGTCGATCACGAAATTCATGATGTCGGGAGATAGGTGGGACGGATCGGCCTGGAAAAAGAAGGGCAGGGCCTCCAACGCGGCCGACCGCACATTCGGCTCCGGGTCATCCAAGCGGGCGCGGATGAATCCCATGCGGTCGGCCGTGGCCAGCGCAGGATTTGCGCCGACAAACCGGGCATAGACCGAAATCACCACATAGCGGACCACGCCGTCCGCTGAGTTGATCAAGGGCGGCTTAATAAAAGCGTCGAGGTTTTCAGCGGTGAAGGGATTGGCGGCCTGAGGCAGTTTCTTTGAGGCCTCTGCGAAAGCTTTGACGGCCTCTAAAATAGTATCATTTCCTACCG
>CAZJAX010000090.1:0-8522 GCA_964543965.1 uncultured Planctomycetia bacterium
TGAGGGGGCCCTGCGAGCCCAACGCGGGCGCTAGCGGCGCGAGCGAATCGAGCGGTTCCGCCGCCAGGCCGAATCCTGGGACGTGTTATTCACGAAAGAAAATACCATCAGGTTGTCTGTTTTGATGTCGGCTTTTGCTGACCGCTGAAAAAGACTTTGATAAGCGTGAAAATTACCGGACATGTTGTGCATCCCGTACCCGCAGTCTTCGAAGCGGCTGTACCAGACCCAGATATCCATGGAGTTGAAATTGGCCGTGCGCAGTCCGGCGTCGGAGCAGCGCAGGAAGCGGCATCTAAGCACCGCATTTTCCGCCTGGCCGTGCGCTGCGCCTCCCAGCAAGAGCCCTATCCGGGCGTCTTTAAAGACCATATCGGATGTTTCGTTGTAGGTCGAAAATCCAGGGCCGTAAGCCAGGCACACCGCCGCCTTACCCGCTCCGTCCAGCGTCAGACGGCTGATCTTTGAATACCAGGCGCTGTAGCGGATCATCTCGGCGCCTTTTTGTCCGTCCCAGAGGATCGCGGTGTTGAGAGGGTGTTCGCCGATCAGCGATATGCCCATGCTCTCGGTGTGGCTTTCCCGCACGGTTTTGAGCGGCTGCGTGATGCGATAGGTGCCCGCCGGAAAATACAGAACGCAGAACTCCTTATGGAATCTCAGTTCATCGAGGCCCTTTTGGATCGCCGCCGTGTCGTCCGTTTTACCGTCCCCGACGGCACCGTAAAAGGTCTTCACATTGCGCCAGCTGGGAAACGGCCCCGCGAACTCTCCGGACGCCGCGCATTCAGGGGGTATCATTAATGACAGCGCCAGCAGCAGGCCGGCCGGTAAAATGGCTGGGATAAAAGTTTTCATCGGAGGCGGCCCGCCAAATGATCCCTGAGACGCCAAAGACGGGCGGCGATCCGGGCGTTTGTCAGGAAGCTTAAGCCGCACCAGCTGAGCAGCCTGAAAGAACGGCTTTTCGCCAGAGACCGCTTATCGATCTTGTCCCATAGCCACTGCGAAAGCTGCCGATCGCCGGGGTCGGACGCATGGTAGAACATAAAAAGGCTCATGGCGCAGTATTCGTAATGAAAGTAGGCTTCCCGCTCCTTGCTCCAAGCGCCTTTCATCTTCAGCTTTTCTTCGCTGCTGAGGAGGACGAGCGTTCTTTTCAGACGGTCGGAACCGGAATACCTGACAGTGATCCGCGAAGGTGAATCGTGCCGCCGGATCACCGCGGCGGGCGCGGGAATGTGCCGATAAACGGCCCCCTCGATGACGCCTGAGACGATGAGGTTGTATTCCTGCGAAAAATGATCGGCCTCATTCCACTTCACCCTATCAAAAAATTTCCTGCGGAATAAAACCGTGCTGGTTATCGGACAATAGTTGATGATATCCAGAACGGGGTCGCCGAACGGCGCCGCGCTCTGGCTGGCGGCGGTTTTGATTTGAGTCGCCTGTTCGAGCACGATCTTATCGCCGTATACAAAATCGACTCCGTCCGGCAGGCCGGCACTCAAAGTCTCCAGAACTTCCCCGCCGCATAGATAATCGTCAGCGTCCAGGAAATAAAGCAGGCCGGCGGACGATTTCGAAAGACCGTAGTTTCTCGCATAAGAAGCGCCTTTATTTTCGCCGAGCCTGAAGTAACGGATGCGCGGATCGCGCGAACACAGGCGCTCCGCCTCCGGAGAGCTTCCGTCCGTCGTGCCGTCGTCCACCACGATGACCTCAAAGCCGCGGAAGGACTGGCCGAGACAGCTTTGAAGGCATTCGGCCAGATAGCGCGTCTGGTTAAAACAAGGCACGATGATGGAAATTTTCGGGCTCAATCAACACCCGCTCTTTTGGGCAATGTGCTCACTGCAGAGCCGGATAAAATCGTCGGCCACTTCTCCCCAATCCCTGGACTTGAAATTGCGGTAAACCGCATCCGTCATTTCCGCCATCTCTTTCCTGTGCTCATCACACCATTCGAGCCTCTCGATAAATTCCCGTGGCTTCCTGACGGGGAAGACCCAGCCATTTTCGCCGCCTTTGATAAGGTCGGGAGCCGAGCAGTTGGCGGTAGCCAGGATCGGCAGTCCGGAGGCCTGCGCCTGGCAAAGCACGACCGCAAAGCCGTCCTGGATCGTGGTAAAAACGAATAAGTCGGCCCAGTGATAAAACGCGGGGAGCTCGAACTCCGGCTGTTTTTGCACAAACTCGATCCCCAGGTCCCTGCCGGAGGCCCACTCTTTCATTTCCGGCGGCACGTTTCCGACGAACCGGAATTCAAATCTCCCCCGAAGCGCCGTGGCGATTTCGACAAAATCGATGACGCCCTTTTGATACGAAAAATTGCCCGTCATCAGCACCCGGATCGGCTTTCCCGATAAAAAGCGGGCTCGGCGCTCTTCGATGACGCGGTTGTCCGCGCTGAAACGCTTGATATCGACTCCGAGCGGAAGCATCCACACCTTCCCGGGTTCGACGCCTTCCGCGATGAAGGAATTTCTTGCGAAAGACGACAGCACCACGATGCGGTCCGCGAGGCCGTATTCCTTCATTTCGCGCTCGATCATCCAGCGGCTCGGCCGCTCGACAGACGCCCTTACCCGCCGTCCCTCCTCCTCCAGCAGTTTGTCCTGTGCCAGGATGTGCGCCGAGCCTCTCATCACGAGGCTGATGCGGGATTTAACAGGCGCCCTCAAGCAATCATATGCGATACCGCTGAAATAATGCGTGACGTCCCAGGCTTCGCAGGATAGACGCTTGGCGGCCCAGCGTGAAAAGAGCCGGTTAAGCAAAGGCTCGAACGATTTCGGACCTGCGAGATACAGGAGGAGGCGGCTCAAAATTCCGTGAAACAGAAAACTCCGCACTCTTTCACGGGGGATGCCGAATTTTTCAGCCACAGATTTGGGATAGTTCGTAAAAAGGGTTACATTCTGGCCCTTTTTGATCAGCGCCGCCGCGAGATGGAACGCATGGAAACGGCCGTGCACGACGATGGCGATTTTCAAGGGACGCCGGCTCATCTTTTCTCCCCTTTAAATGCGGATAGGATAAGCTGCGCGGATAGGCACGCTTCCGCCGACATCCTCTGCAGGGAATAATAAATTCCCCGCCAGCCGTCCAAAATCAGGCCTTTCACAAAAAGGCAGTAAAACAGGATCAGCGGAGGCGCCAAAAAAATACAGCGGCGTACCTTGTCCTGCAGCGGAAGCCGCGAAAAGGGCGTCGTCCTCAATTTGACGGCCTCGTCCTGGGCGTATCGGCTTTGTGAAGCCAGCCAGCGGCTCAACGGCTTGCGGTCGTCGTGGTTGACCCGCCCCTCGAGACACGCTTCCGCTCCCAGCACTTTCAGGCGCTGTGTGTGGCCGTCGTCGAAATACGAGGCTCGGTCCCTGCGGAACAGAATATGCCTCGGCGGCATTAGCGAGGTCCTTAAAGGTTTGCCGAAAATAGAATAATCGAAGCGGGCGCTGTAAGCGCTGACATCGGACGCTCCGGACAATCCGCTCATCTCCCGGACAAGCTCCCCGCTTAGCACATAATCCGCATCGAGGCTGAGCACCCAATCCGTGCGGACCTGCGCCAGTGCAAAATTCCATTGCCGCGCAAACGTATCGAATTTTCTCTGCAGCAGCCTGACTTTGGGATGTGTCCTGAGGATGGACAGCGTGCCGTCGCTGCTAAAGCTGTCGACGACGACGATCTCGCCGGCCCAGTCCAGTTTTTCGAGCACCCGGGCGATATTGGGCTCTTCGTTATAAGTGAGGATCACAGGTGTGATTTTATCGAGCATCGGCGAGAACCTCTCCGTACACGGCCGACATCTCCGCCGCGGCTCTGCCCCAGGAAAAAGACAACGATGCTTTTCGGGCATCGGAGCTCATGCGTTCCCTCGCCGCCGGGTCTGCCAGCAGTCCCGTGATCGCCCTGCCGAGCGAATCGGGGTCGCCGTCGGCCACGAGGCCTCCCCCGGAACTGCGCACCAATCCGGAAAGTCCCACGCCGGGCGTCACGACGGCCGGACAGCCGGATGCCATCGCCTCGATCACGGAGTTTCCGAAATTCTCGGAGACGGAAGGCAAGACAAAGCATTCGGCGTTCTCATAGAGCGCCTGTTTATCCGCGCCGTAAACGGGACCCGTAAAATTGATCCGCGCCGCTACGCCGAAGCCGGCTGCGAGCTTCTCGATTTTTTTTGCGTAGCCCTCTTCATCGTTGCCCGCGATGACAAGCCGCGCATCTCCGGGAATGCGTTTCATTGCCTCCACCAGCCGATCCAGCCCTTTTTTCCAGTTGATGCGGCCTAAAAAAAGAATATAAGGCGTGCCGGCCTCGAGGACTCTTTTCACGTTCGGGGATAGACCATCTTTTGCGGCGGATTTTTCCGCGGGTATGTCCACGCCATTGGGCACGACCGCCAGCCGGCGCAATTTGAAACCGAACTTCAGGATTTCTTTTTTTTCTTCTTCGCTGGTCAGATGAATCACAGAGGCGTTTTCCAGATTATTTTTTTCGGCCAGAAATATCCAGCCGTTCTTCAGCGCTGGATTTTTTTTCCGGATCA
This sequence comes from uncultured Planctomycetia bacterium, assembly GCA_964543965.1. Taxonomy (GTDB): domain Bacteria; phylum Omnitrophota; class Gorgyraeia; order 2-02-FULL-51-18; family 2-02-FULL-51-18; genus CAMDWQ01. The sequence continues at coordinate 4,553 of CAZJAX010000090.1, forward strand.
ATTCCCGAACAAGCATGCCTCTGGGGGAAACCGCATACGGGATCTTCTTTCTCCGGCACTGCCTAGCCGCTTCCCACGTGGGCCATAGGAAGACGGAATGGTTGTGGACGATCTCAAACGACCCGGTCCGTTCCCGGAGCGCGCGTCCCATGGACGGCGAATAATAAAGGCGTCTCAGAAAAGAGGACGGAAAATACCACACTTTCACGCCGTCTCTATCCACCGGCCTCTCAAGGGGCACGGGAGAGGCGGACGGGCCGTCCACATTGGTCGTGAAAACATGGATCTCATGTCCCGCCTCCGCCAGAGAGCGGCAAAGTCCGTGGACAGAATAAATCGGGCCTCCGTACCGCACGGCCGGCAGATAGGTGGGGACGACATGCAGGATCTTCAAAGGGGCGCCTCCCTGCGCTGCTGTATTTTTTTTCCTTTCACGTCATACGTCAGATTTTTCTGGATGATGATGCAGAAAATAATGGCGGCCGCCACGGTCGACGACACCTCGACCAGAGATCCCCCCGCCTGCATGAAGCCGAGCGCCGGCAGAAACCAGAGCGTGAACGACGGCCAATCGCCCCGGAAAAGATGACGGGCGGCTTTGTAATCAAAAAAACGGATGATGGCGCCGAGGGTCATAAAACCGAAGATCACGCATATCGTTCCGAAATTGACATAAAACTCCATCACCTGACCGATCCCCACGCTGGTTCCTTCCGCAAACGTCATGCCCGTATAGCGGCTGACGATCTGCGGGCTGCCCGCGTTAACCGGTTTGTCCGCCCAGAGAATTCTCGGCACCAGCGCCAGAAGCGATTGGAACAATGTGAACCCGTGCGCGTACGGCTCCTGCCCCTCCTTGAGATAGACGACGGCCTTGCCCACCAGAATGTTCTGGTTCAGCCTCGCATCGATGCGCACTAAGTGCATTTCGCGGGTCAAATCAAGAAATTCAAAATGCCTGTATGTTTCCAGCACCCTGCCGATCCTCTGACTCACGGTCTGCCGGTCATACCAGACCGCTTCGCGGAGCTCGTCTCTGTCGCGGAAATACGTTTCGCAGACCGAAAGCCCCAGATACATCCCGACGAAAACGGAAACGATGACGATCCAGCGGGGCTTAAAGAAAGAAGCGATAAAGAACATCACGGACATCAGCGCGACGACGCCGAAACCCAGAAATCCGCTGTTAAACGAAGTGAAGAAAGGAAAGACCACAGCCAAACCGGCCCATACCAGCATTTTGAACGTCCTTTTTTCAAGCCACGATTTCCAGCAGTAAAGGCAGAGCGACGTGATGAGGAGATACCAGCCGGACTGGGCAAAAGTCGCGATGCTGGGAATGCGGCCGAGCACGGGACCCAGGATGAAGTAGAACAGCAGTCCTATCTGCATACAGCGCGCCGGATACTTCGGGTGAGGGGTGATGATCTGAGGCGGCTTCCGGTCGGCAAAGCTCGTGATCATGAAAGGCCCGATGAATATCGCTCCTACCGCAAACGCCAGAAGCCCGTACAGCGTCTGCTCGAAGCCGAGATAGACATACTCATATTCGTCCGTCTTGTACCAGGGCAGGGCGTGGATCAAGGCTCCGAAGTAATGATTCATGAGCAGATTGAAACTGTACGCCAGGGGCAGTCCCACGCCGGGCAGCTTGCGGCGGAAACCTGAAAACAGCAAGACGCCCATCGTCGCGGCATAAACGGCCAGCCATGTGATCAGATGATCCTGATACATCATGGCGCCTCCTCCAGACCCAGCATCGCGGCAAGCCGGTTCTTATAAGCATGCCTTCCGCCGGTGATCAGCGCGTGAGCCGCCTCCGCCATCTTCGATCTCTCATCTTCATGAGCCGTCAAATAAGCCGCCTTCCTCGTCATGGTTTCCGGGGTGTCAAAATAAAGGACATTTTTTCCCTCAGCGCCAAAAATCTCGCGGTGCTCCGCCGTATCTTCCGCCAGCATGCATGCGCCGATAGCCGGGATCTCGAAAGTGCGCATGCAATGGCCATCCCGGTTGGCGCGGCGGACAAGACACACACAGACCTTCGCCGAAGCTGTGGCGAGCCGGAGCGTTTCTGCGTAAGCGATTCCGCGCGCAGCTGACCGCGTCTGGCGAAAGCGATCCCAATACGCCCCATAAAGAGCAGTTTTAAATCCGGCACGGATCAGACTGTGCATATAAGGAAGGCGGTCCTTATCCGCGGCGCCGACAAATAGAACGTCGGAATCCAGCCCATGTGCCCCGGCATCAGCCGAAGGTGCCGGAGGAAAATGGATCTCCGGCGCATAGGCGAACGGCAGATAAGCGGTTTTTTTGCACCCAAATTTCTCGAGATCACCGATATTCGACCGCCTCGGCGAAAAAACAAGATCGTACTCCGCCAGCGCTTTCATGAACCACGGATTTTTATGGCCGGGATTCCAAGGGTCGTCGGTCAGATAGTTTATTGTGAGCGCCCCCTGAGCCGAAACTTTCTTCAGCACTCCGGCTTCGACCGGCGCTATCCCTGTAACCAGCACCCATCGGGGGCGCAACCGCTCGGCGGCCTGCTGGACGCTGCGGCTGAACTTTTCAAGATCCGAAGGACGATTTCCAAAAAAAAATTTTTTGGAAGCGGTTTCTCAGACGCGATCCGCTGAACGCTCGGGACACATCGAGAATTTCGGCCTCCAGACCCAGCCGTTGAGCCGCATGGAAAAAATGGGCGCCCACATGGATCTCGCCGGGATTGCCGACGATCAAAAGCTTGGCTTTCATTTTTTCGAGGTACCCTGCGCGGTCCGCTGCAAGGCATCGTTAAAACCCTTCACGCAGGTTTCGTAGCTGTACAGAGCTGCGATCTTTTTAGACTCAAGGCGGAATGACGGAGGTATTTCTTTCATCGAAACGCATTTCCGGAATATCTTCGCGAGAGCCTCGATGTCGCCGAAACGGAATACGTAGCCGTTCTTATCCTCATGAACCATGTCAGGATGCCCGACAACCTTGTCAGAGGAAATGATGCCGAGCCCGGCGGGCAGCGCTTCGTTATAAACGCAGCCCCAGGGCTCAGCACCGGGATTGACCAAAAAATCGGAAGCAAGGAGCAGCTCGCGCATTTTGGACTGATTGACAAAACCCGCGAAGATGATGCCGCGGACGCCTGACTCCGATGCCATTTTCTTCAGCTCTGCGTTTTGCGGGCCGTCGCCGACCATCATCAGAACCGGTTCTGCTCCCCCCGGCACGGTTCCCTCTTTGAAAGCATGGATAAAACCGCGCACGACATCCAAAGGCCTTTTTTCTTCGCGGTGTTTGCAGGTGTTGATAAAGATCATCGAAGACGGGCCGATGCCGTACTCAGCGCACACCTTCTGCCGTATGCCGAGGACCTCGTCTTCCTTCATGCCCATGCCGAAATACGCGTTGTCCGCGCTGTAGGGCGCAAAAAAAAGCTTCTGCTCGGGAATGCCCCGCGCCGTAAAAAAGCGCCGATTTTCCTGCCCGATCGTCAGGACGGCGTCAAAGCGCGGCAGCAGGATCTTTAACAGAGTCTCGCGCAAAAAGGTCTTCCATGCGGGCCGAGGGAGCACATCCTCATTTTCGCCGCGGAAAAAAACTTTGATGCCGTGCTTTCTCATCGCCAGTATCGCGCGGATATGCGCCGGAGAATCATATCCGTGGAAATATACGGCGTCCGGCTCCAGGCTCACAAGACGCTTCACGAGGCCCGGCATGAACATCCGCTTGATCTTCTCGAGGCGGCCGGACGGCTCCCCCTTCGTCAGAAACTCATACGTATACCCGGAGAGCAGGTCGTTATCATAGGAAACGCTGGCGTTGGCGAACTTGTCGAAAAAGGGCCTGACTCCCCGGTCGTTGTGATACAAGACGTGCACGTCGTAAATATCCTCTTTGGCCATCCGTCGGTACAGCGGCGCGTGATACTGGATCGGGTGAGAGATGAGGATGACCAGCTTTTTCTTCGCCA
>CAZJAX010000091.1:0-8406 GCA_964543965.1 uncultured Planctomycetia bacterium
TCTGGTGTTCCAGCCGTGCCGCCAGGTGCGAGTGTTGGGTAGCTATGTCGGGAAAGGATAAGTTCTGAAAGCATCTAAGAACCAAGCCCCCCCTAAGATAAGATTTCCCTGGGGATTCATGCCCCCTAAAGACTCCATGTAGATCACGTGGTTGATAGGCCAGATGTGTAAAACTCGTAAGAGTTGAGCTTACTGGTACTAATAAGTCGTGAGGCTTGACCTACTTATTACATTGTAGGTTCGTCTTACCCTGTGAAATTGTTAAGAAACAATTTTGCTCTTTATAATTTTATATCCTAGATTAATGAGCCTCGGCTCATAACTACGGATATTACAATCTTGCTGGTGATAATAGCGAAGAGGTCCCACCCGTTCCCATTCCGAATACGGAAGTTAAGCTCTTCAGCGCCGATGGTACTTGAGGGGCAACTCTCTGGGAGAGTAGGTCGTTGCCAGCATCCAATATTGAACCGTTTACCTTACCCAGGTAAACGGTTCTTTTTTTCTAATCCCTTTTCATTAATAGCGCATAAGATATAATTTGTTTGATTGACGGCAGTGTATCTGTTGCAGGCCGATCTTATTGTAAGAGCTGATGGTTTCGAATGGCGCGATTTATGATTTGACGCAGGAGTAGGGTCATGGGTGTAATGAAAGCGCTTAGATATATATACATTCTTTTTTTTATCAGCGCCTCCCTTTTCCCTCAATGTGCGCTTTCAGCCGATCAGGCGGTCAGTCATGATATCGCCATTCAAGGTGATGCAGAATTTCAGAGAAAGGTAGGAGAGGCGCTCAAGCTATTGCGAAACAAAGCGCCCAAGGTGTATGCAGATATAGCGCGATACATCGGCGCCATTGAGCAATCAGATAGGTCGGGAATGAGAGCCTGGGAAAAACCTCCAGTTTTTCAGATGTCGAGCAAAACCCTTTCACATTCAAAGACATGGGCGGCTAGCTGCATCGCGCATGAGAGCTACCACTCGAAGCTTTACCACGACTATCTTTCGCGTCATGGCTCCAGTGTTCCGGATAATGTCTGGGCAGGCAAAGAAGCGGAGCTGAAGTGCGTAAAATTTCAGATCGAGGTTGCCAAGAAGCTGAATGCGCCGCGCAGAGAAATCTCCTATTTACAATCGCTTGACGGCAGTCACGGGGATGTCGATCGGGACGGGAAGCTGGACGCGGAGGATTATGAAAAAAGAAACTGGTAGGAGGGACGGGGTTAGGCATCAATCCATTCTTTTGATCATTGCGCGGTTTTTTCTGATCCCGCTTCTGCTGGCAGCGCCTTTGGATGCGCATGCGCAGACATTTGTCTTAAGAGACGGCCAGACGCTGGATGCTGAGGTGGAAAGGGAGAACGCTGATTTTTATGTTCTTCGGCTGCCCAACGGTTCGACCAAGGTTCTTCTGAAATCGAAAATTGGATCCTCCGGAGCAGCTCCAGGTTCACAAGATAGGAAAGCAGCTTTGGCTAACCGCAGGCCGGAGAGGCTTAGCGCCTTTGCGGAGTCATGGCCGCCGGAGGTGGGGAAGCCCTATCCGGACCTTGAGCTGTACGATCAGACGGGGAAGATCACACGGCTCTCTTCTTTCAAGGGCTCGGTGATCCTCGTTGAGCCGGTGGCGATGAATTGCACGGCGTGCCAGGCTTTTTCGGGGGCGCACAGGCTGGGCGCCTATGCCGACGTAAGCCCGCAGCAGGATCTAAAGTCCATCGAAGAGTATTTTCCCAAATACACCGGCGGGATGTCTTTCAGTGATAGGCGTTTCGTATTTATTCAGATCATCCTTTTTGATCTGAACAACAATGTGCCGACAGCGCAGGATGCCAGGAAGTGGGCTGAGCAATTCCGCTTAGACCGGGCAAAAAACCGCGTGGTCCTGGCCAGCCGCCGTGAAATGACCGGGCCGGCCAGCTACAACATGATCCCAGGTTTTCAGCTTATCGATAAAAATTTCATCCTACGGTCAGACAGTACGGGCCATAACCCGAAGCATGATCTTTGGAAGCACCTTCTTCCGATGGTGCCTAAGCTGCTCAAAGAATAGGTTTGGCGTAAGCCCGCTCTCAAGCGTCGGGCCGGAAATGCATATAGCCTGCGCGAAGAGCTGCTCCTAAGCCTCGAGCGTTAAAAGAAAGCTGTTTGGGTTCAAAGCCCAAACGGCTTTCTTTTTTTCATCTCCGGGTATATGCTGAAATGCTATGAAACGTTATTCGTGCCTCCTCATTTTTTTGGCAGCTTTCCCGGCGCGCGTGTTTGCGAGTGTTCCGTCGGCCGACGAGATCGTCCGATTCGATGCCCAGTTGGAGGCTGAGCGGGCGGATTTTGAAGCTAAGGCCAAAGTCGCCGCGGTGGATCCGCGGTTTGTCGAGCGGCAGAAGTTTAATCAGAAAAAAAACCAAGAGCGTCTGGCTTTGCAGGATTCGCTCCAAGGCCGCCCCGCGGAGGAGCAGGCGGCCAGGCTCAATGAGTTTGCTCAGCAGCTGGGTGCTGACCGGGCGGCGCTTGAGGCAAGGCTGGTCAAGATGGCGCCGGATAGGGATCGGGCGGTCGCGGAATTTAACGAGGTCTCCGCCGCTGACCGTCAGGCGATGCTCGCGAGCCTTCCGGGACTTACCGCGGATGAGCAGGCGCAGAGAATCAGCGATTTTCAGGCTAAGCGCCAGGCTGATCGGGCCAAACTGGAGCAGAAGCTCGACGAGACGGATCCTCAGCGCGCCAGGATCAGCTTTGAGAAAAAAAGAGCCGAGAAGATACGCGCATTTTATGCCTAGACTCGAAAATTGTAGCGAAAATGAGAGGTCTTGGTATGATGGGTCTGAACTTTTATGTTGTAAACCCCTGAATGCTAAAAGGAGAATAAAATGAAGAGAATCGCGTTCTTGTTTTTGATGGCTGCTGCGCTTTTCACGGCTGCGCCTGCGCATGCGGATGACACGGTCTTCGAGAAGGCGGGCGACTGGTTTGCCACTATCGGCAAGAGTCAGGCAGAAAAAGACCAGATCCTTCTGCAGCGGCGGATGGATAGGGCCGCCAAAAAGCTTCAGCAGGGATTTGAACGCGGAGCCAAGCAGACCGAGAAGAATATGAATGATTTAGGCAAAGACCTGAAGAAAGCATTTAATTCGTAGAACCATGAGACTTTTTGTCGCGATCGACCTGCCTGAGGAGGTCAAGCAGGAGATCGGATTCCGCGCGCGGGAGCTTCAGATGCTCGGAGCTGACGTGGTGTGGACACCGATCGGGAATATGCACCTGACCCTCCAGTTTCTCGGTGAGGTCGAGGCCGGGCGCGTGCCGGAGATAGATCGAGCGCTTAAAGAGTTGGCAGCCAAAACGAAGCCGTTTCTCGTGAGGCTTGAGTCTTTGGGCGCTTTTCCCAACGCCGATGACCCGCAAGTGTTGTGGGCCGGCGTCGGCGATGGCGAGTCGAGTCTTTACGATCTTACGGTAAGCGTCAATATGGCGATGTACGCCCTTGGTTACCAGCCGGAAAAACACGTGTTCAAACCTCATGTGACTTTTGGGCGTTCCCGCAGCCGCAGGAATGAAGGGGCTCTCACCGAGGCGCTTCTTCAGAAAAAGTATCATAGCCGCCATTTGTTTACAGTCCAAGAGCTGGTTCTCTTTGAGAGTCAGGCGGCCAAAGACGGCGTCGCCTATAAGAGATCAGGCGTCTACCCGCTGATCTCTCCAGGGGTTTGACGCTTTCCGTCCGCCGCGCATCGGCAGCGCCAATGATTGTTGACCAAAAAAAATAGACATCGTAAGATTGGAAGGCAAAGGAGTTCGATGAAAAGATTTTTTCTGCTGCTGTCAGCCGTATTGTTTGTGGCCGGATGCAAGAACGCCTCAGATATCAAGGAAGAAGCGGCGCTTCGCAGCCAATGCCATGTGCCTGGCTATGCAGCGCTGAGAGAATTTAGGCGCCTTTCTGATGCCCCCAAGGGCGGCGGCCTCGCTGCTCGATATCATCTCAAGCCCCAAGACGTCGCCCGTTTTGAGGCTTTCATCCGCTCCGACGGATGGAGGGAGCTCTCAAAGCCTTCGATGGAACCGCGTTTCGGCGGCGCTTCGCATGGATCTTCCTCTAAAGCCCGCCATGGTTTTGTCCGTTTTGAAAAGGAGGGGGAGCCTCACGTTTCAGGGGAAACGGTCATCCTTTCGGTTTACAATGAAGAAAGCCGGGAGCTTTTGGCTGTCGCGCGGCCGATACCCTGAAATTTTTTTCAACGGCCGCTTTAGCCGTTTTTAAATGAGGGCGTCAACTTGAAATCAATAGTCCGCTTTGTGTCTTTTTTGCTTTTTGCGGGAGCTCTTCTTATTTTTCAGAATGACGCATCTGCGGTCGATTTTTATTGTGAGATCCTGAATATCAGCGGGGTCGCCAGCGTTTCGAATAGCTCGGACAGTCGTCAGTCTGTCAAAGAGGGCGATCTCCTGCGCCCGGGCGATACACTAAGCGTCGAGAGAGATTCCTATGTCGATGTGGCCTACGACAAGGACTGGCTGAATGTGGTGCGCATTGAAGCGGATTCGACGGTCAAGATACGCTCCATCGTACCGGGCAACATCTACATGAGCCGCGGTGCACTGTATGCAAAACTGAAAGCCCTCCCGAAGGATTCGACCTTTGCTGTCGAAACGCCGGATGCTATCGCGTCGGTGAGGGGAAGTGAATACAGCGCTGTCGTGGGCGACGATGGGACGCAAGTGTTCAATCTCGCGAAGTCCGAAGTTTATATCTTCGGCAAAACTGAGGGCGGCGATGACCAGCCGGATGAAGCACCGGCGCAGATACTGAAGGCCAATGAAAAGATCGAGCCCTTTAGAGCGGGCCAGCCGCCCCCTTTTCCTCTGCGCATGTCAGAACAGGATAAATCCCGCAACGCCGCTTTTCGCCAGAATATGGAACGGATCATCCGGGACAATAAAGACCGCGGCAGAACCAGCAAGATCCAGAGCGTAAAGCAAATGAACGGCTACCTAAAAGCCGCCTTTGAATACAGTAAAGCGGCGGGATCCGGCCTGCTCGTTTCCACGGAAAGCGCCGCTAACAGCCAAAAGGGCGACAATTATCTGCAGAGGTCTGACAAGTTATACCGGCAGATGGATCTGGCGGCCGAGACGTATGAATCCATTGCCGAGCGCGAAGCGGTGCAGGCTGAGAATCACCGAATCCAGGCTCAAAGGGCTGAAACCGGCAAAAGGCTCGCGATGGGCGGCACCGTAATACCGCCGGCCGGCCCACCCAAGCGTCCGGACGATGCCGCGGCGGTTGATGGTGAAGGTCAAAAGCGATCCAGCACTGTCCTGCAGAACCCCTCCGACGCGCCCAAGGACGCAAAGCCGCCGACAGCCCTGGATAAAGCTAAACTGATCGAGCCCGAACAAGACAAGCGCGGAAAGCATCCAGGGGCTCAGAAGGGCTTACCCCCAAGCAATACACCGGGGCCGCCAAAGGCGGATCTGTCCGCACCGCCTGCAATTCAGGCGAGCTCGGGCGAACCTAACGGGCAGGATAAGGAGGCGCGTCAGCCTCAGCAGCCTCCCGATGGACCGGGTCCGAAACGCTAGTTTTCATCTCAACAGTAACAACAACAAGGAGAATATGAATGAGCACCATCCTGAAGGATTTTAAGGCGTTTGTGATGCGCGGGAATGTCGTCGATATGGCCGTGGGTGTCATTATCGGAACAGCCTTCGGAAAGATCGTGTCCTCGCTGGTAAACGACGTGCTGATGCCTCCGATCGGTTATCTGATGGGCGGCGTAGATTTTAAAAATTTCTCGCTCGTCATGAAAGAGGCGACTGACGCTACGCCTGCCGTCACGCTGAAGTACGGCTTATTTATCAATACGGTGATCGATTTTCTTATCGTTGCGGCGGTCATTTTCATCCTGATCAACGCGGTCAATACGGTCGTCAAAAAGGAGGCTGCGGCACCCGCGGCTCCGCCGAAGCCCAGCAATGAAGAGCTTCTTTTGACCGAAATTCGCGATTTGCTGAAACGTAAGTAATTAGGGGGGGGATCATGGAGCCCGCAAAGAACAAATCAACCGTCGCTTTGTGGGCTCTGTGGTTCGCCATGTTTCAGGCGCTGGCAGTCTATCTAGCCGCCGGATACTTCATCCGGATAAATAGCGGTGCGCCGGAGCCTCCTGTCAGCTTGGGGGTTCTGGCGGCGCTGCTCACCGCGCTGTCGGCCGGTATGACCGCGGTAAATTTTCTCGTAATGCCTAAACTCGCTTCAAAAATGCAGGAGACCGCATATTATTTAACGCGCTGGGCGCTGGCGGAGGCCATAGGGATCTATGGATTGATCTTGTTCTTGATGGGCGCTTCCTGGGTTGTGTTCGGCGCGTTTATCGGAGCGGCGATGGCGGTCATGATCGCGCTCAAGCCTGACAAGCCCGCTTAACTATTTGTCCCACCATCCGGGAAGCATCCGCTCGTAGAGCCTGTCCTTCATTCCGAGATGGCTGAAATAGGCACATTCGACCGTATATCGCTTCAACGACTCTATCAGTTCATCCGCATACATGTCCGCTCTCCTTTGTTTTCGTGGATGATCATAGTATGTCCGGTGAATGTTAAATCCGTGTTAAGGGCGGGTGAAGATCTGGGACACGCAGGAGCCGGATTTGGTAAACCGGCGGGCATGCGTTAGAATAATCCAACAAAAGGAGATCTTTATGCGATATAAAACACCGCTGGCCGCACTGCTTTTTTGCCTCCCGCTTTTTATGACCCCCGCTTTGGCTCAAGAGCAACTGAACAGCTTCTCCGCTGAGATGATCAGCACCACGCCGCAAGGAACCATGAGTATGAAGCTTTTCACTTCCGGGGAAAAAAGCCGCATGGAGATGGCGGGGCAGACGGTCATCGTCCGCCGCGACCTTCAGGTCATGTGGATGGTCATGCCCGATCAGCAGATGTATATGGAACAGCCCATCGACCCCGGGATGGCCGCCCAGTCGTCCGCTACCGTCGACGGAGAGATAAGCCGTGAAGCTCTTGGGAATGAAGTCATCGATGGAAAGAACACGAAAAAATTCAAAGTGGCGTATTCATCGAACGGAGTCTCCGGCGAAATCTATCAATGGATCGACGATAAAGAATTTCCGGTGCGCACGCAGGCTGTTGATGGAAGCTGGACGGTGGATTTTAAGAACGTTCAGACGGGCGGCCAGCCCGACTCGCTTTTTGAGCCGCCCGCAGGCTATCAGAAGATGGCGATGCCTTCAATGGCTGACCTGATGAGGCAGGCCGGACAATAATGAACAAGGCGAAGCTCGCGGGCGTGCGCAGCGCGATACGCGACATCCCTGATTTCCCGAAAAAAGGCATCCTGTTTCGGGATATCACGCCGCTTCTTTCCGACGGTAAAAAATTCCGCGAGTGCATCCGTCATTTTAAAAAATTGGCGGGACGCGGCATCGACTGCGTTGTCTCTATCGAGTCGCGCGGTTTTATCCTGGGCTCTGCGCTGGCATGCGAGCTCGGCGTGGGGTTTGTGCCGATAAGAAAGCAGGGGAGGCTGCCGCATCGGACGTTCAGCGCCTCCTATGCGCTCGAGTACGGGGAAGGGGTCGTAGAAGTCCATGTGGACGGCCTCAAAAAGGGCGCCCGAATCGTCATCGTCGATGATGTTTTGGCGACAGGCGGCACCGCTAAGGCAGCGGTCGATCTCGCCAAAAAATTCAGCGCCAAGATCAAGGGCGTCTACTTCCTCATCGAACTCAAGGCTTTGCACGGGCGCCAGAAGCTCAAAGGCTGCCCGGTCCATTCTTTGGTCAGCTACTAAATGATCGGCATTCTCTGCCCAAGCATTTTTGAACGCAAGGCATTGGATGCGGCGCGCCTTAAGCGGGCCGGCGCATGCATGGAGGTCTCAGGCATGGGAAAGATCCGCAGCCTTCTCGGCTGTCTGCGCTTATATGAAAAACACCCGCGTCTCGACGGTATCCTTCTTATCGGTTTCGCCGGGGGACTCACGGAGGATCTGGCGGTGGGCGATGTCATCGAGCCCGATGTTTTTGTCGAGCAGGATTATTGCGCGGAACCCTTTGAAAAGTTTCCTAACCGGATCAAGTTCGCCAAGCGCCCGCTGCTTGTCTCTGGATCGCGCCGGGCGGCTATGCTGACGCAGGACCGCTTTCTCACTGAAAACCCTTATAAGACGGGGGAGGCGGGCTTTCATTTTTCAACCGTGGCGTGCGACATGGAATCGTACGCGGTCGCAAAATTCTGCCTTGAAAAAAATAAGCGCTTCGCCGTCGTCAAACTGATCTCTGATGTCGCGGATGCAAATGCGGATCATGATTTTCTCGCTTCATGCAGGCGTCTTGCGCCAAAACTGAATCACACGGTATTGGCCGCAGCGGCTGCGTTCGGG
>CAZJAX010000092.1:0-7517 GCA_964543965.1 uncultured Planctomycetia bacterium
CGGGGAGACCGAAACGCCAGCGCATTTTTGAAAGACATCCCTCGTACTGCGCCCCATCGAAAGTAAACGCCTTCGGGGCTGCGAGAAAAGCGTGCATATTCTTCTGAAACACGTCGATGAGCGGCGCCATGAAATCCGGATCCGCTTTCAGGTCGCTGTTAAGCAGGACGATCACGTCGGCGTCGGTGAGCGAGGCGGCCTCGTTGAAAGAGCAAAGCACCCTGTTTTTGAGATGAAGCACGCGCACCTGAGGAAACCGCTGCTTCAAAACCTCGACGCTGTCGTCTCGGCTGTCGTTGTCGATCACCGTGACAGGGCACGACACAGGGCTTCTTTGCGCAGCTTCAAGGATGGAAGGAAGACACTCGATGAGAAGCTCGCGCCCGTTGTAATTGAGGACGAAGATCTCCGCCTTAATGACGAGCATTCGCGCTCCCGGTTTTTTTTCTCAAAATAAACTCCGCGGTGTCGCCGATCCTTAAAAGATTCACGAAGAGGCAGTAAGGAAAGAGGAGCGCTTTAAGAACTTCGCTGTCCCAGAAACCAGCAGCATCCCCGAGCTTCCTTCTCCCCCTAGACAAGGACTGAAAAACGTAGAAAAGGCTGCCGAGCAGGCTGAAGGAATTTTCAAGCGTCCGCACGGCCGAAACTTCGAGGCCCGCGGCTTCACAAAAACGCGTAAAATTGCTCTTAGAAAATCCGTAAATATGCCTCGGAGCGTCCCAGTGGATCCAGAAGCGGCCGAAAAGGAAGCGCGTCAGCGAGGCTGTGTTGGGGATCTGAAGCCGGATCTCCCCGCCGTCCTTGAGAAGACGCGCGGTCTCCGCCAAGAGCTTGTCCGCTTCCTCGACATGTTCGACCACATGCGAAAGATGGATATGGTCGAAAGACCCTCCCTCGAAACCCGCCTCCCAGAGATTGCCGCAATGCGTGCGGACATCCGGACGGCGCCGGGTCAGCCGCGCCAGCGCGTCCGCGTCAATATCGACGCCGGTGAGGCGGCAGCCCGCTTTATTGACTTCGAGCAGGTAGCGTCCGTCGCCGCAGCCGACATCCATAACAGATTGGCCTGCGGTGAAATCGGCATCACGGTTCTGACCGAGGATCTTCGAGTAAAAAAGCGCGTTGGCTGCACGAAAAGGGTGGCGCAGGTAATACGACTTCCCCTTTTTGGCGGGAGCGCCGCAAGTCTCCGAGGCCTCGTACGAATAATAATCTTTCGGATAATACGCCGAGAGATCGCTGGCGCCGAGCGCCGGCCGGTACACCGCCAGACCGCAGCTGCAGCAGCGGTAGAAATTGAACGGACCCCCAAGAGAGTGCATGCGGTCTCTGTTCTTAAAAAGAAAACGGAATCTCCTGCTTCCGCAGGCCTTGCAGAGAATATCAGGATCTTTTGGCATGGCTTCGGACCTTTTGATAGACCGACGGAAAAAGACAATCTGCGCTTCCAAGCAGACGACCGCTCAGCGTGCCGTTTCTTAAAAACATAAAATAGGATATACAATCCGGCATCGGCGCGCGGCCATCCATTGCATAAAAACGCGCAAACCTATCCATCTTCCCCCAATCGATGCCCGGAAGCTTCGGACGGAAACTTTCAAGCGCCTCAAGACGCGCCTTCAGAAGCCGCGCAAAATCATGCCGCGAATCGCGGGCACGGTAGAACGCTCCGATCGTATTGGAGGAGTGCTGGCGATAACGCACAAGTTTCTGAGGTGTGTAGACGATGTCTCCCCGGCCCGCCGCAAGGACCTGCGCCAGGTGATCGTGCATGAACGGCGTCTCGTCGAGCACCGCGGCGCAATTGCGCGAGGCGAATGCGGGATCCCGATAGCAGTCCGAAAGCAGGCCGGCGACCTCTTTGCGGAAAAGCATCGAACAGCCCGGCGATATGTTCTTCAAAAGAGCTCTCTCGCCGAGACTGCCGGAAAACGGAGCTATCCTGCTCCGCTTCCAAAAAGAGCCCTGCGAAACCATGAGCGATTCATCGGCTATTTCGAGGTCCGAGTACGCAAGCATGTTCTTTGGGTCAGCCTTCAGAAGCCGTAGAAGCCTCTCGATCTTTTCAGGCGCCCAGCCGTCGTCTTGATCGCTGAAAGCGGTATACTCGCCCTGGCAGAGAGATACGGCCTTCATGAAGTTCGATACGAGTCCCGACGTTTTTTCGTTGCGGTGCGGTTTTATCCTTGAGTCTTTTGCCGCAAGCGACTGGATCAAGGCGTAGGTGCCGTCGGGAGAAGCGTCATCGACGATCACGAGTTCGAGGTCGGTATGAGTCTGAGCCAGGATGCTTTTAACCTGTTCTTCCAGAAAACGTTCACCCCGGTAAGCCGCCAGAGCGATAGAGACGAGGCTCACGCGACGCCCCCTGCGGCGCTGCGCTTGAAAAGGACATCAAGAAAACCGAATTTTTTATTGAGCTTCCAAAGCGGGACGCTGTAGATCGCAGCCATCAGAACCGTCTGAACAGCGCCGGTTATAAGGCTGTTTTTAAGATCAACGCGCTTCAAGAGCAGCAAAACGGCCAGCATCAGCAGAAACTTCCCTAAAATGATCAGGCCGGCGGCCGTCAAAGCGCTCTTCGCCCGGACTTGAGGCGCAGCCGCTCCGTAAACGATCAAAAAATGCGCCGCCATCGCGGCGGCGGTGGCTATCGCGACTCCCTCGATCCCCCATCCCGCCCGGATGAAGATTAGATTGAGCCCTATCGCAGGGATCGCCGAAACCGGGAATATAGCGAAAAACCAGTGATGCAGCCGAAAAACGTAGAGAGTCTGTGAATAGGCCTGGCTTGCTGCCAGAAAATAGACGCTGAGCGCCAGCCAGCGCATCGCCGCTATCCCGCCGACGAACTTGGGCAAAAGAATCTCAATGGCGGCAGGCACGACGAACCAGGCAAGACCGATAAACATCGGCATCAGCCCTGAGAAGACCTCGTCGGACTTGTCCAAAAATTCCCGCAGATCGCTCTTGTTTCCCGTTCGTCCGAATTTTTCATGGATGTTAGGGATCATCACGACGCCGACGGCATTGGGCAGGCTGTAAAGATACGTGGCTGTCATAAGCGCGATGCTGTACAGGCCCAGGTTCTCCAGCCCGAGATATTTCGTGATCATAATCTTGTCGATGGTCTCGAAAAGCGTGCCGAAAAAAGCAAGCATGAGGAGAGGAAATCCATAGGACAGAAGGCTCGATATCTCTTTAACATCCAGCGAATAGCGGAAAGAAAGCCCGGAGCCCTTGAAAATATAGATGATATTGAAAAGAAAGCTCAGGGCCATGGCCGCCATAAAACCGTAGAGCTGGAAACGATAGGATAGCGCCGCGACGAGAACGGAGTTGACCAATGCTGACCAGATCATCTGATGGCTCGCCAGCTCAAATTGTTTGAAGGCTCGCATGGTGGAGATAAGAAGCCCGTTGACGCGCTGAAGAAGCAGGAGCCCCGAACAGATCACAAGCCCCCAAAAAAGGTCGCTGGGCAGCGAGCGGCGCATCCAAAACGCATAGCCCAGCACGCAGGCTGACGCGGCGAAAGATGTCGCGACGGAGAAATAAAAAGCGGTGTTCTTAAGGCTTTCGACCTTGGCCGCGTCTCCCCTGCCCTGGTAAAAAGGAATTTCGCGCGTGATGCCGTTGGAAGCGCCGAGATTGGAATATTCCGCATAGGTCAGAACCATCTGCACGAGCGCCCACACGCCCACTTGCGCCGGCCCCAGAAAACGCCGCATGAGGATCGCGCTAACGATGCTGATGAGCTGCGTTACGACCGTCGCGATCGAATAAAAGCCCGCATCTTTGACAATCCTTCTTTTATTCTCGGACATTATTTTTTGACGCCTATCATGTTGATGTTCACCGGAGGAAGAACGTAGATATGCTTGAGGAGCGGATTGAGCGCGGAAACGCTTTTCAGGATCTTGATCAGAACACCGGCGAACACGCCGTATCTCTTTTTTTGGATACCGGCCTTTGGCGCCAGGTCGATCTTAAAATATTCATCATCGACAACCGGCTTCATCTCCCCGACATTGGACGTCGACATAAAAAGCTTCTCGCCCGGAAAATGCACGCCCGGAAAAAGCGTGCGGATCCCGCTCGGCGTAAAACGCCAGTAGTCGTCGGGAAAAGCGTGATACTCCCAGCTGAAGGGGGCGCTGATAAAAAGGTGTCCGCCTTTCTCCAGCAGAGCCTCTAAATTGCGCGCGACGCCGAAGACGTCTCTGCAATGCTCGAGCACACTGAAACAGATGATCGTCTTGAATTTGCGGCCGCCCACTTTGGCGCTCACCTGAGCCGGGTCTCCCGATAGGTCCACGACCAGATCCACGCCTTTACCTGCGGACATATCGGCGCCCACATATTCCTTACCCGGAAAAAAAACGCGGTAGTCCGGCGTATTACCGTAATCTTTACTGCCGATCTCGAGGATAGGGCCCTCGGCTAGTCCCGCGTATTTCTGTAAAAACGCCTGCTGATTGAGATCGCCCAAATTCTTACTCCTTTTTTAGAAGATGCTGCGCGATACGCTCGGTCGGCCCGGGATCGGACAAATGCAGGCCGCCGCGCTCCGCGGCCGCAAAATCGCCCTTTCGGGCTTCCTTTCCGCTCAAGATCCTGCGCGTCATATCCGCCACATCAGAGGCGCCGGCAGCCTCATAAAAAAGACGGTAGACCGCAAGATCATCCTCTGCTGAGACCCCAAGCCGCCCCCTAAGAGCGATCACGTGATTTTCCATCGCAGCCCCGTCGATGGCAAATGTCGAAAGATAGATTACGAGAAGATCTGCGCCGCGCGCCAGAAGAAGCGAATCATAAGCCTGCTTTAGCCGGACGCGATTCTGGAGGCCGTTCTCAATGATCCATTTTTCATAAAAGTTTTTCTGCGTGTCATCCGGATGAAGCTTGAGGATCCATTGGACGTCGGGCGTCGCAAGCACCGCCTTAAGCATCTCCCCGTTGGTCTTTTCAATGATGTGCCTGAAAAAATAATATTTTGTCCATGTATTGAGCGGGTGCGGCGCCGCGACAGCGATCGGACGCCCGGCGTCAAACTTCATATCTGAAGCGATCTTCTTTTTAGCGTCCGCCTTCGAAACACGGCGCATCGCTTCATGGAAGCTGCACCCCGTCACATGCACGCGCTCCGCTTCGCAGCCCCAGCGGACGAGCTTTTGCTTCATCGGCTCCATCCAAACCAGAAGGTTGTCCGCCACAAGCGGTACAAATCCGCAAGGCACATTGACCATGCCGTGGACCTCCGTAAACGTCTTTACGCCGTGCATGCGCGCGATCTGGCAGAATGCGTTCTTTGCCGGGGATATATCCTCATCCAGCAGCGCGGATCGGAGGCTTTTAGCAGCCTCAAAAAATCGATGAATCTCGTCGATGTCGTATAATAACTTCTCAAGCCGGCTGCTTAAAAGACGTGCTGCGGGGGAATTCATGATAAGCGCGCCCCTCATATCGAGGTACGCAAAATCCGAAAATGGCTGCTCCTTCAGAAATACATCCAGATATTCAGCCGCTTTTTGCCGATAGGACCAAATACCGGCCGGCGGATAAGCGCTCTGATAATAGCGCTGCCCGATCCTGAGCGTTTTGAGCCAGGTTTTGGGAGCCCGGTTATCGCAGTAAAAGACGGCTTGACCGGCCGGGATCCTTCTCGCGACTCCCGCAGCTTTCCGAAAATCGGAATACACTGCAACGCGGCAGGAGGCGGTCCCGCCCCAAATGAACCGCGCCGGAAAAAGGTTTTTCGGCGAGAAGCGGCGCGCAGATTTCGCCGGCTTGACGGCCGACTCTTTCGTGATGAAGCGCTTGATCCCCGGATGGTCTTTTAGGTTTCCCATAGAAGCTATTTCCGAAAGAGACGGTTCATCCCCCGGATCCGGCTCTGCGAGAGTAAAACCGGACGGATTCTCCTTGAGGAGGCGCCCCATCGCCTGATACCGCTGAACCGCGTAATTTCCCGACTCGAAGAGCTCCTTCTTAAAACACCAGAGCAGGCGCACGCCTCGATACTCCAGCTTGGAGGCCCGGCTCTGCCCGTCGAGATACGAAGCGAAGCGGCTGTAAAAATCGTTGTAAAGCGGGTAAAAATTCTCAGGCCCGATCACTTCTTCGAGGTAATTGCCGCTCTCTTCCGGGTCAAAGGAGATGGGGCGGTCTTGAGCGAGGCTTTTTTTATATCCCTCGTTTTTTTCGATGTTCTCGTTGGACCTGAATATCTCAGGGCTGCAGCGCTTGAACTCCAGGATGTCTTCCAGACCGAATTGCGGTTTCGACGCATAAAATCTCTCGAAAATTGCCCGAACTACGGGCAGATCCTCCTCGTTGTCGACAACAAGCCGCTCATCTGAGTAATCGCGGTCCGGATGAAAATCACCGAGCTTGAAATGGCCCGAAGTCTTGATATAGGGCGTCACGTGTTCCCGCTCCGAGATAAGCGAGGCTTCTTTCCAGGCGCGCTCGAGCGCGTGAAAGGAAAAGATTTCCGTGTCCATGCCGTCAGGAAGCGCGGGAGCATTGGCGCCGCTGGACACATAGTCATAGCTCCCTTTCTCATAGAACTCGAGCACCCGGTCGATGAGAGCCGGATCCTGCAGAGGCGAGTCTGCGGTCACGCGGACAATGGTGCTCGGCTTGTATGTCCGGGCCGCCTGATACACGCGGTCCAGAACATCATTCTCGCTTCCGCGGAACACGTCGATGCCGAGAGAGCGCACATACTCGCAAAGCTTATCATCGGAAGCGTTGACGGAAGTGGCCAACACGAGCTTGTCGATCTTTTTGGACCTGGAAAGGCGTTCCAGAAGCAGTCCCACCAGAGGCTTTCCTACGATCTCTTTCATCACCTTGCCCGGAAGACGGCTCGAGCCCATACGGGCCTGGATCACAGCGACGTTCACAGGCTTTTCCACGTTCTCGGATCGAGAAGCCTGGTGTCCCGCATCACGGGGAAATTCAAGTGATACTTGGCTTGCTTGAATTGATCCATTTTTTCAAGCGTCTTGCAGTTTTCCAAAAGCTCGGCCGGAGAATCGATGCCGAGGATAGCGGTGGTGACGCCTTCCCGGGCTGCGACTGACAAGACGGCGATCTGGGCGGCGGACAAACCGCTTTTTTTGGACGCTGTTTCGAGGATCTCCTTGTGCCGCCTTAAACCTTCCAGCTCCTGAGGCAGCTGCTCTACAGGCATCGTCAGCACGCCCTTAAGGAAGATGGAGCGCGCGATAAAAAGAGAGTGCTTGGCTTTACAGGTTTCGGCGACGGGGTTCATGCGACCGTCGAGGACGTTCATCGGCGCCTGCACAGCGCCCAAGAGACCCCCGAGGTTGTTCTGCACAAAATCCACCTCCTCCTTCTCATAGCAAGAGATGCCGAACATGCGGAACCAGTTCTTGGCCTTGAGATCGTAGATGACGTTCCAAAACACCGGGTTCTCCAGCACCGCGCGGTCAGTCTGGTGAAGCTGCACGATATCGAGCTGCGCCACACCCAAAGCTTCGAGG
>CAZJAX010000092.1:7533-8028 GCA_964543965.1 uncultured Planctomycetia bacterium
ATAGAATTAACGAAATACTTCTTCAGCTTCGCTTCGTCCTGAAAGATCGAGTAGTCCAGACGCGCAAATTTCGTCGCGAGGATGAACTTGGCGGTCTTGTGACGTCTGAGGAAGGAACCGATCTTTTCTTCGCTGGTGCCGTAATCGCGCGCCGTGTCGATGAAATTTACGCCCTGCTTCAGCGCCGCATTGAGGATCTTGTCGACCTCGGCCTGCTTCTTGGCTTTCGTGAGGCCGTAATCGAGGCCGAACTGAACCGTTCCGAGGCCTATCTTGGAAATATCCCCTAAAACCGACTTGGAGTAGATCATGAAGCGAGCCTTTTAAACCCTGATTGGCACACCGGCCCCTCCAGGAAGCTCTTGAGCTTGCCGGAATAAATGACACCCCTCAGGATTCCAAGCACCGCATCCATCTGCTTCAGATACTCATCACAGATCTCGCGCGTGTGCGCGCGTGAAACGTAAATAATGTTGGACGCAAGAAATCCGCGCT
>CAZJAX010000092.1:8038-8291 GCA_964543965.1 uncultured Planctomycetia bacterium
GCATCTCCTGCGTGATGGCGGTCTTGAGCTCCATCGGGTCGTTTTCGCGGATAGAAAGCGTCGGCACGGATCTGAGGCCGACGACGTCGATTTTCATTTTGTGTTTAGCGATAAGCTTGCGCAGTTCTGCGGCCAGGTAATCGCCGGTCTTCATGTTGTGCTCTGCGACGCTCTCTTCCTCGAACTGGCGGATCACTTCAAGCGCCGCCGTAAAACCCACGCGCTCCGTCCAGTAAGTGCTCGAGATGAACGT
>CAZJAX010000093.1:0-5647 GCA_964543965.1 uncultured Planctomycetia bacterium
GGATAGAAAATTTATCGCCGGCGCGCGAGGCCTTTTTCGTCAACTTCGGAGTCAGCGTCTGTCCTTCAGCGATCCATTTCTTAAGGATGCTTTTGGCTCCGGCATCAAGGCGTCTTTGCGCCTCCTTCACGAAATAGCCGTTGCCGACATAGGTCTCGATGCAGCCCTCTCCTCCGCAAGCGCATTTGGGGCCCTTTTCGTTGATCTTCAAGTGTCCGATCTCGGCCGCGGAATAGGCCGAGCCGTGGAAAAGCCTGCCGTTCAGGACGATGCCGCCGCCGACACCGGTGCCGAGCGTGAGCGCGATCATATTGCGGGAACCGCGGCCGGCGCCGTAAAGATACTCGGCCAGCGCCATCGCGTTGGCGTCGTTGTCGACGAACACTTTCGTCTTCAGCCGTTTTTCGAGAATGCGCTTAAGCGGGGTGTTCTTCCAGCCGGGGATGTTGGGGAAAAAGTAGACGAATCCCCTCTCCACATCGATCGGGCCGGGCGCGCCGATGCCGGCGCCCGCGACCTGATAGCCGCGGCGGCGTCCTTCCGCGGAAAGCGAGAGGATGCGGCGTGACATCTCTTTCAAGAAAAGTTCTTTTTTGGGAAAATCACGGGTCGTAAAATCTTCGCGGACGAGGATCCTCCCGCCTCCGTCCACCAGCCCCAGCTTGACGCTGGTGCCGCCGATATCCACTCCGATAGCCGCTTTTTTCATAGCGGACATTCTATCACAGGAAGCGCCGGAGCCGCCAATAAGGACGCTATTTGGTCTCTGAGGGCAGGTTGTAAAGGCAGACGCGGTTGCGGCCCTGGCGCTTGGCCTGATACAGCGCCGAATCAGCCGCATCGATGATCATCGCCGCGTCGGTCGAGTCGTAATAGGCGTAGGTCGAGCATCCGATGCTGACGGTGACTTTCAATTTTTCATCGTAAGCCTTGAACGCGCGCTCCTCGATGGATCTCCGGATGCGCTCGGCGACCATCATCGCGAGGTTTTCGTCCGTTTCAATAAGGAGGACGGCGAATTCTTCCCCGCCGTAGCGGCCCACCATATCGACTTCGCGGACGCTGCTTTTGATCGAATCGGCGACCTGCTTGAGCACAACGTCGCCGACCAAGTGCCCGTAGTTGTCGTTGAAACGCTTGAAATAATCGATATCGATCATGAGAAAAGACAGCTTGAACCCGAAGCGCTTCGAGCGGTCGAGTTCTCCCATGAGGCGATCCATCAGATGCCGGCGCACATAGACGCCCGTCAGACCGTCGGTGATGGCCAGCGTTTCGACACTCTCATAAAGCTTCACACGCTCCATCTCGGAGACAAAGCGCTCGATAAGGATGTTGAGGAGGCGCACGTTGCGCGCCTTTAGTCCCGTCAGCATCAGGATCGAAAATATCTTGCGGTTCACCAGCATAGGATAAGCCGCGATCGACTTGTCCTGCATGAGCGGATTCGAGAAGATCTGCCGAAAGTCTTCGCCGAGCATGGCCTTCTGCGTCTTAAAGATATGATTGAAGATCTTCGTTTCGCCCGAAAACAGAGTGCTGCGGACGCGCTCGCGGTTTTTCAGGAGAGCCTTGCGGTCGAAAATGCCCTGAAAATCCTGCGACGTGAGCTCGTAGACCTCTTCGGAGCGGATCATGCCGAGGTTTTCCTCGTCGAAACGCACGAGCTTCAAAGTCTGAAATTCAAAATTTTCCGCCAGCGCTTCCCCGAAGATAAGGAACACCTCGAACTGATCCAGCGACCGCGACATCTCCTTGACCTTGTCATAGAGCCCGGTGATCTCGGCGGCGCGCCGTTCCAAAAGCTCGGCCTCGAGGGTCTTTTCTGTCAGTTCATGCTGTGAGCGGCCGAGCTCTCGCGAAGCCAGATCGATCTCGTCCTCGACGATGACCGACCGGGCGTAGACCCACTGCCGAAACTGGTGAGCGCCGTAAAATACAAGCGCTGAAAACACCACATAATAGCCCCAGGCAAACGGATCGATCGGAGTCTTGACGGCCAGGTATGTCGCCAGAGCGAATATCGAAATGAAGATGAGCCGCCGGTCTTTCTCGGAGCCGACGAAGTGCACGAGAAACAGGATCGAGAACCAGAGGTTGTTAAGGACTAGATATTTCCACATACCCGATTCCTTCCTGACCGCTTAGCCTCGTAAAGGTTCAGATCCGCGGCGCGCACGAGCTCCTCGGCGGTAAAACCGCCGTCCGGAAACGTCACGACTCCAAAGGACGCCGTTATGCTGCTCTCGATGCGGCGGAGCGTGAGCTTGTTCTTTTCGATGGCGGTGCGCAGACGCTCGGCCGCGCTCACGGCTTCGGCGTGGTCCTTGTTGGGAAGCAGCACGATGAACTCTTCTCCGCCGTAGCGCGCCACGAGGTCGACCAGGCTCACGTTGTTCTGCAGGATGCCTGCGATGCTTTTCAGCACCATGTCCCCGGCCGAATGACCATACTCATCGTTGTAGCGTTTGAAATGATCGATGTCGAGCAGGATGAGCGAAAAAGGCTTGCGGCTCATCTGAGAGCGCTTGATCTCCTCGGCGAGACGCTCTTGAAAATAACGGTAAAGAAAGAGCCCCGTAAGACTGTCATGCACCGCCAGTTCCTCCATCTTCTTGTAGAGGAGGCGGTTTCTTAAGATCCCGGCCCCTAAGTCCGAGATGATGTCGAGAAGCCTTAGATCGTCCGGGCTGAACTGCCGCGGCGACCCAGAGCTGACGCGGAGCACGCCGAGGACTTTGTTCTCCGTCATGAGCGGGCTGGCCGCGACGGAA
This sequence comes from uncultured Planctomycetia bacterium, assembly GCA_964543965.1. Classification (GTDB taxonomy): domain Bacteria; phylum Omnitrophota; class Gorgyraeia; order 2-02-FULL-51-18; family 2-02-FULL-51-18; genus CAMDWQ01. The sequence goes on from CAZJAX010000093.1 coordinate 2,775, forward strand.
CGCATCGCTTCTTCTTCAGCGCCTTTCTCTATGCCGAAACGGAAATCGCTCTTTGAATCCTCGACCATGACCGGACGCGAGCGCCTCACCACCCACTGGTCGAAAATGCTGCCGTGCTTTTCCAATACCGAACCGCCCGCACGCCTCCTCGACGCGGCGAGCCAAAGCTGCTGGTTAGACTCGTTGAGCAGGTACAGGACGCATTCGTCGGCGCTGCGGAACGTCGACTGCACTTCGGAAAGCATGCGGTCGGCCACGTCGTTGACATCCGGAATGTCCTTGAGCACGTCCGAAAATCGATGCAGGTCGATAAACCGCTCGATCTTGTCCTCGAGCGCTTTCTTCAGCTCTTCCTTTTTAAGCGCCTCTTCACGGGCAAGACGCGTATCTTCCATCAGTTTTTCATATACCAGACGCCGCTTATTGAGTTTCTTCTGAACTTCATAAAGAAATGAAACAATGAGGATAAAAAGAAAGCCATAAAAAAAGATCTGGAGAAAATACGAGGGCTCCTTCGTCGCGAGGCATAGATAAAATACCATCGAAACGGAAAGAAACGTCAGGACAGCGGCCGCGATGGGCCCCGAGAACGCCCACACGAATATCAGGATCAGGTAGGAAATGAAAAAAAACGGAGAAATGATCTGGTTGGTGAGCTCGAGGTCGAACTTAAGTATATGAAATGTAGAAAAAAGAAGGCAGACCCATACCGCGAATGATGCAATAGGTATCAAAAATGGCGGCAGAGTCTACCTCCCCGACCGGGCGTACCCGGAAGGCTTATACGATCGCAGCTTCGCTGTTGACGTCGAAGTAATGCGCCTTGTTGATATCGATGACCAAGTCCAGGTCCTGATTCACGCCCGGACGCACATGACCTGAAACGCGCGCTATGAACGAGTTCTGTCCGCAGCGCAGATAAAGATAAGCTTCGGCTCCCATAGGCTCGACGATCTCGCAGGTCGCGCGGACCGTATTTTCCTGCGAAGCCTCCATCGCAAAAAGCTTGTCGTAGATGTCCTCGGAGCGGATGCCGAATATGATCTCTTTATTCTCATAAGCCTTCAGCTTCTCGACGACCTTGTCGGCCACGCGGACGCGGAAGGGACCGTTCTGGAAATAATATTTGCCGTCGAGCTTGACGATGTAGCCGTTCAGGAAGTTCATCGGCGGGCTGCCGATGAAACTTGCCACGAACTTGTTGGCCGGCTGATCGTAGAGCGATATCGGGTCGGCCACCTGCTGCACGAGGCCGTCCTTCATGACCACGATGCGGTCACCCATCGTCATCGCCTCGGTCTGGTCGTGCGTGACGTAAACGATCGTCGCCTGGAGCCGCTGGTGAAGCTTCTTGATCTCGGTGCGCATCTGCACGCGCAGCTTCGCGTCGAGGTTGGAGAGCGGTTCGTCAAAAAGGAAGACCATGGGCTTGCGGACGATGGCGCGTCCGAGCGCCACGCGCTGTCTCTGGCCGCCGGAGAGCTCCTTGGGCTTGCGGTGCAGGTACTGCTTGATGCCGAGGATCTCGGCCGCGTCGTTGACGCGGGTCTCGATCTCAGACTTGGGATATTTGCGGAGCTTCAGGGCAAAAGCCATGTTCTGAAACACGGTCATGTGCGGGTAAAGCGCGTAGTTCTGGAACACCATCGCGATGTCGCGGTCCTTCGGCGGAACGTCGTTGACGACCTTGTCGCCGATATAGACCTTGCCGCTTGAGATATCCTCCAGGCCCGCGATCATGCGCAGCGTCGTGGTCTTGCCGCAGCCGGACGGACCGACAAGCACGATGAACTCGCGGCGTTCGATCGCGAGATTGACGTTGTTCACAGCAACGACGTTCTGTCCGTAGACTTTGTTCAGATTGACCAGGCTTACCTGAGGCATTTAGCTTTCCTTTATCTTGTGAGCGAAGATTGAAAAAAACCCGCAAACTGGCTAAGCGACGACTTCATCTGCCGGCGGTGTATGATCTTGTCGATCATGCCGTGCTCCAGCAAAAACTCGGACGTCTGGAAACCCGGGGGCAGTTTCTGGCGTATCGTCTGTTCGATGACACGCGGTCCCGTGAAACCGATGAGCGCCTTGGGCTCGGCCACAATAAGGTCGCCGAGAGAAGCGAAGCTCGCCATGATGCCTGCCATCGTGGGGTTGGTCAACACGGAAATGAAAAGGAGCCCGGCTTCGTGATGCTTGGCCAGCGCCTGGGAGGTCTTGGCCATCTGCATGAGCGAAAACATGCCCTCGTACATGCGCGCGCCGCCGCCGGAACCCGACACGACGACGACAGGAAGTTTTTTCCGGGTCGCGTGCTCGATCATGCGCGTCAGCTTCTCGCCGACGACCGATCCCATCGAACCCATGATAAAGCGGGAATCTGTCACGCCGAGCGCGATCTTCTGGCCTTCCATGAGGCCTTCGCCGGTGATGACCGCATCGACGAGACCCGTCGACGCCTGATCTTCTTTGAGTTTGATGGGGTAAGCTTTGGGACCGCGGAACTTGAGCGGGTCGCCCGAGGTCAGCAGACGATCCATCTCTTTAAAGGTGCCCTCGTCCATGAGCTGCGCGACGCGCTCGCCGGCTGACAGCGTGAAGTGATAGTCGCACTTGGGGCAGACCTTGAAGTCTTCCTCGAGAGTCTTGTTGTAAATGATCTCGCCGCATTCTTCGCACTTGGTCCAAAGGCCCTCGGGAATATCGCGGCGTTTGACCAGGCGGACGGCCGAATTCGTTTTCGATCTGTCGTTAAAAGGCATGCGAAAACCCCTTTTGGCTTAACAAACCAAGAATCATAGCATAAATCGGGCGATGTTCCAATCCTCTAGCGGATCTGCCAGTAAAGGCCGGAGAGCTCCCCGAAGGTTTTGAGGATC
>CAZJAX010000093.1:5657-7898 GCA_964543965.1 uncultured Planctomycetia bacterium
TGATGCGGAATACCTATCTCCTGGATCTTGCAGCCCTTCTTCTCGAGCCGCGCCAGCATCTCGGCGTTTATCAGGAGCTGGTCGGAACGCAACTCTACGCCTTGCAAGCATTTACGGCGTATCAATTTGAAAGCGCAGTCCATATCGCGAACCTTCAAGCCGAAGAGAACGCGGCTAAGCCACGACCAAAGAAAGCCGTTGAGGCGGCGGCCGGCATGGTCTTTGCGGGACAAGCGGTAGCCCGCCACGACGTCGCAGCTGTCGATCTTGGAAAAAAGCTTTTCGATATCGGCGATATGAAACTGGTTGTCGCCATCGGTCAGAAACACGAGGTCTTTGGAAGCGTTCTTGATGGCGCTGCGGACAGCGGCGCCGTAACCGATGTTGTAATCATGGCGGACGAGCTTGACTCGTGGGTTCTTCTGCGCCCACGTGCGGATGACGTCGGCTGTTTTGTCCCGGCTGCCGTCATCGACGACGATCACTTCATAATCGACGCCGTACTCCTCCCCCGTCTTCACGGCCTGCTCGATGACGGCGCCGACATTGGCCTCTTCGTTGTAGCAGGGAAACGTGAACGAGATGGAAGTCAGAGCGCGGGGCTTGATCACGGGTGCTGGATGCCGTCCTCAAAGCTATGGAACACGAGGCCCGAAAGAAGCTTCGGGTAAAAATACGTGGATTTCTGCGGCATCTTGAGGCCCTTCTTCGAAGCCAGGATCATCTCCTGCAGCGAGGTAGGCCGCAGGAAAAGCGCCGCGTCGAAGTCGCCGCTGTCGACCCGCGCCACCGCGTCTTTCGGATCGCGCGTAAAATCGATCGAAGGAGACTTTTCGATCTTCTTGATGCCGAAGCATGGCTCGATGATCATCTTGTGAAGCACCGCGACGTCAAGGCGGTCGACGGGATTGTTCTTCACTTTCTTGCTGTAAGACGCGTTGAGGCGAAAAAGCTTATAGCCGTCGGCTTTCGTATAGATGCCGAAATCGTAGGGCTTGCCGGGCACTTCTTCACGGTAAGCGTCAAGGTGTCCGAGCACGGCGCCGAGACTGTAGGCCGTTTCGATAGAACCGCGCGAGGCGAGCTTTTTGAAGCTTGCGGCGCTGGGGACCTTGATCAGCCGGTGCGTCGGGAATATCTTGAACGGGTTGTGCAGGCAGTCCGTGAAATACGTGAGCACGTACTCCCAGCCGTGCTGTCCGCTCAGCTTTTCCTTGCCGGCGCTGAGCTTCTTGAAATTTAGCGCGGTCTCGAAGCGGTGGTGCCCGTCGGCGATATACATCGGCTTGGTCTTGAGGCATTTTTGGATGGCCTTGATGACGGGCTCGCGCGTCTCAAGGTACACGCGATGGCGCACGTCGTCCATCGTGACGTCGACGATGGGGGCGGTCTTGGTAGTCTTCTTGAGATTTTCCTGCACGGTACCCTTCGGGTCTTCGAATAATCCGAAGATGGGGCTTAAGTTGGTTCGCGTGGCCTTCAAAAGATGCAGACGGTCTTCTTTGGGTCCGGTGAGCGTGTTCTCGTGCTTGAGCACGGCTTTTTCGTCGAGCTTCATGAGCGAGAGGAAACCGATGCGGGTCTTGTTCTTGCCCTCTTCGCGGTAGTCCTGCACGTAGACGTAAAGCGAAGGTTTCTCTTCATGCGTCAGGACGTAGAACTTTTTCCAGCGTTTTAGATAATCGGCAGCGCGGCTGTACTTGTCGCTGCCGGGTTTGTCGCCGGGCTCGTCAGCGCCGAGCTCGACGCGGATCACGTTGTAGTGGTTCTCTTCGTAGAGTCTTTTCTGCTGAGCGGGCGAGATAACGTCGTAAGGCGGAGCCAGCACTTTTGAAAGGTCTTTGTTCTGGGTAGGGTTGTAGCGCCAACCGCGGAAAGGTTTGATCTCTGGCATGGGATTAATTCCTTATATGATCAATGGATTATTTATTAATAAATGTTCATTATAACACATTTTGGGGTTCGGTTTGGAGGCTCTTAGGCGCCGCGACGGGTCCCTGCCTGCCGGCAGGCAGGCTGTCGTCGTATCGGAACCATCTGTCCTCCCGCTTCCTTTGCGGTCCGGGCAGATGGTTCCGCTACAACGCCACCCGTCGCAGTGTCCTAAAAAAACTACTTATCGGACTTTGGGGCTTTGGGGGCGCTGTCGGACTTTGAGCCGGTCTTTTTCTTATAGTCCGTCTCGTAAAAGCCAGCGCCTTTGAAAATGAGGCCCGCACCGCCGCCGATGAGGCGCTCGAC
>CAZJAX010000094.1:0-7872 GCA_964543965.1 uncultured Planctomycetia bacterium
GGTCGAGGAAATACACCGACCAGGAACGCTCCCTCTTTTTTTCATAGGTGACGGTAATACCGCGCTCTTTGAGCTCGCGGACGATGCCGTCAAAATCTTGGGTGTGTACGCGGAAGGAGATGTGGTTGCCGCCGAGACCCGCGTCCCGGAGGAAGTGATGGTTCCCGGCGGGGTCGCCCTGGATGAGACCGATGAGAGAGGCGCCGCAGTCGAGGAAGTACTCGATGCCGGGCTTCTGGTACTCACGCTCGGAGATCTTCAGGCCGATGACTTCGGTGTAAAACTTAAGCGACGTCTCAAGATTTTTGACACTGATCGCGGCGTGGTCGAAACCCATGATCTTGATCATCCGAGTTTTTCCATCCTTTCGACTTTTCTCTGCCTAAAAACCCGATACTCGGTATACCCGGCGTCCTTGGCGAGCTTCCAGGCTTTGTCGTAGTCCTTACCGACGTCGCCGGGGTCGTGGGAGTCCGAAGAAAATGTGATGGGCACATCGTATTTCTTGTAGATCTTGAGCACGTCGAGTGACGGGTAGATCTCGGCGACGGGTTTGCGGAGGCCGGAGGTGTTGATCTCGACGGTGACGCCGCTATCCTTGAATACCTTGGCGGTTTTTTCGACTTCGCTTGAAAAATCGGCGGTCGGACGGTGTCCGAATTTTTTGACGAGATCGACATGACCCATGATGTCAAAGAGGCCGCTTGAGGCAGACTTCCTCAGCAGCTCGTAATAATCGCGGTAAACCGTGTCGACGTCCTTATCCTTCCAGCGCACGTGCTGGTCGGGGTCATCGAAAGCCCAGTTGTCGATAAAATGAATGGAGCCGATCACAAAGTCGTACGGGTAAGAAGAGATGATCTCGCGCGTCTTTTCCTCATAGCCGGGGATATAGTCGGCCTCGATGCCGACCTTGATCGTGAACGAGGGAAATTTTTTTCGGACACCGCGCATCATCTCGTGATACTGCGGCAGCTCCTCCCGGCTCATCGTGTAGCGCGGGTCGGGTCCCGACACGAGCGGCGCGTGATCGGAAAAACCGACTTCTGCGAGCCCTTTTTCGAGCGCGCGCTTCACGTAGGCCTCGGGTTCGCCGACGGCGTGGCCGCAAAGCGGCGTGTGCATGTGATAGTCGACCACGGGCAGCTTCATCCGGTCCCCTTTTTAGAGAAATCTCGACGGGCTGAACGCGCGTGCGAGCGCCGCATCCGCCCTCTTTCCTAGAATTATATCACTTGAAAGCTTCCCTGCTGAAAAACAAGTCGTGACACCGTGCCCTCCGAGACCCGCCGCCCAATAGAAGCCCGGAAGCTGCGCGTCGGGACCGATCACGAAGCGCCCGTCGCGCGTCATCGTACGCAGTCCGGACACGCCCTGCGCCAAAGGCAGGCGCGAAAGGACGGGTGAGAATTTCTTGAGTTTGCCGGCCAAAAGACGGCGCACCGCCGGATCCTGGCTTTCGGTGCGCTTGCCGAGAGTCTTGCGGTCCATGGACTTTTTATCGCAGGGGCTTAAAAGAAGTCCCCGGCCTTCGGGCCGGAAATAAAATTCCCCGCTCAAGTCCCAGACGAACGGCCAGGCGCCCTGGCCGAGGCGGACCGGCGGTGTCAGATACAGATGACGGCGGTAGACGTCGAGCCTGATCCTCTGAGCGCCGGCATCTTCCGCCAGGAACGCGCACCAGGCGCCGGCCGCGTTCACCACTTTTTTCGAAAAGATCTCCATGGAGCCGCAGGGCAGACGGAAACCGTCTTTGACGCGCTCGATCTTGTCCGGGGAGACGCCGAAAAGAATTTTGACACCGAGTCTCTGGAGCTGACGGCGAAAGCCGTCGAGAAGCGGGCCGATCTCGACGAGCGCGTCGCTCGGACAGAAAAGCGCCCGCTCGAAATCGCCGTCTTTCAAAAGCGGCACGATCGCTGCGGCTTGCAGGCGCGTAAGGCAGCGGCTGGAGATGCCCAGCCGCCCGGTGGTCCGGCCGATCTTTTCAAGTTCCTCGAATTTATCCTTTTTTGCCAGAAGAAGAGATCCGTTGGGACGGAATGAAAGACCTTTCCATCCTTTCTTGGCGGCGGATGCCATGCCCCGCCGGCCGAGGAGTGCGAGCTGCGCCACGAAAGGGTCTGTCACGGTCTGGCGAATCATGCCGGCGTTGCGGCCGGACGCGTGGCCGCCGAGGACCCTTTCATGCTCAAGGACCAGGATGCGGAGTTTTTTAGATGCCAGCGCCAGATGATAGGCGGTAGAGAGGCCGGCGACCCCTGCCCCCGCGATGACGATGTCTGCATTCACCGGAACGGCTGGCCGTTTCATGTCAGCGGATGAGAGCCTGGAGGCTTACGAGCAGCTTTTCTTTATCGGAAGGCTTGATGCCGCAGCCGGCGGAGTTGTGATGGCCGCCGCCGCCGAACTCGCGGGCGACCAGAGCGACGTTGATGCCGTGCTTCGAGCGGAGGCTGACGCGCAGATTACCCTTTTCCGTCTCGCGGAACACGGCCGCGATCTTGACGCCTTCGACCGAGCGGAGATCGTCGGCGACGGCGTCGGCGTCGGAAAGCTTGGCGCCGAAGCGCTTGAAATCTTTCTGCGATACGACCGACCAGGACACGCAGCCGTCTGACGAATAGCGGGCGTTCAGCAGCGCCTGGCTCGAGAGCTTGAGCGTCGCGGCGCTCTTGGTCCAATAGGACTCTTCGATCAGATGCTGAAGATCGACGCCGCATTCGATGAGCTTGCCGCAGATCTCGAACGTCTTGGCGCGGATATTTGAAAATCGGAACGACCCGGTGTCGATGATGATCGACGTGAGAAGGCAGGTCGCGATCGCAGGCGTGATCTCCACCTTAAGCGTGCGGATGAGTTCATACACGATCTCGCCGACCGCCGAGGCTTCGTTTTCGAGAACCTGGATTTTTCCGAAGGATTCGCCGAAATCATGGTGATCGACCTGGATCGTCGTCTTGGCTTTGAAAAAAGTCTTCTGGGTCGTGCCCATCTGCCGCGCGCTGCCGCAGTCCACGGCGATGGCGGCATCCGCAGGACCCTCGGCGGCCTCCGAAAGAATAAGCTCGCTGCCGGGCAAAAACTGAAAACGCGTGGGCACGCCGTCCTGAGACAGCATCGTCACCTTCTTGCCGGCCTGCAGCAGCGCCAAACCGAGCGCAAGACAGCAGCCGATCGTGTCCCCGTCCGGGTTCACATGAGAAACGACGATGATCTTTTTGGCCTTGCGCAAAACGCGGGCGGCTTTCAGGATATTGGGGTCAGAAGCTGATTTCATATTATTGTCTTAAGTATCTGAATTTATTTAAGTTAAGCGATTTAAAAAAGGCGGCAAAGCAGAGCCATCCAAGAAGCTTATGGAAACAGGGTAGCAAATGAGAGCGCCCAAATCAAGGCTATTCCCGGCCGCAGACAGGCTTAGTTCTTTTTGGTGTGCTTCTCGCAGATCTTCAGGAAATTGCAGTTATCGCAGAGGCGTGCATTTTCGGTGTATTTGAAATTTTCCCGCGGCAGCGGGATGTTGCGCCGGACGTCCAGCAAAAGCTTCCTCATGCCGCCGATGCTCTCGCGCATGAACCTTTTTGTTTCTTCCAGAACTTCGCTGTTCAAAGGCTGCTCTTTGGCGGCGGCGCCAGGCGCGCTCAGATTGAAAAGATAGGCACGGATGGACTCTAGCGGCACCCCCCACTTCTGCATCGCGTAGATCGCGTAGGCGCCCATCTGAACGGACGCAGCGGGTCCGTCGTCCTTTCCGGTCTTCCAATCATAGATCTCGATCTTGCCGTCATGTTTACGGGCAAAGTCGAGTTTCACATAAATTTTTGCGCCCTCGAAATCAAAATCTTCGAGGTCCTCGATCACGAGCCACTGCGAAACGTCGCCCGCGGAGAGCTGTTTGAAAAAATCCGACGTATAAAGATTTTTAAGGCAGGCCGCCGCTTCATCGTGTATCTTTTTCCAGGTATCGTCGCCGACCGGCTTTTCGTACTCGTGCTCGAAGAGCCCGACGTTTCTTTTGGGATCTTCGTAGTATTTCTTGGCTTTGGAAGAACGGTATCCGGAGCGCATGAGCTCGGTGAGGCGGGCAGCGGCTTCGTCGTACGGCACCGGGCGGCCCGTGCGCATGGACTTGAGCACGTCCTCGATCACGTGATGGACGGTCTCTCCTTTCCAGGCCCAGCGGTTCTTGATATTTTTGAGCACGTAGGCCATGCGGATGTCTTCGGGGGAAGTCTTGTCCCATCCTCCCCAGGCGGCGTACTTGTCGTAGAAATATTTCCTCTGGCATTCGCGAAACTGCTCGTCGCGCGACTTGGACCAGGAAAAAACGTTTTCGAGCGCTGTCATGCTCATCCGATGGGCTCGCCGGGAGCAGCAGGCTTTTTCTTTACAGGCAAAGGCTCGTCGGAAGGAAGAGCGTTGGTGATGAGCTTGCCCCACATCGAGAGGACGCCGTTGAAGGAATTGCGCAGACCCCTCTCTTCGTAATCGGCTTCTCTCCAGCCTTCGGCCGAAGAGCGGTACTTTTTATCTTCGGGGAGACTCTGATGAGCGGAGGCGCCGGTCATGACGCCTTCTTCGGAGGAGTAGCGGTACTTTCTGTTCTCTGCATAATCGCCGCCGGACACCACACCGCCGTTTTCCGCCCAGACTGCAGACGCGAGCAGGAAAAGCGGGAGAACAGCAGTGATTATTTTCACGCTTTGACCAGCATGGCATCGGCCAGCTTCTGAGCCATCGCGTCGTCGACGAGCTGGCGGACAAGCTCGAGCGAAAACTCCATGGCCGTACCGGGTCCGCGGCTGGTGACAAGCTTGCCGTCTTTGACCACACGGTCTTCTTTAAAAAAGATCTTGGAGCCGAGGCTCTTTTCATAGCCCGGATAGCAGGTCATCTGCTTTCCGTCGAGCATGCCGCTCTGGCCGGTAAGCACGAGCGCGGGCGCCGCGCAGATGGCAGCGACGATCTTGTCGTTCTTGCGGACGCGCTCGATGAAAGCCGAGACGGCCTTGGAATTTTTCAGATTTTCAGCGCCGGGAAGTCCGCCCGGAAGGATGACCATGTCTGGAACACCCGTGTAGTCTTCCAGACGCGTATCGGCTTCAAGTCGCACGCCGCGTGAGCCTTTGATGCCGGTCTTACCGACGCCAGCGATGATGACTTCCACGCCCGCACGCCGCAGGACATCGATCGGCGTCACCGCTTCGATCTCTTCGAAGCCTTCCGCCAGCACGATCACCGCGGTTTTACGGCTCACTGCAGGATCCCCTTTTCAAGCCAGCTGTATTTGCCCTCGAGGTAGCGACGGCCGACCTTATAAATCATGGCGTCGTCGTTGCGCTTCTGCGCGTCAAATTCACGGCGGATGCGCAATGCCGCTTCTTTGCAGAACAGGTCCGCCAACTCGTCAGGACCTTTATCGGAAGGGTTCAGGGAAGTGAGGTAAGCCGCTCTCGAACAGACGGCCGCCATCGCGAAAAGATCGGTGCCGATGTTCACGAACCTCGCCAGGATCTGCTGGCGCTTTTCTAGACCCTGCTGATAGCGCGCCATCGCGTGGAAAAGCTCGCGGGCGAGCTTATGGCTCGTCTTTTCGACGTACTGGATGTGACGGCGGACGTGTCCGGTGACTTTCGCGTAATTTTTCCAGCGTCCGAGATAAACCCACTGGCGCGGATACCAGAACGTGTAATGCCACATCATGGCCGCGCCTTTTTGGATCTTCTCTCCGATGGGCGTTTTGGGATTGAGCAGCGGAAAAATACGGCGCAGGTGCGGATCCATGGCTTCGCGGGCGATGAAAAGGCGCATGATCTCGCTCGTGCCCTCGATGATGAGGTTGATGCGCGTATCACGCATAAGACGCTCGGCAGGAATCGCCTCTTCCCCGCGGCCTCTCAAAGAATCTGCGGTCTCGTATCCGCGGCCGCCGCGGATCTGCACGGTGTCGTCAGCGATGCGCCACGCGCACTCGGTGCAGAAAAGCTTGGCCATCGCCGCCTCGAGGCGCACGTCGCTGCCGCCGCGGTCCACCATCGCGGACGTGAGCCACGTCACGCTGTCCATGGCGAACGTGTTAGCCGCCATGAGCGAGATCTTGGACGTCACAGCCTCGTGCTGCCCGATCGGAGCGCCCCACTGCACGCGCTTGTTGGACCAAGCACGCACGATCGAAAGGGACGTCTTAGCCATCGCGGTGCAGGCCGCCGGCACCGTCATGCGGCCGGTGTTGAGCGTGATGAGCGCGAGCTTCAAGCCCTGACCCGGACCCCAGATGATGTTCTCGGCGGGAACTTTGACATTGGTGAATTTCAAAAGCCCGTTTTGGATGCCTTTGAGTCCCATAAAACTGCAGCGGTGCACGACTTCGAAGCCGGGCGTGTTTTTTTCGACGATAAACGCGGTGATCTGCGTTTTTTCTTTTCCTTTGACGATCTTGGGAGGCGTCTTAGCCATCACGACGAGCACGTCGGCAATGGGGCCGTTGGTGCACCAGAGCTTCAGCCCGTTGATGAGATAATGCTTGCCGTCTTCCGTCGGCGTGGCCGTCGTGCCCATTTTGGCCGGGTCAGAACCGACCTCGGGCTCCGTGAGCGCGAACGCGGAAACAGCGCCCTTCGAAAACATGGGCAGGTATTTCTTTTTCTGTTCGGGGGTCCCGAAAAGCTTGAGAGGCTGAGGCACGCCGATGCTCTGATGCGCGGAAAGCAGGACCGCTGTCGAGCCGCAATGGCTGGCGACGAGCGCGATCGCGCGGTTGTAATTGATCTGGGAAAGGCCGAGACCGCCGTACTCTTTGGGGATCTTCATGCCGAAACAGCCCAGCTCCGCCAGACCCTTCATCACGGCATCGGGGATGGTGCCCGTGCGGTCGATGGCGTCGGCGTCGACGTTCTTTTTGAGGTAGTCGCCGAGGACCCGCACGTACTCATCGCCGATCTTCTTATCTTCGTCGGTCTGCTCGGGATACGGAAATATCAGGTTCCAGTTGATCTTGCCGGTGAACATCTCCCCGACAAAACTAGGATAGGTCCAAGCCTGCTCCCGCGCTTCTTCGGCGACTTCGAGCGATTTATTTTTTTCTGCGTTTTCCGTACCTTTCAAGAGATCCATGCCGCCCCCGTTTAATAAGATTGCTTAATCTTGATAAAATTATAGCACCCTCGATTAATTTTAGAAACGGTAAAATCGCTCGAGCGCACTCAAGAAGCTCTCGGCGTCATGAACACCGCCGTCTCGATGTGTTTAGTCCTCGGAAACATATCGAAAGGCGCGGCGCTGCGGATCGACCAGTATCCCGAAGAAAGGATGATCTTCAGGTCGCGCGCCAGCGTCTGCGGGTCGCAGGAGACATAGGCCAGCGCGGCAGCCGGCGTCTTTTCGGCCAAATAGCGCGCCAGATCCGGCGTGATCCCCTGTCTCGGCGGGTCGAGCAGGACGAAGGAGCGCGGGGTCTTCTCCGCATCCCAAACCTGAGGGAACAGCTTTTCAGTCCTGCCCTCGGACACGCGCCAACCGGGGATCTTTTTCTCTTCGGCGTTCATGCGAAGGGCCTGCACGCTCGCGCCGCTTTCTTCGACAGATATAATCTTGGGGACGCCGCGGGCCGAGAGCACCGAAAAAGTCCCCACGCCGGCATATAGATCGAAGAACGCGTCCGGCGCCGTCTCGCGCACCCAATCGGCGGCTTTCGCGGCCAGAAGACCGGCGACGTGAAGGTTGTTTTGAAAAAATCCTTTCGAGCTTACAAGAAACGTCTCTCCTCCGAGACGCACGCGGAAAAAGATCTCCTCGGTATCCGGCACGATGGCGCCCGTCTCCGAAAGCTTGAACGTCACTTTGTCCGTCCCTTTTTTGACCGGATACTCG
>CAZJAX010000095.1:0-7608 GCA_964543965.1 uncultured Planctomycetia bacterium
CACGCCTCCTGAAGTCAAAGAAATGGAAAAGCGGCTTGAAGTCATCAAACGCGAAAAAGAAGACACGATCAAAGAGCAGGACTTTGAAAAGGCAGCCGCTCTTCGCGATCAGGAGCGCGAAGCCAAGCGCCAGCTGGACAAAGCCAAAAAGGATTGGTCGGAAGCGCGTTCCCAGATAGAGCTCGTGATCGGCGAAGACGAGATCGCTCAGGTCATTGCCAAGACCACAGGCATTCCGATCTCGCGTCTCGAGGAAAAAGAGAGCGCCCGCCTGATGCGCATCGAAGAAGAGCTGCATGACCGGGTCATCGGCCAGCAGGAGGCCATCGTTTCTATTGCGCATGCGGTGCGCCGTTCGCGCGCAGGACTCAAAGACCCCCGCCGCCCGATCGGATCTTTCATATTTCTGGGGCCGACCGGGGTCGGCAAGACGCTTTTGGCGCGCGCATTGGCCGAATTCATGTTCAATGACGAAAACGCGCTTCTGGCATTCGATATGTCCGAATACATGGAAAAATTCAACGTCTCGCGCCTCGTCGGCTCGCCTCCGGGCTATGTCGGCTACGAAGAGGGCGGGCAGCTTACTGAGCGCGTGCGCCGCAGGCCGTATTCGATCCTGCTTTTCGATGAGATCGAGAAAGCGCACCCTGATGTCTTCAATATGCTGCTGCAGGTGCTCGAAGAAGGCCGGCTTACCGATTCTCTCGGGCGCAAGGTCGATTTCCGCAACTGCATCATCATCATGACGTCCAACATCGGCGCCGATCTTCTCTCGAAGCAGGGAAGCATCGGATTTAAAGCGCAGGACGTGTCCAACGCGGATCACAAGGACATGCGCGGGAGGCTGATGGAAGAAGTGAAGAAGGCGTTCAAGCCCGAATTCATCAATCGCGTCGATGACATCATCGTTTTCAAGCGTCTGTCCCGCGAGGAGCTGGAAAAGATCATCGAGATCGAGATCCGCGGGCTGCAGAAGCGGTTGTCAGAGCGCCACATCGAGATCCAGCTGGACTCAAAAGCCAAGGAGTTTTTGATCGCTAAGGGGTTCGACCAGCAGTACGGCGCCCGTCCCCTCAAGCGCACGATCCAGAAGTATCTTGAGGATCCGATGGCCGAGGAGCTGATCGCGAAAAGAATACGGCCCAACGACGTCGTGAGCGTATCCGTCCGCGACGAGGAGCATCTTTCGTTCTCTCAAGGTGCAGCGAGCGTAGGCCGCTAGCTCTATAGATCGAAGTGGGCGCAAAAAGGATCATCGCGGTTAAGATCCGCGAACGTAAGATTGTGCGTGCAGTGCTGCTGCTTTTGCTTCTCACGTCATGCGCGCTCTTCGTCAAGCACCGTAAAGATTTTCTGGTGGACGAAGCCAAGCGCACCGTGGAGGCGCTCCTTTCCCGGGAGTCAGAGCTTGAAGTCCGCATCGGTTCCGTGAGCGGAAGCATGCTGGGAGAAGTGCGTTTTCGCGATGTGAAGCTGCTGCATCCGGGGTCTTTGCCGGAAGAGATACGGCTGGCCTTCAGCGTCAAGGAGATCAGTGCGCGTTACAGGCTGGTCGATTTCTTGACCAAGAAGCTGGATACGAAGATATCGATCTTCATCGACAAGCCCAAAGTGTATTGGGCGCCGTTCATACGGCTGTCGAGAAAGCGCGATTTCCCGTTCATGGACTGGATGCGGGATTGGTCGTTGAGCCAAAGGAATAATATCGATGTCCATATCCGCAGTCTGGATATTCATTCGCCGTACGAGAACCTGAAGATAGAGGGGGTCAACCTGGACTACGAATCAAGCCGGCTTTCTGTGGAGATCCCGTTGCGCCACATCACGATGGGAACTATGGATGTCTCGACGGTTTTAAAAGCCAAAGGCTCCTTCCATCTGGGCCTTTTCGGAGGAGAGGATTCTATCGAGGGCGAGATCTTCACTGAGGGCACGGTCGTCAACTGGATGCCTGTTCCGGAGGAGTCGAGCTTCGGCTTTATCTTTTCGCGTTCCGGTTTCGCGCTAAAGTCTTCGCGCGTTTTCGGAGGCATCGTCATCGAAGGCGGCGTGGACTTCAAAAAGGATTATGACATGCGCTGGTCCCTTTCCGCGCAGAACTACCCGCTGTCGAACTTGAATTTTCTTTTCAAATCCGCCCCCGCCAATCTTTTGCCCCAAACCGCCGATGTTGATCTGCTGTTCGACGGCACCCCGATGGCTCCCAATGTGACCGGCCGCGCGCGTCTGTACAAGGGATATGTCGGCCAAAGGATCTACAAGCTCATGGACCTCAATTTTACCGGGGTTTATCCGACCGTGAAGATCGAGAACTCGCGCCTCCTGCTGTCCGACGATTCGGTGATGAAGTTTGCGGACCGCTCGCTTGAGTTTCCCGAGCTTTTCCGTGTCAAAACGTACCAGTCTCTTGTCGTCGATGCTCAGCAGGATACGGTGCTGTGGGGCGACTGGGAGTTCCGCCGCCCGAAAGACATCAACGACCAATCAGAGTTCCTGCTCCAGCGTAAGCTCGGTGAACGCGCCCGGCTCAACTTTCATGAATACAAGCGCGACGAAAGCCTGCAGAGCGAGGAGACCGATAAGCTTGAGATCGGACTCGAGTACAAGCTGCAGGGTCATGACGCGCTGAAATTCGAGCTGCGTGAAGACGAAAAATTTGTCGGTGTCGAAAGGAAGATGACTTTCTGATGAAACAGACCGCCGGGATCCTCGAATACGCGCAGGCGCTGGGTAAGCGCACGCTTGGAATGGTGCGGTACTCGGGAGGAGTTTTTATACTGCTCACGCAGACGCTGCTGGCGATCGCGATGCCTCCGTTCCGAGGCCGGCAGACGTTCGAACAGATGGTAAAGATCGGCGTCGCTTCTCTTCCTATCGCGACGATTACGAGTTTTTTTATGGGTGTCGTCATCGCATTTCAGAGCGCCTACCAGATGCATAAAGTAAACGCGGAGATGTACATTCCGAGCCTGGTGTCGATCTCGATGACCCGCGAGATCGGTCCGGTGCTGACGTCGCTGGTCGTCGCGGGACGTGTCGGGGCTTCGATGGCGGCAGAGTTGGGCAGCATGAAGGTCACCGAGCAGATCGATGCGCTCGAAACATTGGCGGCTCCTCCGGTCAAGTACCTGGTCGCGCCTAGGTTTTTGGCTCTTTTCACGATGCTGCCGCTTCTGGTCGTGTATGCGGATGCCATCGGAATTCTCGGCGGCTATGTGGTTTCCGTATTCAAACTCGGCTTGACGCACGGCTTGTACGTCAAGATGACCTTCGACCCGCTGGCGCTCAAAGATATTTTTACGGGTCTTTTCAAGACACTCGTTTTTGCAACGATCATCTGCATCACGTCCTGCTATGAGGGTATGCGCGTCGAGGGCGGCGCTGAGGGCGTGGGCAATGCGACGACGCGCGCCGTCGTGACGTCATTCATCCTGATCATCGTTTCAGACGCCATCTTTACTATCATTTTTTACTTTTTGACCTAAAAGGAATCATGGCTGATACCGCTGAAAAACCGATGATCGAGGCCCGCAAGGTTTCAAAGGAGTTTAACGGCCGCCTGGTGCTCAACCAGATGGACCTGACCGTAAACCGCGGCGAAACACTCGTCATCATCGGGCGCTCGGGATGCGGCAAGAGCGTTTTTTTGAAGCACACGATGGGCCTGGTAAGGCCTGACTCCGGAGAGATCCTGGTGGAAGGCGTCAATATCGCGGCGCTTTCGACCAAGCAGGTCTATCATATGCGAATGCGCTTTGGTATGGTGTTTCAGGCGGCGGCGCTGTTCGACTCCATGAGCATCGGTGAAAATGTGGGCTTTGCGCTGATCGAACACACCGATCTGGGGGAAAAAGCGATCCGGGAGCGCGTCGAGGAGTCCTTGGAGCTCGTCGGTTTGAAAGGGATCCAGGATCTGAAGCCGGCCGAGCTTTCCGGAGGCATGAAAAAGCGCGTCGCGCTGGCTCGCGCGATCTGCATGAAACCCGAAATTCTTTTGTACGACGAGCCGACGACGGGTCTCGACCCGATCATGTCTGATGCGATCAACGACCTCATCGTGTCTCTGCATGACCGGTTGAAGATCACGTCGATCGTGGTCACTCACGACATGGTCAGCGCCTACAAGGTAGGCACCCGCGTAGCCATGATGTATCACGGCAATATCATCGAGATCGGCAAGCCCGATGACATACGCAACACGTCGAACCCGGTCGTGCGTCAGTTTATCAGCGGTTCCGCCAAGGGGCCGATCACCGACATTCAGTTTAAGAATTTCAACGCAGCCTAAACGGCGAAAGGAGAATGGCACTCACATGAAAAAAGAAGGCCTTGAGCTCAAGGTAGGCCTGTTCGTGATGACGGCGATCGGCATCCTGTCTTACCTCATTATCAACACCGGGGACTTTTATATGAAGCCCGGTTATACGGTGCGCTTCGTGTTCAGTTTTGTGCAGGGCATCGACGCCGGCACGCCGGTGAAGCTGGCGGGCGTCAAGGTCGGCGACGTCAAGCAGATCCAGGTCGTGCGCAACCCGAAAGGCGAGACGCAGGTTGAAGTGTCCACGCTCATCGCCCAGGGAGTCTATATCGAGGAGGACGCCAAGGCCGTCATTAAAAATCTCGGCATGCTTGGCGACAAATACATCGAGATCATTCCCGGGACTCCGGGTAATCAGCGCGTCGGCAACGGCAGCACCATGATCGGCAAGAATCCCTTCGCCGTCGAAGACATCGCCGAAGGCGCCCGTTCGCTTATCGGTGAGCTCCAATCGGTTGCCACCAATGTCAATTCGGTCGTCAGCGACCCCGAGTTCAAATCCGCGGTGAAAGGCACTTTCGTGAACGCCGACAAAACTTTCGCCGGCGCAGACCTGGTGATCAAGAACGTCACGGAAGCCAGTGAAGACTTAAAGGATGCTGCAAAATCGGCAAAAATCGTGCTCGGCCGCCTGCGCGATGGGGAAGGCACTATCGGCCGGCTCCTCAAAAATGAATCCATCGCCAAGGATCTCGAAGCTTTTGCGGATGACATCAAGGCTCATCCCTGGAAGCTCTTAAAGAGGAGTTAAAACATGTCCTTCGGGTTCATCCGCACGCTTTTCATCCTACTGAGCTCCGTCATCGGTTTTCAGATCGGCAGCATGTTCCACGGCTACGGCTCGGCGTGGGGTATCACGGGCTGTTTTGCGGGCGCCGGCGTGGCTGTGTTCGTCATTATCATGGAAGTGGCCCTGGGAAAGGTGTCGACCCGCGGCCTTTCGGCTGCCGTTGTCGGCCTCATCATGGCTCTGGTCGTTTCCAAGATCCTTTCAGGCGCTATCGACCTGGTGCCGGACCTGAATGCGACGCTCGCCGCGGTCATCAAGATCGTCATGGTGCTGATCCTCTCATACATAGGCATCATCTTTGCGATGCGCGGCAGAGATGAATTCAGCCTCATCATCCCGTATGTCAAGTTCGAGCGGCAGGACCAGAAGGACACCGTGCTTATCCTCGATACGAGCGTCATCATCGACGGGCGCGTGTACGATATCTGCCAGACCAAGTTCATCGAGGGAAGGTTTCTTATCCCGCGCTTTGTTTTGAAAGAGCTGCAGCAGGTGGCGGACTCTGCAGATCCCCTGAAGCGCAACCGCGGCCGCCGCGGCCTCGAGATCCTCAATAAGCTGAAAAAATCCACGTCCGTCACGATCAAGATCCATGACGAGGATTTTCCCGATATCCAGGCTGTCGACGAAAAACTCGTCAAGCTCGGAAAGCTTTTAGGCGTCAAGATCCTGACCAACGATTTCAACCTGAACAAGGTCGCAGAGCTGCAGGGCGTGACCATCCTCAATATCAATGAATTGGCCAATGCTCTCAGACCCGTCGTGCTTCCCGGCGAGTCCATGGAAGTGCGCCTGATCAAAGAGGGTAAGGAGCCCAACCAGGGCATCGGCTATCTCGATGACGGCACCATGGTCGTAGTGGACAATTCCAAAAAAAGCATCGGACAGACCATTCATGTGACCGTGACGTCGGTGCTTCAGACGTCCGCGGGCCGCATGATCTTCGCGAAATCCGAGTGACCCCTTGATGAGCGTCGCCGCGATCGTGCCTGCCGCCGGCAAAGGCAGGCGCTTCGGACCCCTGCCGAAGCTTTTCGTGAAAGTGGGAGGCCGGCCCGTCCTATATTACACGCTTAAGAATTTGAGCCGCGCTTATCCTTTTCACTGCATCGTCATCGCTTCTGATCCCGCGTATTTCAAGCTTATCGATAAGATCGCGCGCTCGCTTGGTTTGGCCAATGCCCGTATCGTCAAGGGCGGAGAGACCCGCGCCGAATCCGTGAGAAATGCGCTTTTAGCCGCGGCCGGAGCCGACTGGGCGCTAGTGCACGATGCCGCCCGTCCGATGGTCACCCCGAACATCGTCCGGGGCGCCATCGCCGTCGCACGAAAGAGGGGCGGAGCCGTCGCGGCTTTGCCCGCGACCGCAACGGTGAAGCGTGCAGGCGCCGGAGGAAAGATCATCGGCACCGAAGACCGCGAGAGCTTGTATCTGGCTCAGACGCCGCAGGTCTTCCGCAGAGAGACGCTTTTGGACCGGTATAAAAAGCTCAAAAGAAAGGCTTTTCTTTTGACTGACGAGGCGGCATTTTTTGACGGAACGAATACCGGAGTCTGGCTGGCGCCTGGATCTCCTCAAAACCTTAAGATCACAACGGCTGAAGACCTGGATATTTTCAAGTTTTACCTTAAAAGGGCCCAAAACAAGAGAGGGTGAAATGCGTGTCGGAATCGGTTATGATATTCATCGGCTGACAAAAGGCCGAAAGCTGGTCTTGGGGGGCGTCCTCATTCCGTACACCCTCGGACTTTTAGGCCATTCGGACGGCGATGTTCTGAGACATGCGGTGGTCGACGCGGCTCTCGGAGCCGCAGGCCTGGGGGATATCGGCGAATATTTTTCTGACCGCGATCCCAAAAACAAGGGCAGAAATAGCGCGGATTTCATTAAAGCGACGCGCGGGCTCTTGGCCAGAATGGGACTTGCGGTCGCGCAGATCGACTCGGTCCTGATTCTTGAGAGACCCAAGCTTTCGGCGTTTAAGAAAAGAATAAGGCAGGGTCTAGCCGAAGACTGGGGCGTGCCTTTGAGCCGCGTCAACGTCAAAGCCAAGACCAACGAAGGGCTTGATGCTTCCGGACGAGGCGAAGCGATCGCCTGTCACGCGGTCGTGTTATTGGAAGAGACCAAGAAGGGTAAAAAATGAATTTGTTCATGACGCTTTTGGCCGTCGTATTCACGTACGTCGTCGTGAAAGTGTTTCTCTATAAGATCTTTTTCAATGATGTCATCCGCGCTACGCTTGAGCGGGATCCGGCGGCCTCCTCGAGCTTCGTGGTCATCATGACTTATGCCGGCATTCAGACGCTTTTTTATTTCCGGCTCGCCCAGTTTTTTCACCGCCGCGGCATGAAGTTTCCGGCGCGGGCGATATCTCAGTGGGCGCGCTGGAGGACGGGTATCGAGATCCATCCGGGCGCGACCATCGGTAAAGGCCTTTTCATCGACCACGGCATGGGCGTGGTGATCGGCGAGACGACGGTCATCGGCGACAACGTG
>CAZJAX010000096.1:0-7543 GCA_964543965.1 uncultured Planctomycetia bacterium
GAACCGATGCTCCGACGTCAAATCCAGATACTCGATGCCATGGAGCAGACCTTTATGCAGATATTCCTCCGCGATCTGCCGGCGGCGGGCCAGGCCTGTTTTCGTCCTCAAAAATGAAAGGCTCGCGCTGCCCTTGGCCGCCTCGGTGAATACAGTCAGGCCGGAGCCGTACCGGGTCAAGAGAGCGTCCAGAAAACGAGCTTCGTTGAGCTGGCACGAAGGGTTGGTGTGCGCATCCTGGATCAGGATCATGGTGCGGCCGCCGGACGGAGACTGCCAGGCGTCCTCAATGCCGGCCACTGACTCAGGGATAGGCGGCAGAATGCCCGCGGCCCATCTTAGGCCGCTTTCTTTCCTCGTCGCCTCCGCAGAGCTTTGCGTAAAGCCTGCCCTCAGGAGCTCCTGAGCGGCAAGAGAAGCATCCTGAAGAGTCAATGAAAAGACGAGCAGGATCGAGGCGCATTTCAAGGAGACGCGCTTCATCATCATTGTCTTCGGGCTTATTAAATGTCTAATGTTTTGGGACAAAAAAATCCCCTCGCTCAAGATAAAAAAAACCTGATTTTTGGGTGATCATCCGATTAGCTGTCTCATAGAAATATACTTACCAAGTATGGACGAAAACCCTCTATATATCAAATATTGTTAATATTAACAAATATTTAGAATTAAGGACTTTTACTGGGGGGATTTGGCCAGGTGTGAAATGATTTTTTCGGCCAATACAAATGAGATTCCGGCCTTTTGAGATAGATCGGCGGGAGCAAGTTCGCGTATCTTCGTGATCGTTCCCGCTTTCTGGATCAGCTTGCGGCGCGTCGTGGGGCCGACACCCGGGATCCCGTGAAGCTGAGAGAGCATAGCTTCTTTGCGGTGAAGTTTTCGGTGATACGTGATCGCGAAACGGTGAGCCTCGTCCCTGAGGCGGCGTATCAGGGCCAGATAAACCGACGTCGGCGAAAAAACATAGGGCTCGCTGCGATTGGGCGAATAAAGATATTCGTGCTGCTTGGCGATCGAGATGATCGGCGTGTCGCCAAGACCCAGATCTTTCATCTGTCCATGCGCCGCGGAAAGATGACCCTTCCCGCCGTCGATGACGATGAGATCCGGCAGAGAGCCTTTCTCTTCGAGCAGTCTCGAGTAGCGCCGCCGAACGACCTCTTTCATCATGCGGTAATCGTCGATCCCCTGCACTGTCTTGATGCGGAAGCGCCGGTACTCGGCCTTCGCCGGCGCCCCGTCGATAAACACCGCCATCGAAGCGACAGCTTCCTTCCCCTGAATATTGGAGATATCGAAGCAGTCGATGCGCCGCGGGATTTGCGGCAACGACAGTTTTTCCTTGAGCTCCTCTAGAATTTTTTCACCGGCAAGCTTCGGCGGCGGAGGCGACGGCACCGTTGAAAGTGCGCGCATCTCCTCGTACAGGACCTTGGCTTTTTCGTATTCCTTTTTGGACGAATGTTCCTTCATGCGCCGCGAGAGGCTTCGGACGAGCGCATCCCTGCGCCCCTCGAGAAAACTTTCAAGCTCCTTCACCGTCGCCAGATACGCTTCCCGCGTCTGCAGCTCTTCGCAGGGGCCGAAGCAGAGACCGAGGTGAAACTGAAGACAGACTTTCTTCGGCAGCGTCTTGCACGTACGCAGGGGAAACTGGCGGCGGAGCAATTTCAGAGCTTTGTTTAGAAGCAGCCCTGAGGTGTAGGGACCGAAATATCGGGCACCGTCGCTTTTTCTTCCCCGGACGACGAGCAGGCGGGGATAAGGCTCGGCCGTGATCTTCAGATAGGGATAGCTTTTATCGTCTTTGAGAAGCTGATTGTACTTGGGGTTGAACTGCTTCACCATCCCCGATTCCAGCAGAAGCGCCTCTGCCTCGGTCGGCGTCTCGACGTAATCGATGCGCGCCGTCTGCGAAAGCATTATCCCCTCTTTCGAGAAGCTTTCTCCGTAAAAACGGAAATGCCCCGCTACTCTTTTGCGGATAGAAAGGGCTTTGCCGATATAAACCGCCTGCCCTTCGCGGTTTTTGAAAAAATAGACCCCCGGCGTGGCCGGCAGCTCGCTGATGCGCTTTTTCAGAAACTCAGGGAGTGCGTTCACGTCTCGGCAAAAGCCTTTGTGCTTCCTCGATCTTAAGAAGAATAGAAGCTGCGAAATACACGCCGATAGAAAGACCTATCCCTGTCAGAAGCAGCGCCGCCTGCGCCCACCGCCCCGCGCCGGACGAAGGCAGAAGGATCCATTGGTGGAATGCAAATGCGAAAGCGCCCATCACGGCCGCCGCCGCCAGCACTTTGGCCAGGCAAACGAGGATCGCTTTTGCGTCCAAAGCGCCTGTCCGCTTGACAAGAAAATGGTAAAGCAGGCCCATATTGATCGTCGCCGAGATCGTGGAGGCCAGAGTCAAACCCGCGAGCTTCATCGGAAACATCAGAGCGCAGCTCATAGCTGCGTTCAGAGACACGGAAATAAGCATGGCTTTCACCGGTGTCCGCGTGTCCTGCATCGCATAAAAAGCGTTTGCAAAGATCTTGATGAGCGCGCAAGACAAAAGGCCGAACGAATAATAAAAAAGCGCGCCGGACGTGATTGATGTCGAGTAAGCATCGAATTCTCCGTGCTCGAAAATGATCTTCACGATCGGCCCGCAAAGCACGAGCAATCCCGCTGAAGCCGGCACCATGACAAAGAAAAGCGAGCGTATCGCCATCGCAAGCGTCTTCCTAAACCCCTCCCTGTCGTCACGCGCCATCTGTGTCGAAAAAGCCGGAAGCACGGCCTGAGCCAGCGACAGCCCGAATATCGCCAGGGGCAGCTGAAAAAGCCGGTTGGCATAGTAAAGGGCCGACTGCCCGCCCGCGCCCACGATCGTTTCAAATGATGCGAGCACCGAATCGACGAGGATGTTGATCTGGTAAAGTCCGGATCCCAGCGCCCGCGGTACGAGCAGCCGGCCGATCTTCTTCACGTACTCGTGTCCGAAGTCCGGTTTTTTGAGCTCGAAACCCTTTCTTAGAAGCGGCGGAGCCTGGCAGGCCAGCTGCAGCACGCCTCCAGCCAGGACGCCTGCGGCCAATGCGAAAGGCCCGTACTGCTTCTCAAAAAAAACGCCCGCCGTGATCATGCAGAGATTAAGGAGCGCGGGCCCCAGCGCAGAAGACGCAAACTCTTTGAGCGAGTTGAGGACGCCCATCGCCAGCGCGGAAAGACCGATCAGAAAAAGATAAGGGAAGATGAAGCGTGTCAGGCTGACAGCCAGCGGATACTTGTCCGGATCGGCAGACGTCACGAAACCCGGAGCCAGCAGCGCCACAAGATGGGGCGCAAACAGCATACCGAGCACAGACAGGACAAGCAGCACACCGCCCATGATCCAGAGCATCGTGGAAACGAGCGTCCAAAAATCAGCCGGTTTTTTTTCACGGCACTCAGTGAAGACCGGCACGAAGGCGGCGTTGGCGGCACCCTCCCCGACCAGATCGCGCAGAAGGTTCGGCAGCTTAAAGCTCACGACGAACGCTTCGGCTCCGATCCCGGTGCCGAAAGCCGCCGCGATGATCATGTCCCGGAGGAAGCCCAGCACCCGGCTTATGCCGGTGAAGCCTCCGATGATCCCGGCTGATCGGACCACATGGCGGTGCGTTGATGCTGATTTTTCTCTGCTCACAAACCCCGTTTTCAGCCTAAAATGCCTCCCGGAGGGCGGGATTGACATCAAAAGCTATTTTCTGTAGAATTGTCGAACTAATCGCATTTTAACACAAGAAAATCGAAGGAACTTATGGCACACAGAAGATCGTCAATCAAGAAGATCCGCATCGACAAAAAGCGCCGCGTCCGCAACGTCAGCATCATGGCCGCGCTGCGCACTCAAATGCGCAAGACCAACGCCGCCATCGCCGACAAGAAGGCAGCCGAAGCGCAGAAGGAAGTCCGCGAACTCTTCTCACAGCTCGATAAAGCCGTGAAAAAGAACCTCCTTCACAAGAACAGCGCGTCGCGCCAGAAATCCCGCTTCACGCTCCGCCTGAACGCCCTCAAGACCTCAAAGTAAACCGTTAGCCCTCGAGGATAAACTTCTCGAGGGCTAAACGTTCAGCAAGCCTCCCCTGTTTGATCGCAGTATCGCAGTCTAAAAGCCTCTTTTGTGCTCGCTCGATACCGTCCTTCGATACCTTCTTGAGCTGCAGGAAGAATTTTTGCTGAAAAAAAGAATGTACGCGCATGGCTGAGGCAACTTCCGCAGGCGACGCCCCGCGCTCCGCAAGGTCCGCAGCCTGCTTCATGCGCTCGAACTGCCCTGCCAGCACCCCGATGATTTCCGGCACCCGCACCCCTTCACTGAAAAGCTGCTCGGCTTTCTCGAGCGCCGCTTTGGTGTTCTTCGCGAAGATCTCGTCGGCGATCGTAAAAATATCCTCTTCGGCGTACTTCCCCATCAGCGCATCCACATCAGCAGCCGTGACGGCCGTCCTCGGGTGAATATAGATCAGAAGCTGTTCAAGCGCATTGTTCAGCATCTGCGTATCCTTTCCAGCCTTCTCGCCGAGCGCCCGCGCTGCATCGCGCGCGATCGTGCCGCCGAGACGGCGCGCCCGCGTCTCGATCCATACGGGCAGATCTTTATCGAAGGGTGTGTGGCAGGCGACAATCGTGGCCGCGGCCTCCAACTCCTGGAGGATCTTCTTTTTCTTGGTGCCGGTCTCGTCGCTGGCAAAAACCAGGACGGCTGCCGGCGGCGGCGTCTTCAGAAACGATAGAAGCCGCTTCTGATCCGCATCATCGAGCTCCTCGACCCGCCAGAGCACCGCCATTCTTTTTTCCGCCAGGAACGGCGCGGTCTGCACAAAATCCAGCACGGCTGCGAGAGCGCCGTCTTCTGCGGCGTCCCACTCCTGGCAGTTCATGGATTCGGCGGAGAGGTCCTTGAAATTTTTCTTGCGGAGGTCCAGCAGAAATTCTTTTTTGAGAAGTCTTTCTTTGCCTATCAGGAGGAAGGACGAGCTCATGGCCTGACGCCCGAAGCTCTACCAGATCTCGATCGTTTGGTCCACGACACGGCGGGCGGTGTCTTCGACGGACTTCTGCGCGGCCGCGTCTTCACTGATCGCGCGAGGACCCGCCACGAAAAACGATGAATCGCCGGTAAGACTGCGGTTAGACCAGATGACTTTACGCGTGCGCGTCTCATAAAGAGTGACGTCCACAACGACGCTGAGACGGTATTCCTGCACATCATCTGAGTCCGAATAGCGCAAAGCATCGCGGCGGTAATCGATGAGCTTGGTCTCAAGAGTCGCATCGGCGGCCTCCGGAGACTCGACCTTGAGATTACCGTCAAAAATAAAGCGGTTGATGAGAGCGTTTGTCAGCTCCACTTCGACGCCGGGGCGGTACACGCGGAACGGCTTCTTGTCGGTGACTTCACCCGATAAATCGATGGCGTTCTTGACCGGAGCGACGTAGACGCTCTTGATGTTCTCCGAGAGCAGCGACTTGCGCGTATATCCGCAGCCTGAAAGAATGCCGGCAGCCAGAACGATCGCGGCCGACGTGAAAATGAAACGCTTTACCATAGACCTAGGAATTTCTTCTGCTGCTGAGGCTCATCCGTGCGGGTGAGCTCTTCGAGGCGTTTTTGCGCCAGCGCAGCGGCCGGAGTCTCGGGGTAGCCTGTCACGATCTCCTGGTAATACACTTTGGCGCTGGTCCATTTCTTCTGCTTGTCATAGAAGGACGCCGTATCAAAATTTTTCATCGCCTTCTTTGCGCGAAGCGCTTTGATGGATTCATCCGCCTCCAGAGCCTGCGCATTGTTCGGGTAGGCCTCTTTGAAATTCTTGAACTCATCGATCGCCTTCTGAGCCTCGGCGTCGTTGTCGTTCCCCTTTTTGGAGGCGATCATGGAAACGTAAGCGATCTGGTAACGGGCCTTCGGAACAAGGTCGGAGCTGGGATATTCGTCGACCATCGTCTGAAACGCCTTTCGAGCCTCTTCGTAATCCCCGATGCTCTTATGCACTTCGCCGATCTGAAATTGAGCCTGATCCCCATAGCTTCCATAGGGCGCGTTTTTCACGATATGCTGATAGAGCTCGATAGCCTTGTCTCTTCCGGAAAAGGTCGGAATGCCGACAACCTTGATCTTTTCACCTTCAGCAAAGAGCTTGGCGATGGAAAATTCACGCTGGATTGCATCCTTGATGCGGTCGCTGTAGGGGTAGCGGTCGACAAGCTTCTGATATGAGTCAGCGGCTTTCGCGTACTCCTTCTTCTCCTCCTGACAGAGACCTGTAAAATAAACGCCTTCAGCCGCGAGACGGGAGTTGGGGAACGCCTCCGGAAGCTTTTCAAATTCCTCGATCGCGCGATCCCAGTCCTTCTGATTATAAAATTGCATCGCCCAGTCGTACTGCTGATCCGGGGTGTCTTTGGCGGCTTTTTTGGGGTTGATCCACTTGCCGAGGTCGGGACTCCAGACCCAGGCGGCTTCAGAGACGGAAGCAAACGAGGCTAAGAGGGCGGTAAAAGCGAGGATTCGGGTCAATTTTTTCATCGGTCGGCTCATCCTGATTTATGAGTTTTATAGCTTATACCCCTGCTGACGGAAAGTCAATCAAAGCGACCGGAAGAATTTGAGCAGAATGTCGGCCTCGAGGTTCACCCGGTCCCCCGCCTTTAAAGCGCCGAAACCGGTCAGTTTCAGCGTATGCGGGATCAGGTGGATCCAAAATGCGGATCCCCCCGTCTTTCCCAGCGTCAGACTGACACCGTCAACGGCGATAGAGCCCTTTTCAAGGATATAAGGACGAAGTGAAGGCGGGTAACTGATCTCGATATGGACGCCCGCCTTTTCCCGGCGCACCCTCTTCACGCGGCCCGTCCCGTCCACATGACCTTGCACGAAATGGCCTTCGATGCGGTCGTTCCACGCCAACGCCGGTTCCAGATTGACCCGGGAGCCCTTCACGAGATCGCCGAAAGCCGTGCGCCGCATCGTTTCGGAGACGACGTCGAAAAAAAGGCGGTTTCCGGCCCTTTTGGCGGCCGTCAGGCAGGCGCCGTTGACGCTGACACTTCCGCCGATCTTGACCGCAGGAAAGCCTTTGGGCATCTCTACCTCGAGACGCGCACCGCGATTACTTTTGATAAGACGGCGCACCGTCCCGAGGCCGTGAACGACACCGGTGAACATCAGAATCTCCCCCTGAAAAGAAGGTCGCGTCCGATGCTTTCAACCTTAAGATCGCGGATGTGCGCGGCCTGCTTCAGAAGACGCGGGCCTTCCCCGCCGACAGAACTTACAGACTCTTTGCCTCCGATGATGCGCGGCGCTACGAACACGTACAGTTCGTGTGCTACCCTTTCCCGGATCGCGCTGCCGATGACTTCACCGCCGCCCTCGATCAGAAGGTTCACGATGCCGCGGTCGCCAAGCTCTTTCAAAAGCATTTTCCAATCGATGAACCCCTTCTTCTTTTCCCTCACCAGAAGCACTTCCGCTTTTTTTTCAAGACGGGTCCACTGCTTCTGCGGC
>CAZJAX010000097.1:0-7261 GCA_964543965.1 uncultured Planctomycetia bacterium
GGCGCTGTCGGACTTTGAGCCGGTCTTTTTCTTATAGTCCGTCTCGTAAAAGCCGGCGCCTTTGAAAATGAGGCCCGCGCCGCCGCCGATGAGGCGTTCGACCTTGCCTTTGCAGTAGATGCAGGCTTTCAGGGCGGGCTCGGTCATGCTTTGGAGCTTGTCGAATTTCTTTTTGCACTTTTGGCACTGATACTCATAAGTAGGCATGGTATTTCCTTATTTGGTAAAAATTTTTTTGGCTTTCTCGAAGAAAGACGAGGCCATCGGGTGAGCCTTCTCACCGGACAGCGACTCGAATTCGCGCAGCAGGTCCTTTTGTTTATCGGAAAGGTGCGAAGGGGTTTCCACGATGACCGTGACTTCCTGGTCGCCGATGCCTTCGCCGCGCAGAGATGCGACGCCTTTACCTTTGAGGCGGAAAAGTTTGCCGGTCTGCGTTCCGGCAGGGATCTTCATTTTGTGACTGCCGGTCAGCGTCGGGACATCGATCTCGTCCCCGAGCGCGGCCTGAGCGAAGCTGATCGGGACTTCACACTGGATATTCTGGCCATCGCGTTTGAAAAATTCATGGGGCTTCACATGGAGATCCACGTAGAGATCGCCTCGGGGGCCGCCGCGGAGGCCGGCCTCACCCTCGCCGGTCATACGCAGGCGCACGCCGTCGTTGACCCCCGGGGGGATTTTTAACTGTATCTTGCGGTCGCTCAAAACGCGCCCTGAGCCGCGGCAAGCGGTGCAGGCGTGCTCGATCATCTCGCCTTCGCCGTGACACCGGGGACACGCACGCGAGACGCTGAAAAAACCGCTGGAAGTCAGGATTTTTCCGGAGCCGTGGCATCCGGAGCAGGTCTTTTTGGATGTACCGGGTTTGGCGCCCTCGCCGCGGCAGGCGCCGCAGGTCTCTTCACGGCGCAGCTCGACCGTCTTTTCGGCGCCAAAAACAGCTTCGTTGAATGATATCTCAAAATCGTACTGCAGGTCGCTGCCCTGCCGCGCGCGGGCGCCCTGACGCCGGCCGGGTCCGCCGCCGCCGAAGAAATCTTCGAAGATTCCCTCGAAAACATCTTCAAATCCCGACGCTGAAAACCCGCTGCCCATGCCTTGGGAGTTGAGGCCGTCGTGTCCGTACTGATCGTAGAGCTGGCGCTTGCGGGGATCCGAAAGGACTCCGTAGGCTTCGGTAGCTTCCTTGAACTTATCCTCGGCTTTCTTGTCGCCGGGGTTGCGGTCGGGATGGTGGGCCAGAGCCGCTTTGCGATACGCTTTTTTGATCTCGTCCGTATCGGCTGAGCGGCTCAGGCCCAGCACTTCATAGTAGTCGTGCTTGCGGGAGGACATCGACGGTTATTTTTTGCCGTCTTCGTCGACTTTATACTCCGCGTCCTGCACGTCTTCCTTGGCTTGCGCGCCGGCTTCCTGTCCGGCGGCGCCCTTGGAGGCCGTCTGCTTGTACATCTCCTCGGCGATCTTGTGAGACGCGGCGGTCAAAGCTTCTTCCGCGCTCTTGAGCTGAGTGACGTCTTCGCCTTTCAGCGCTTCCTTAGCCTTCGTGAGCGCCTCTTCGACCTTCTGCTTGTCTTCGGCGGAGATCTTATCCCCGAGTTCCTTCATCGACTTCTCCGTCGAGTAGACAAGGCTGTCGAGACGGTTGTGTGCGTCGACGGCTTCACGCTTCTTTTTGTCTTCTTCGGCGTGGAGCTGGGCGTCCTTGGTCATCTTTTCGATTTCTTCCTTGGATAGACCGCTGGAGCTCTCGATCTTGATCTTCTGCTCCTTGCCGGTACCGAGATCCTTGGCTGAAACGTGCGTGATGCCGTTGGCGTCGATATCGAACGTCACTTCGATCTGCGGCACGCCGCGCGGCGCCGACGGGATGCCGACGAGGTCGAAGCGTCCGAGCGTACGGTTGCCCGAGGCCATTTCGCGCTCGCCCTGCAGCACATGGATCGAGACCGCCGTCTGGTTGTCAGCCGCGGTCGAGAAGACCTGGCTCTTTTTCGTCGGGATGGTCGTATTCTTTTCGATCAGCTTCGTGGAGACGCCGCCGAGCGTTTCGATACCCAGCGAAAGCGGGGTCACGTCGAGCAGCAGCACGTCCTTCACGTCGCCGACGAGGACACCTCCCTGGATCGCCGCGCCGATGGCCACGACTTCGTCCGGGTTGACACCCTTATGCGGCTCTTTTTTGAAGAGCTGCTTGACGACTTCCTGGACTTTGGGCATGCGGGTCTGTCCGCCTACGAGCACGACTTCGTCGATGTCTTCGGCCTTGATCTTGGCGTCTTCGAGCGCCCTCTTGCACGGCGCCAAGGTGCGCTGCACCAGGTCGTCGGTCAGCTGTTCGAGCTTGGAGCGCGTCAGAGAGATCGTCAAGTGCTTGGGACCCGACGAATCCGCCGTGATGAACGGCAGGTTGATCTCGCTCTGCATGTTGCTCGAGAGCTCGCACTTGGCTTTTTCGGCGGCTTCTTTCAAACGCTGTAAAGCCATGCGGTCCTTGCGCAGATCGATACCGTCGGATTTTTTAAACTCGTCCGCGAGCCAATCGATGATCTTCTGGTCGAAGTCATCTCCGCCCAAGTGCGTGTCGCCGTTGGTCGAACGCACTTCGAATACGCCGTCTCCGATCTCGAGGATGGACACGTCGAATGTGCCGCCGCCGAGGTCATAAACCGCGATCTTTTCGTTCTTCTTCTTGTCGAGGCCGTACGCGAGCGCGGCAGCCGTCGGCTCGTTGATGATGCGCAGCACTTCGAGTCCTGCGATCTTGCCGGCGTCCTTGGTGGCCTGGCGCTGGGCGTCGTTGAAATACGCCGGCACCGTGATGACCGCCTTGGTGACCTTCTGTCCGAGATAGTCCTCGGCCGTCTGCTTCATCTTCTGAAGAATGATCGCCGAAACTTCCGGGGGCGTGAGCTCTTTGCCCTGCACTTTGACCTTCAGCTCTCCGCCGGAGCCTTCCGTGATCTTGTAAGGCACAAGCTTTTCTTCAGAAAGCACTTCGCTGTGCTTGCGGCCCATGAAGCGCTTGATCGAGAACACCGTGTTTTCGGGGTTCGTGATCGCCTGACGCTTCGCCGCCTGACCGACGAGCCTCTCGCCGCTTTTCGTGAAACCGACCACCGAAGGCGTGGTCCTCCCGCCTTCCGCGTTGGCCAAAACGACCGGCTCCCCCGACTCCATGATGGAAACGCAGGAATTGGTCGTCCCTAGATCGATACCTATTACTTTTTCCGCAGCCATTTTTTTATCCTCCTTAAAGATATCCGTGCTTCAGATGTTTTGTGTGTTAATTTTAAAATTTATTGGGCGATCTTGACCCGGCTGGGCCGTATCAGTCTCCCGTTGAGTAAATAGCCTCTCTGGACTTCTTCCACCACGGTCCCTTCTTTTCCTCCGGCTTCCACCGTCGCGACGGCCTCGTGAAAGCGCGGGTCAAACTCGGCGCCGACGGCCTTGATGACCTCGACTCCGTGGAGCTCCAAAATTTTGTGCATTTCTTCCTGCGCGATGCGCAGCCCCTGCTTCACCTTCTCGGGGTCATGCCCCTCGCTGATGCTGGCCACGGCGCGGTCGAGGTTGTCCATGACCGGCAGGACCTCAGCCAGGAGCTTCTCGTTGGCGTATTTGATCGCCTCCTGCTTGTCGCGCTCAAGGCGCTTACGCGTATTGTCAAAATCCGCTTTCATGCGCAGAATCTGATCGGCGTGCTCAGCCGCCTTCTTTTCGAGCTGGGCGGTCTCTTGACCGGCCTGTTCTGCCGGCGTTTCTTTATTCCCCTTCTTTTCAGTCTCATGGCTCATCGCTTAAAACCTTTCGAGTTCTTGGGTCACCGAGTCCGCCACAAATTCAACGACAGATACGATCTTCGGGTATTTCATGCGCGTCGGACCGACCACGGCGATGCTTCCGATCGCGATGCGCTCAAGATAACAGTCCTTGGCCACGACGCTCACGTCCTCGAGGTCGCGGAAAGCCGCCTCATGCCCGATATGCACCTGCACGCCCTGCTCTTCGAGATCCTTCAAAAGAAGCTGGATGATATCGTACTTATCGTCGAATGCATGCAGGAGGATACGGATCTTCCGTAAGTCCTGAAACTCCGGCTGCTCGAAGATGCGCGCGATGCCTTCGATGAAGAGCTCCGAATCCTCCTCCATCATTTCGATCAGCCTCTGCGCCCCGATCGCCGCCTCCAGCTGACGCAGGAACGAGACGCGTTTGAGATTCTTGAAATACACCATCGACGCGTTTTCGGTCAGTTCGGTGATGATCTTAGATACCTTTTCCTTCAGCGCCGATATCGTGCGCGCTCCGGCAATCTGCTTGCGCACCCAATCCTTTTCTTTGTCGGTCAGCTCTTCCCGCGCCATCAGGCGGTCCACCCAGTAGCGGTAACCCTTATCCGTGGGAACGCGTCCAGCCGAGGTGTGAGGCTGCTTCAGATACCCCATTTCTTCCAGATCCGCCATCACGTTGCGTATGGACGCTGATGACAGGTCCAGTCCATGCCGCTTGGAAATAGTGCGGGAACCGACGGGCTCGGCGGTCTCTATATAAGAACGCACGATCACGTCGAAAATCTGGTCACGCCGTTGATTTAGGCTTGTCTGCATAGCTTAAATCCCTTTGTTAGCACTCTATCTTAATGAGTGCTAAACTTATAATATCACAAAAACGTACCGTGTCAATACCCCATAGCAGAGAAAATGGAGCCCGTTGGTCCTTATATATACGGAAGCAGGGGGTAAGTTTAGGCGGCGGATGCCACGGCACGCCAGACAGCGCTGGAAATACGGCTCCAGTCCATCTTCTTGATGAGAGGCAGAGGAAATGCCAGGGCTCGGAAAACCTGGGCATCGACGGCATAGAGCGCCAGATCCAGCAGTTCCCGAGGCTCGACTTCCCTACCCAAGGCTTCCCGGTATTGGGCGAGCATCGGACGGGGCAGGTCGGCAGCCTGGACTTCGGTTTTACGGATGGCAAGGTTCGCGCCGTCCCAGGCTTTGGCAGAAATGCCCGCGAGCAGTCCGTAACCGCTGACCAGATGAGGCGCCATATTTTTGGGTTTTTCGCTGTCCCAAAGACCTGCGACTGAAAGCGTAATCTCATTTTCAGAGCGCGCGCGGCCGGCCGCCACAGTCTCGGCGTCGACCAGCGAAAGCACCAGCCCCTGGAAGTCCCGAGGCTCCGCTCTAAGGATCATGGCGTCAGCCCTTCCGCCGAGATGACGGCGAAGCATCTCGTCGATCATGGCCGTCTGCTCGGGCGCCAGATCCACGGCACCGCTCAAAAGGATCACGGGTTTCTTCCCGCCCTTGACGGCGTTGCGGAAAGCGAGCGCCTGGAGAAAAGTGATCTCGAACGCCTGCTGGAATTTGATCGGATCCTTGACTGCGGCAAGCGCAGCGGCCGGCAGAGAGACTGCGTTGGGCACCTGAATCGAAAGATCGGCGCCCGCATAGCTGGCCGACTGCAAGACCGAGAGCTTGATGAGCGACACGAAGCCCTGCGCCGTAAGAAGATCGGTGTCCTCGGGCGGGAGAGCGCGCTCGCGGATCGTTTCGGCGGCGCCTTCTTTTTTGGAGATCGTGACAAACGCCGCGCCCTTCTCACCCTGACGGAACACGGCGATATCATCTCCCCGCTCTTCGACGCGGAAGACTTGTGTGAGACCCAGAGACTCAAGGAAAAGCGCGATGTCCTTGGTAAAAGTCTCGGTCGGCCGGCTCTTGGCTAGCTGGGCGAAGAACACTTTTACGGCAGCCTGCTCGCCTGAGTCGAGAGCCGTGAAGTCAGCGGCCAGCCTAGCAGCGGCAGTTTCATTGATCAGCTGATAAAGAGCGGTGAAAAATGTTTCGTTTGCAAGTTCGCTTGAGTCCTCTACGCCGGCACCGGTCTGCAATAAATTCTGGCGCACTCTCCAGAGGCCAACTAGATCCATTTGGAGCTGTGCAAAAGCGGTTCTATCGCTAAGTTTGGAACCTATCCAAAGGCCTATGGCCTCTTTTTTAAGAACAACCTGATTGGGCGCTGCGAGATCTGTCGAGATGTTCATGGTGGTCTCTTTTGGGGTGAGGGCCAGAATGCCGGCTTGCACAAAGGAGCGCAGGGATTCGTTGTCTTCGACTGCCTGCTCAAAGGATGGGAGAACTTGGAGGGCTGTCAGACAGTTTCATGAGGATGCGATAGCTGCTCAAGAACAGGCTTAAGGTTGTCGATGGTGGCCAATGAATGGTTGGCTTCAAAGAATGATGGGAGAGCTTCGAGAGCGTAGAAGCGGATAGACCAATCAGAGTCCGATAACTTCTCAAGAACAAGCTTCAGGTTGTCGGGAGTTGCTAACCGATGGTTGGCTTTGAGGAAAAACGGGAGGGTGATGATGGCGGATCGCTTAAAACGTATATCAGGATCCGCTAGTCTCTCAAGAACGAGTTTCAGGTTGCCGGGGGTGGCCAATTGATGGTTGGCTTCGATGAAAGACGAGAGAGCTTTGAAAGCAGCGCTGCGGACGATTGGGTCAGGATCCGATAGTCTCTCAATAACGGGCTTTAGATTGTCGGAAACAGCTAATGAATGGTCGGTTTTGAGGAAGACCGGGAGGGCTTTGAGCGCTTCAACGCGTATAGATTTATTAGGATCCGGCAGTTTTTCAAGAACGAGTCTCAGGTTGCCGGGAGTGACCAGCGCATCGTTGGCCTTGAGGAAGAGCTGCAGGATTTCGAGGGCGGAATGCCTGATCATCCCAACAGGATCCGATAGTTTCTCAAGGATAGGATCGAGGTTCTCGGGAGTGGTTAATGAATGGTTGGCTTTGAGGAACGATGGCAGGGCTTTCAGGGCGGAATAGCGAACGCCTTGATCAGAATCTGATAGCTTCTCAAGGACAAGCTTGAGGTTGTCGGGAGTAGCTCTAGAAGAGTCTTCCTTAATCCACTCCTCTACCCTTTCCAGATCGACCGATACTGGGTCTGAGGACGGCGACGGCCTTAGGCTGATCGTTGCCAGTCTTGCGGCGGATGTCCGGCTGATCTGTTCGTAGAGCGCCGTAAAGAAGACTTCGTTCGCCGATTTCTCGGAGTCTGCCATTCCCTGGCTTTCCTGCAGAAGCTGTTGGCGCATTCTCCAGAGTGCGGCTAGGTCCGCTTGAAGCTGTGCAAAGGCTGCGGGGTCGCTAAGCTTGGAATTGATCCAAGCGATGACGGTCTCTCCTTTAAGAACAACGCGATCAGGGGCTGAGGGGTCTGCGGAGAGATCGATC